>NZ_JAVDUS010000006.1:0-395375 GCF_031456485.1 Bacillus sp. 3255
CAATTAAAGCTAAACAAGCTGACACCGATAGAGTATCGGCGCCAGCTTGCAGTATAGGGCTTTTTTTCAATGTCTACAATTTGGGGTCTTGACCACTAGCCATATATTCCCTTTTGTTAAAGCCAATAACAGAACGGCTACAGTGCCCGCCAAAAGCGATCCGCCAATAAAATCCATTTTTCTGGCGACTCCCTTTTCATCATCTAAATATTTCCGATACATTGGCAACGTAAGCAGCGATAAAAGCGAAATCACAAATAAAGCCCGCCAGTTCCACGTACTGCTCACCACCCCGGCAATGATCGGACCGAGTGCCAAACCGAGTGCATACCCGATTGCGACGGTACCCAGCGCACGACCGCGCCTTTCGGGTGAAAAGTAACGAACCGGCACGATCATTGCAACCGCCGGAATGACCGATGCACCGGCCGCCTGTACAATTCGTCCCACTATTACCATCCAATATTGAATAGCCACTAAGCCTACAACAGACCCAATTGCAAAAAGTAGCAGACCAAACGTCAACAAATTCTTCAAGCTGTATCTGTCTGTCAATTTCCCGTAAGTTACCGAGCCAATTGCATATACAATCATATAGCCCGTGATGATCCAGCTCGCTTGCGATGGCGAAAGTTGGAACTGTTTGCTGATAGCCGGAAGTACAACATTAAACATGGTTGCATTCATAACGGAGATAATGAGTGTAAAGACAAGAATGCCCAGCAATAGCTCTCCGGCAGTTTTTTGAATGCGATGATTTATTTGCATTGGGACGCCTCATTTCTATAGGACAAAACAGCATTGCTAAGCAACGCTCCTGAATGCCTGTGATGATAAATTTATCACTCCGTGAAACTGGAAGTATTTCTTTGCCGCAACAGCAAAGAAATGCCTCTAAGTACTGGCAGCAAAGAAATACTTCAATAACTCTGCCGGGGTTGTTGCTCTACACCACAACACAGAGAAGTTCTCATAATTAGGGTAAATTGATTTTGCGCCCACAGCCGCAAATGATCTAACGCCTCAAAATTCTATCGGCTGGTGGCACAAGTTACTTGATTTCCCCTGTTGCCACGAGGATGGCTCTCCCCAGCGTATGGCTCAGCATAGTGAATCCTAAGAGAGCCGGCGTGGCTTTAGGGTCGACGCCGATGTTCTCGACATCCAGTGCATGAACGACAAAATAATACCGATGCGGACCGTGTCCCGCTGGAGGCGCCGCACCGATAAACCGTTCGAGTCGCACATCGTTAGGCAGTTGCAAGGCGCCTTGCGGCAAACCGCTACCATGCTCGTCGCCTGCGCCGGCCGGCAGTTCGGTGACGCTGGCAGGGATGTTGATGACGGCCCAGTGCCATAAGCCCGATCCGGTCGGGGCATCCGGGTCATACGCGGTTACGGCGAAACTCTTCGTCCCTTCGGGCGCACCCGACCATTTCAAATGGGGAGAAAGATCTTGGCCGCCTTCCACCCCTGACATCCCCGAGAATTGCTGTGGCGGTAGAGGAAGGCCCTCCGCAATGTCGTTACTCGTCACCTGAAAGACTGCGACTTCCGGTAATTTGGCAAATGGGTTGTTGCTCACAGTAAACTACCTCCTTTTTTTAATGCAAAATCGATTATATTCAAAAGAATCGATTTTGTAAATGATAATCGTTTAATGTTCCCATTGTCGAATTTAATCTTTGCTTTTTATTGATTTAGGTGTAAACTATTTAAACGTGTTTAATCCCGATGTGCATGAAGGATGGTGCCGGCTTCATGGCCAAAAGAAATGGTTCGTCCACATTAAGCGAAAATGTCACGAAAAAACTGCAGTCTGATATTCTGTCCGGACAATATGAACCGGGCTCTCCATTAACCGTTTCGGAATTAGCCAAAGGTTTCGATGTCTCGGTTGCTGTCGTTCGGGAAGCATTGACCCGGTTGGCAAGCCAAGGCCTTGTCTTGCAAAACCCGAATCACGGATTTTCAGTGAAGACGGTGTCGGAAGAAGAACTGAATAGCATCATAGAAGCGCGGTCGATCAATGAATCCGCAGCATTACGCCTGTCCATCGCCCATGGCGATCTCACATGGGAATCCAATGTCATCGCCGTTCACCACAAATTATCGCAAACGGCCGAGTACAAGGAAGTGAATCAAAAGCTTGCCGTTCGCGAAGAGTGGTCTGACATCCACCGTCAATTTCATTACGAACTTATCGCCGCATGTCCAAATCCGGTTCTATTGGATATCTGCAAACGCCTTTGGGATTTGAGCGAATTTTATCGACATTGGTCGTTCCAACAGCAGCCGACTCGCGATGGCCGCGACGAGCATAAGGCTTTAGCGGATGCCGTTCTTAGCCGCGACAGCGATCGTGCCGTCGAGCTCTTTAGAGCACACATCCAACTAACAGCGGATAACCTATTTGACAACCGATAGGTAGTTTATGCTACAAATCACCACCTTTACAAAAATCCGTTGAGGCCATCCTAAACTGGAAATAGAACGAACGGCATTTAGTCGCCAAAAGGAAAGGTGCAGCAGAATGGTATCGGGGATATAATACAAGAGTTTGTAAGGTAGAATGGGATTATGAATACGTAAAATAGGAGTGCTCAAGCACGGTGTTAGTAATCAATCATTCTTTAAGCTAACGAAGAACGATAGTTAAGTGGGACAGCGACAGTTTGAGACTTAGTTGAACAAATACAGCGGCAGTCTAAAAGACTTTATTTTTCAAGTCTTGGTCCGCCGCTGTTCAAGTCGGTGGTCCTGGTCCGGTGGACCATCCAGCGGCAACTCACAAAATAGTTTATGACGCGAAAACATTCGTAGAAGTATTTGAAAAAGCGGGGTTTGAAGTATCATTACTGGAATATTGTGATGAAGAGGGAGATTTTCATTAAACTTACTGGAATGAAGTGGATGGAAAGATAGGAAGATCCTTTCGGTTTGATACAAGGAATTCTATCGAAGGACTTGGAATGGTTTCCATTATTATAGACGCAAAAAAGCCATTGATAATAAAAGTTTAGGTTTTAGAGAACAAGAAGGTTTAGATGTTAGAGACTAGAAGTTGATTCATCGGGCATCACAATTCAGTTAGTACTGTTTGTAAGAAAACTACACAGTCCGTCGACTACTTGTACAACAGCCACGATGTATATTGATATATAAACGACCAAACGGCAGCCGGGAATTAATCATTCGGCTGCCGTTTGGCTTCAATATATCGCTTCGTTCAGTCACGGGCGTAATCCGCCGATAGTGTAACCGCCATCTACGAGTATGCTCTGACCAGTAACAAAACGAGCGTCGTCGGAGAGAAGCCAGACCACGACATCCGCCACGTCTTCGGATTGGCCCACCCGCTGTAAGGGAGTTTGCTTGACGAAGGGACGCGCCGTAGTCTCGTCGCTTAGAACCTCCTGCGACATCGGGGTTGCAATCATTCCAGGACTGACATTGTTAACCCGAATGTTGCTAGGACCAACCTCCAACGCCACGGTTCTCATCATTGCATCGAGTGCTCCCTTGGAGGCTGCGTAGCCTGAAGTACCCGGCATTGCCCCATGCGCCGTCCACGAAGAAGTGTTAACGATCGAGCCCCGGAATCCACGGTCGAGCATTGCTTCGATCTCGTATTTTAGACAGGCGAACACACCACGCAGATTGACCGACATCAGAGTATCGAAATCTTCAAAGGATAGTTTGTGTACAGGTGAGAAAGCACCAAGAATGCCGGCGTTGTTCCAAGCCATATCCAGACTTCCAAACACATCCAGCGTCTTGTTTACAAGCGCTTCGACCTGACGAGGATCGGCAACATCAGTCTGAACAGCGAGGGCCCTACCTCCCTGAGAGACAATTTCTTCATAAACTTCTTGAAGCTCTTTCGTTCGTCGACCCGCTATGACGACATTGGCGCCTTCCCTGCCGAGCCTTAGCGCTGCAGCACGGCCCATCCCGGTGCCGCCTCCAGTGACAATCGCTGTCTGGCCCTCAAATCTCTTTATGTCTTCCGCTTTCCCCATTGCAATCATTCCCTTCACATATTGGATGCCGTCGGCTATTTCATTATATTTAAGTTAGTAATATACTTAAAGTACGCAAATTAATAATACCAAGTAACAAAAATAATACTATGCAGAGGGATAACGGGATGGCAAATGCTCCAGAAAAAAAGTGTCCAGTCGAAACGACGATTGATGTTATTGGTGGGAAGTGGAAAGGGGTGATTCTTTATCACTTAATGAGCGGAACGAAGCGGTTCGGTGAGCTTCGCAGAATTTACCCTCAGGTCACGCATCATATTCTTACCTTACAACTGCGGGAACTCGAACGTGAAGGAATCATAGAGCGCAAAACGTACAATCAGGTGCCGCCAAAGGTAGAATACTCGCTAACCGAATTTGGTAAAACCTTGAACCCAATTATTTTGCTGATGAAAGAATGGGGAGAGCTTTACAATGAAGGAGCAAGCCGGCATCCTCATTCCTCGGACGATTGACCTCGCATTCCCGCCAAAAGGGAAAGCCCCTTCCGCTTGACTATCAGCGGAAGGGGCCGGGGTTACTGTCCCAATGCAGCCACGAACAATCCCTTTCTCAATTTTCATGACCGTCAAGGTAACCAATCATAAAGAAGAGTTAGCTCATTGAGCTAACGGGGAACGATAGCGTGGTTTTGTAATTAGTCGAATTAGTGGAGGAAATGCATTTGAACTTAGAGAATCAGGAAATGCTTTTCAGTATTTTCCACGATGGTGGTATAGAAGAGATTAGGGATACCTTCGATGGGATTGAATTTACCGTTGATATAATGTATCTCGCCGAACGAATAAAGCCTCAGTTTAGAGGCTTTATCGTAAAACTTATTAATCCTGCTGAGTTGTACTTAGAAGACGTTGACACTAATGTTATAATTAAAGACTTTAATGAACTAAACAAAATCGATATTGAAATCTTGAAGACAGATATTAGTGAGGATAAGGTAAAGGTATTTTGCAGTCTAAGCGGAGGGCAGTCCTTCGGGTATCTTAACGTTAAGGCAAGTGAAATTAATATTTATGACCCTGAGCGTAATTCGATTTCACTTGAAGATTTAAAAACAATTTGCAAAAATTATTGGGATGACTTTAGACAACGCGGCTGATTATTCAACTAATGCAGGAACGATAGTGCATTTACAAGGGACAGATTGCCGCGATAGGTAACAAACCCTTGTTTCATTGAAGTAACGAGGAACTATAGCTTAGTAAAGACATCGCGGCGGCCGGTCATGACGATCGGCTGTCTTTTCCACGCTAACGGGCAGTTATGTTCAATGAAGTTATGGGAATTATGAAAAAAGTGAACCATAAATGTTGCTCACTAATTCCCTGTATTTTTGTTTGCAACCTAACTACTTGTTCTTTCGTTTGAACAATAAACGTCGTTATAAAGACTGGAGGGTTGGATTTGAAGAGATTTCTATTGTTTTTCTTGATGGCTCTAGTGCTCATGGGCTCAGTTGGTTGTTCTGGTGCTCAGTCAAATGGTTCAAAACAGCCAATAGGCAAGGAACTTGAGGGAGAGCAACCGCCTAAGGCTGAGATTCAGATTGGTAACCGAATGTATGAGACAAAACTCGGCACATATTGCTGGCAATCAAAAAATCAAGGAAGATGTGTGGATACAATTGGTCCAGTTGAACTCTTAAAAGGCGAGAATCCAGTTTCAGTACAGCCTGGTGAAGTTATTAAGTTCGTTATGAATTATGAGCCGCAACCGAACAAATACCATGTCGAGCAAATCAATGAAGGTAAACTTACAGAAGTTGTGGTGAAAGAAAGTAGTTTTCATGCACCTACACAAAAAGGAACTTATTTTTATTCATACGGAGTATGGTGGATGGATGAACATGTAGAGAACCAATCTCGTGGTGATGCTTTTTATTATTTCGTCCTAAAAGTTATTTAGATGGATTAAGCTAACGGGGAACTATAGCTTAATAAAGACACCATGGCAGCCGGCATCAGTTGACAAATGCGAGCGAGCGCCTTATTATTTGTTATGTTGTTTTGCTTTAGTTTGAGGAATCAACAATACATTCGTATAACCCCATGAAATACAGGGTGGGGGTCTCTACAGGAAGCCTTAACTTCCTTGCTACGAATATCGAATCGAGTTTCAACGATTCTATATTCGATAGTAAGGAAGTTTTTTTGTTTCCAATATATTAGTAGAGGAACCCAAGGAAGGAATCATAACGATGAAATACAGATTATTGGTTTTGTTAGGCGCGGTCTGTTACGGCATTCTATCGACAATCGTTACAAAGGCATACGCAAAAGGTTATACGCTCGGAGAAATCGTGGGAAGTCAATTGTTGACGGGGTTCGTATTGGCTTGGACTCTTGTTCTATTCATAAAATGGAAGGGAAGATGGAGCGGAAACGTTAAGACGACGTCTTCATCCACGACGACTGCCACGAAGTTTTCGTGGAGGCATCGAGTCATCCTGATGGTCGCTGGTGTGCCAACAGCAGTAACAGGTTTGTTGTATTACCAATCCCTGCGATATATTCCCAATTCGCTAGCCATTCTGTTGCTATTCCAATTCACATGGATGGGGGTTTTAATCAATTCAGTCGAACAGAGGAGGCGTCCGAACGGCATCGTGTTGATCACGCTGATCGTCCTGTTTGGAGGCACATGGCTAGCGGCCGGCATACTTGATCAAGGCTTGTCTGAGTTTAACTGGAAGGGAGTCATATTTGGCTTTATGTCCGCGATAAGCTACTCGTTGTTTATTCTGTTCAGTGGCAAAGCTGTGCCTTCCATGCATCCGATATACCGAAGCGCCTGGATGGTTACAGGCGGGATGTTATTTGTATTTCTCTTGTTCCCACCCAGCTTCCTGTTCAACCACGCGCTATTGGAGGGATTGCTTCCGTTCGGGGTACTGCTCGGCTTGTTTGGCGCGTTCTTGCCTCCAGTATTGTTCGCGGTAGGGGTTCCGAAAATTGGAGAAGGTTTGACAGGCATCCTCGGTGCCGCCGAGTTGCCTGTCGCGGTTATGCTGTCATCCATCGTTCTACACGAGCACGTAAGCTTGCTCCAATGGGCTGGGGTCTTGTTGGTACTGCTTGCGGTGGCGTTTCCCGAGCTGATGAAGCGAACGAGATGGGCCGGTCGCAAAGATACCGTATCCGGTTGAAACAAAAGGCGCAACCGGCTAAATATTGTAATATGCTTTAATTGATCATTTTTTCAAAAATTGATCATTGCGCTAACGGAGAACGTTAGTGAAAAGCGGAGCGGCGTATTATTCCCAGCTGATCATCTCCCCCTGGCTGCTTAGAGGCTAACAAAAAAGACGCTTATTTCAGCGCCTTTTTTTGTTCAATATTTCTGGTAGGAATTTATAATTTCGACAAGAGTATTGATACAAGTATTCCTAAAATTGATATCCATATGAAAACTGATTTATATATACTTTTGATAATCGAGTCCTGACTTTTCAAATCATTACCATGGTTCTCATGCATGGCTAAATCGATGTTTCCCATAGGATTAGAAGAACCTTTAGAGCCTACTCCTTTAAAAAGCAAGGTTAATATAAGCAGAATTATAGAACCCATAAAAAGATAATCAGAGATTTGTTGCATTTTATTTACCACCGCCTTATTAACAATATTAGCACATTTTAACAATAATATGCTAAGCAATTTGTAACTTAATCGTATTTCTAACGTAAAAGTCTCGAAATTTAACTTCATTGAAGTAACGGGCAGATTACTTTAGTTACAACATTAACCTTCGGGAAAACACAAGCTCTACTGCGATGCCCAACCGATACATTCTTATCTAATCAAAACTTTACCTATACCCTTGGCAAGGCAGCATGTTACCATATTACTGTTGTCCGAAAATTCACCAGTACCGGGGGTATTTTAATATATGAGCATTAACTTACAAGATTGGATTCAGGAAGCCGATTTGGTGAGCATGCAAAAGGCAATGTCTTCGGGTGAATGTACATCCGAAGCCCTCGTCCTTGCATATATCGAACGCATTCATAGGTATAATCCTCTGATCAATGCCGTATTAGAGATCAATCCAGATGCTCTTGTAATAGCAAGGAATCTTGACCTTGAGCGAAATACAACAGGTAGTAGGGGGCCGCTGCACGGAATTCCAATCCTGCTAAAGGATAACATCGATACGTACGACCGGATGCATACGAGCGCTGGTTCAATCGCATTGGCTGAGTCGTTTGCTCCTGAAGATGCGTTCGTAGCCGCAAAGCTCCGGGCTGCTGGCGCTGTTCTTCTAGGTAAGGCCAATATGACCGAGTGGTCGAACTTTATGTCCAATCGTATGCCAGCTGGATACAGTTCCAGAGGAGGATATGTGTTGAATCCATATGGACCTGGCAAGCTCTTCGTCAGCGGATCAAGTTCAGGATCGGCTGCAGCCGTAGCGGCGAACCTGACAGCAGCAGCGATCGGAACAGAAACCGCAGGTTCGATTATTGGGCCGGCCAGCCAACAATTTCTCGTCGGAATAAAACCTACTGTAGGGCTTGCGAGCCGCAGCGGAATTATCCCAATCTCTATAAGTCAGGATACGCCAGGACCGATTTCAAAGACAGTCACTGATGCAGCGATTCTACTTGGGGCAATCGTTGGGATTGACGAAAACGATAAGGCAACTTGGACTAGCACACATCGTACTTTTCATGACTACACAACTTATCTAGACCGAGACTTTCTGTGTAAAACTCGAATTGGGATTCCTAGACATTACTATCGGTCGTTGGATGAAGAAAGACTTTCCATCATGGAATCCGCCATTAATGTTCTGCGTGAGCAAGGTGCTACAGTTATCGATCCTGTGGACCTCCATTTGGAACAGCATCCATGGAACAATGATGTTATCTGCTACGAATTCAAAACAGGCCTGAATCGCTATTTATCAAAGTTGAACTCGGATCTGCCCGTACATTCTCTTCAAGATCTGATAGCTTATAATCAGAAACACGCTGCATCCGCATTGAAGTTTGGCCAAGATAATCTGATTCGTTCGGAACAAAATACGCTAAACGAAACAACATATCAACTTAAACGACAAGAATATAACCATCCGGCTGTAACGCAAGGGATTGACTATGTACTCGATCAACACGGCTTAGATGCTTTAATGTTACCCGGTGACGTTGATGGCATGTACATTGCTGCCCGGTTAGGGTATCCCCTTATTACGGTGCCCGCCGGTTATTCAGCAAAAGGAACAATTGATGCTGATGGCGATTCGACGCAGGGGCCATTTGGTGTTGTCTTTTCCGGGAGGGCTTTAAGTGAGCCCACGCTAATCAGCATCGCCTATAGTTTTGAGCAGGCAACACTAATCCGTCGTCAACCAGAAATGGGCTAAGCTAACGGGTGACGTTAGTTCAACAAGTCTTATGATTTGTAATTCTATTTAATTTGTCAGAAGTACTTCAAAACTAATTTGTTATTCAAACAATTCACCTTAAAATCCATTTCAAAACTTTATTTGTCATTTTATTCTTCGTGGAGGGTCTAACATGGGCATTAGGAATTATCTGATTGAAGGCGTTTCCGGCGCCGGCAAAACTACGGTCTGCAACGAATTGCAGCGGCGCGGCTACCATGCTATTCATGGTGACCGTGAATTGGCCTATCAAGGCGACCCGGAAACTGGCACCCCGACGGATGGCTTTAAACCCGAACACCACATTTGGCGTGTAGATAAAGTAAAAGCTTTGGTCGCCAATCAAGATGAGGCGGCAACATTTTTCTGTGGCGGCTCGCGGAATTTTCCCAAATTCATCGATCTCTTCGACAGCGTGTTTATCCTTGAGGTCGACCTGGAGACCTGTCTCCGGCGGATTGATGAGCGAGTGGCACTGGACCCAACCGACTGGGGTGGCAGACCAGAGGAACGGGAAATCAGTCGGCGCTTGCATCAAACGAGAGAAGGCGTTCCCCAGAACGGGATTCTAATCGACGCCACCCCACCGATCGCGCACGTCGTTGACGAAATCCTCCATCATATCGATGCCAATGAACGGTAACTCTTATCCCAGCCTGAGCTAACTTCATATCCGCAGGAAATACTGGACTTACCGTTCCGGAAAAGTATATACTGTACCTACGGAAACGGAGGGAGTACCATGGGACGCCACAAAGAGTTTGATAAAGAAGCGGTGCTTCATAAAGCGATGCTCGTTTTTTGGAAGAAGGGCTACGAAGCGGCAAGCATTCCCGATTTGCTGGAAGCTATGGATCTTAGCAGATCAAGTCTGTACGAAACGTTCGGGGACAAACAATCGCTTTATATCGAGGCGATCAACTGGTACAAGAAGTGGAAGCAAGCCAAGCGGGACATCCTCGTCAATGCGACATCCGCAAAATTGGGAATCCGGCAGTACTTCGAGATACATATCGATTCCGCCTTGGACGGCGAGTCGCCGAAGGGCTGTCTCATTACTAATGCAGCAGTCGGCATGGATTCGCCAGATGAGCCCCTGAATGCGTTGATCAGGGAGCGGTTTGACGAGTTGGAGCAATCCTTCTACGAGCTGCTGCGCAAAGGTCAGGAGACGGGGGAAATCATGCCTGAGAAAGATATCAAGACTTTATCTTATCTGCTCTCAAACCTGAATCACAGTATAAATATCGTTGTGAAGGTGCAGGGGGACCGCAGCAAGATGCAGCAGATGGTAGACATGGTGATGGAAATGCTATAAAACATTTTTTTTGCCCATTTCGGAACGACTGTTCCGGAAAAATTTCTGGTGAGCAAAGGGGACTTTCTATGCATTCAGCTTCCATTCCAACGGAAAAATTGGTTTCGCCATCGCTGATTTTTATCCTGGCAGCCGCTTGCGGCATTATAGCGGCAAATCTTTATTATGCTCAACCATTGATAGGCTCGATCGGTTCGACCATCGGGCTCTCCTCCGGGAATGCCGCACTCATCGTTACGTTGACTCAAGTCGGCTACGGGATCGGCTTGTTATTTATCGTACCGTTGGGAGACATCCTGGAAAATCGTAAGTTGATCCTTTCATCATTGCTCCTTACAGCCGCCGTTTTGATAATTGCCGCTGTAATCAAAAGCGCCATCCTGTTCCTCACCGCTTCACTCGTGATCGGAGTAGGTTCCGTAGCAGCCCAAATCCTTGTGCCGTATGCGGCTCATCTTTCGCCTGAAGCCGTGCGCGGTCGCAATGTGGGCAACGTCATGAGCGGGTTGCTTCTGGGGATTATGCTCGCGCGTCCCGTTTCAAGCTTGGTGGCGGAGTATATGGGCTGGCGCGCCATCTATTTCATCTCTGCAGCATTGATCTTCGCGCTGGCACTTGTATTGGCAAAGTCACTACCCGCAAGGAGGCCTTCGACCGCTACAACTTACCCGGCGCTGCTGCACTCCATGCTGTATCTGCTGAAGGCGACACCGGCATTACGCCGGAGGGCAATTTATCATGCTTGTGTATTCGGAACGTTCAGTTTGTTTTGGACTACAGTTCCATTGGTATTGACAAGTCCGCCGTTCCATTTCACCCAGAAGGAGGTCGCTCTGTTCGCATTAGTCGGGGTAACGGGGGCAATTGTGGCGCCTGCGGCGGGCCGAATGGCAGACCGTGGATGGGTTCGCCCGGCTACGGGATGGGCATTAGCGATCGTCATCATTTCCGGGCTGCTTCCCTTGCTGGTTCCATCAAGTTCTGCATTTGCAGTTCCCATCCTCGTAGTTGCGGCGATTTTGCTAGACATGGGGGTTTCCGCCAACATGGTTCTCGGGCAGCGGGTGATTTTCTCTTTAGGAGCGGAATTCCGCAGCAGGCTTAACGGTTTATATATGGCCATTTTCTTTTTAGGGGGCGCTATCGGCTCAGCGGCAGGGGGATGGGCTTACGCAGCGGGGGGCTGGGAGGCGGCACTGCTGATCGGAATCGCCTTACCGGCCATCGCCATGGCGTATTATACGACGGAGTTTGCGAGATTAAGGAAGGAAAATCTCATTGGCTGAGGATCACAGTTGGGTAATCCGCACGTTCTAAGTTAACTGGATACTCTAGCTCAATGACGATACTGCGGCTTGCCGGCCAACGAACGGCTGCCGTTTTTTTCGGCTAACGGGAGGATAGCCGAATAGTTTCAAGAATAATTCAATAAAGGATTATGAAAGGATGAGGATTCATGGAAGTAAATGTGTTAGAGCGTTTACCAAATCCGGTAAACTTAAAAAAGCTAATGAAAATCCAAGCAACATTAAATATTATTCTTTGTCAAGATGAATGGCTTCGTTACCATAGCTTTGTTCAAGATTGGGATGAGGGTGTTTGTATGGCGAAAATAAATAATGGAGCAGGTGATCATCTAATTATGTTGTTTTCCCCTGAAGGCTCCATAATGAAAGGTTTCGACCATGAATCTGAATTAAGTCCATATGCACAAGATGAACATAAAGTAATGCAAGGGATTTATGATGACGTTCCAAAGGAATTATTATCTTTACTTGAAGACGATGCAATTGAAAAAGACGATGTGACTTTTTGTATTTGGCGTAAAAACAACGACACTAACTGGCACAAGGGAAAAGTTGAGATTTCACAAGGTGAGAGCGATGGTTCTGATTTTTTATTGGGCTGTATATGCCATACACCAGAGGATTTTGTAGAGTTTGCTATGGGTTATTTTGAATTATCACCATCATTAGATGTTGTTGCAAAAATTTACGATGATTTCCCGATTACGGAAGAGATGATCAATATCTTGAATCCCGACTGTGATGTAAAGGAAGTTCTTCAAGAATTAGAGTTATTACGCTGATATACAAATCTGGAATATCAGAAAACGTTTTAGTTGCGTATCAGAATGCAGTTATGTCTTTATTAGGCGGCCGATATCAGATTAGCTTTTCATATCGGCCGCCACTGAAGCTAAATAGAGTGTATCCTTGGTCCGTTTTGGTTCCGGCAGCTGGCAAACATCATCTAGGAGACATAATGCTGCAATAACTTATTGGATTTTGGATGCAACATACGCAAGATCACTAATATCGATCTTATTATCGTTGTTCATATCAGCAATCCTGGCTGCCGCCCAGTCTGTGCTAGTGGAATCCTTACCGTAATAGTAAGCAACCATCGCAAGATCGCCTACATTGATGCTTCCATCCTTGTTGAGGTCTGCAGACTTCATAACTGCTGCTTTGAAGGCATCAACTGCACTGTTCAGTGCTGTTACGGCATTGTCAACCTGGGACTGTGTTGCACTCTGATTGTCTTTTACAGCTTTTGCTGCAGTGAGGGCTGCACCGAATGCATCCTTGGCTGCCTGTGAGTATTGACCAGCGGCTGTACCAACGACTGCTGCGTCATACAAGCTCTGTGCATTCGTAATGGCTGATGTCAAAGCTGTCTTATCTACAACCACTTCAATACTGCTTACTGAAATGCTCTTACTGCCAAGTGCCGCCTGAATTACGGTTCCCTCTGGAGCCACACCAAGCTTTGCCAGAGTAGCTGCAATCGTTCCGTTTGTATTCTGAACACCAGCTTTTACTTTGAAGGTTAGATTTAGAACCGGCGTAGTGTCTCCGGATATTCCCCCTCCGGTATTGGCGGTAATGAGTCTAACTTTCCCGGCAGTGGCTTTATCCTCTATCACGATCTGAATGTTGTTGTTTGCGCTTGCCGCACTCACATAATCAAATACGTTGGAATCATAAGACATGGTAATGTCCTGGGCATAAACACTTTGTGTTACGTTGTTCAGGCTAACTCCTACTGTAAAGCTGCTTCCAGGGTTCACACTGCTGTCTCCTGAGAGTGCAGTAGTGGGTACTTTCGCTGCAATCACTCTGGCACCTGCCCAATCACCATGATCATATGCGTTCCCATCCCCACCATCGGTTACGACCAGTTTGAGAATCTGTGCTCCTTTTATATTTATATTCGCAGTTACAGTAGGGCTAGTTGCTGTCATGAGTCCGCTTTCCCACAGCTTTACCCCATCTCCAAAAACCTGAAACGTAACACTGCCCTGGTTGACCTCATCATCAATTCCTACATCAGAAATAAAAGATTCATATTTACCGTTTAAATTGTAAGTGATTTCACTTCGTGAATTTGTACCCAAGCCTTTGTTATACTGGACACCATTAAGGGTTATTTTTTTTCCGTCATTTGTACCATTGTTTCCAACCGACATATCCTTCTCTACCGGTCCCCATCCATTTGTTGATGAGACCCATGCTAAGTCACTTAAATACGCGCTGCCGTCAGATAAATTTACTACAACTTTTAAACTTTCTTGCTGCTGCCTTGTAATACTCCCGTCTAAGTAGTTCAATGTGATACCAATATCTTGTGACCCTACTGAAGTAGAAGGAGCAGCAATATTCCAGCTAGCCGTTACCGTTTCTCCAATTGCAATGTTATTAAATCTGTTGGCGGATGTTGGCGCTACTGTCCAACCATTAGGAACTTGTAAACTTACAGATGCGTCTTGAATATTCTTGACACCACTATTGTAAATAGTAATTGAGTAACTAACAGTTTTACCTGCCTCTAAATTAGCATTTGAAGCCGCAGGTGTAATATCCAGTGAAGCAGGCACATCAGCTAATGCTGCCGGCGTTATTCTGAACATTGCAGTACCGTGAGAAGGTACATCAGCGCTGATTGTTCCAAAAGATCCCTTGCTCTGATGCGACCATAAGTCTCTAACTAGGTATCCTTCTGAAGAGGGAAGTCCTATATCGGCAGCTGTTAAACGAATTTTCGTTGCTTGTGCCCCTCTATTTAACAATGCGACTGCTTTGTCACCATTCGCAAGTGGTTTCACAAGCACTTCGGTATCTCCATTGTCAATAATTTTAGCAGCTTGAACTCCAAGCGGGTCCTGATTTACAGCAATTACTTCTTTATTCATTAAAATATCTTTAGTGGCTTGTGACATACTTCTGAGATCATTCCCGGCAATAAGTGGCGACGCTAGCATGCTCCACAAGCTGAACTGTGAACGGTATTCTTCTGTAGTCGCACCACCATTACCTATTTCAAGCATATCCGGGTCATTCCAGCCGCCAGGTCCTGCGCTGGTATTATGAGTGACAGCTGTATCATAAGCATTAATGATCCCGTTATACCAATTAGTCCCTTTTTCCCATGCATCCCCAATATCCTGGCCAGTGCGCCACAAATTACCGATTTGCGGTCCCCACTCCCATGGTGATTGCTCCCCCCAGTTGCAAATACTATAAACAATTCCTCTTCCGGAATTGTTTAGTGCTTTCCCGAATTCACCGTACCAAGTTGCCGCATTAGGTTTCGGACCGGAGTTTAATAATTTCGCATCTGGATCAACATAACACCAATCCACTTTGACATAGTCAACCCCCCATTCAGCATACGTTTGCGCATCTATATCGTAGTAACCTCGACTGCCCGGACGCCCTGCACAAGTCTTATAACCAACATCCGTATACAGTCCAAGTTTTAAACCTTTCGAGTGGATATAATCAGCAAGAGCTTTCATTCCATTTGGGAACCGTACGGGGTCAACCACAATTTTACCCGTTGTTGCATCTCTAGAAGTTTGCCAACAATCGTCGATATTCACATATTGATATCCGGCATCCTTCATACCACTTGAAACCATAGCGTCAGCCATTTCTTTAACCAAGCTTTCACTAACATTGCAACCAAATTTGTTCCAGGTGTTCCATCCCATTGGTGGTGTCTTAGCAAGACCATTCTCTGAAGCTTCTGCTGGAATACTTGGAGTAAAGAAATACATGCTGACCATAATTAAAAGTGTAACAATCAGCCAAGCTCTTCTCATGTTTTTTCAACCTCCATGGTATTTAGATAAAATAAGTTTAGGCTGAATACTACAAAACTGTTTGCGCTTTCAAAACATAGATCAAAGACGGTAAGGGTTGAGAAGGAACTTCTACGGTTTCCCTTAATCGAATTGTTCTTGATCAGTGTCATAGTAGAAATACCTTATAAAACGTCTAATGAAATCCTTATCAGGTAGTCATTTGCTTTACGGCAGAAGGTGGAAAATTGGAGAAAGTAGTGAACGGTAGAAGTGAGGACCATTTTATTCCGGCTGGGAGGTAACAAGAGCAGAGTTCGTAAAGTTCCATTGCTGCACAGAAGCTCGGCAACGTGCAAGGCAAGACGGCAGCATCGGTGTAAACGAGCAAATCAGTCGCGAAGATATGGTGATGATTATTTAACGGGCTTTAAAGATTATTAGTTCTACAACTGTACAGGCAAATGGTGCAATCCTTGATCAGGATCTAATCTCGGCATACGCCAAGGATGCCGTACGGGCTGCAAAACAGTCAAAGCTAATGGAGGGAGTAACAGGGGTACTTCGAACCAAAGGGAAATGCGACGAGAGCACGAGATGCTAAAGTCATTTATAGATTTTTATCAAATAATGAAATGAAATTTCAGTGAAGATTTGGCGGTTCATACATTGAATGATCCTCCACAGCAAAAACCTTTCTTCAGGACAAGGCAGCACTAATCAGTCTCCGGATGCCGCCGTCTTTAAACTACATTGTTCAAAATCCTATGTATGATAACGGCTGATTCGCTCTTACCGCCGTATCATGTTTTGTTTACACCCCTTTCAGTCATTTGTAATTACCAAAATTACTGTGTTGTGATAATTACTGTGTTCAGTTTAACTTAAACGCAATCATTTCAGAATGTAATTTTTTTTTAGAAAAGTGAAGATTTTTATGTATTGACTTGCTAGCACGTATTCGATTGTTGAAAAGATATACACTTTCTATAAAAACACTCGGGAATTTATTTAAAAGTTCCAAATTTATTCTAAAGGGCAGAGGACGAACAAGGCTGTGTCTGTCATGCATACGTTTTTTTGCAGAAAAACGAACAAATGTTCGTTTTTGAATGTAACCCAGTTTTATCCAAGGAGAAATGAATAATAACGAAATTAAAAAAAGAAAACTTATTACTACAAACTAACGGGGAACTTTATGCTGAGGATACTATATGGAATCAAAAAAGGTCTCGAATTTCATACGAATGCACTATTTCCCAAAGAACTTTTTCCAGTTTTATCCGTATAAGATGTTGTGTGGAAAGTGTTTTTCTTCCGCGACTATAATAGGAAAGCGAATTGGAGGTGTAGACCTGAGAAAGGTATCTGTCTTGTTAACCGCTACAATTCTTATGTCTTCCATGTTGTGCTGGGGAACTGCAAATGCTAATTCACACGATTCGTCACCCCAAAAAATAACACTATTTGAAAATACAAAGCTCTATCGTTCTCCGGATGCTCATTCAGATCCTATCGCAACGCTTTCTCCACAAACGGTACAGGTAATCGGAACAGAACCCGGGTGGATAATGAAAGATAATCCTTGGTTTATGATCAATACCTGGCTGGGGGTTGAGTGGATCCAGCCTAATCTCGGCTATCCCGGAGAAGAATTACCGTTAAACAAGGAAATAGCGCTCACGGGGGATGAAGACTTATACGATTATCCGCTGTCCGGGTACAGAAATGGGGGGACGATCTCCCCCCAGACGGTTGATGCCATATCTATCTTGGGTCCTTGGTTGAAAATTAAATCGTGGTTAGGCGATAAGTGGATTAATCCTAAGCATATGGTTAAATACGATGTACATCCGAATACAGGGATTCTTGATATGAACGGGATCACCCCAATTTTTGCGCTTCCGAAATCCGACAGTAATGTCGTCGGCGAGTTGTCTCCACAGCAGCTGGTTTATTTTGAGAGAGCCGATAACTGGTATCACGTCAATACCTGGTTGGGCACCCAATGGGTAAACCCGAGAATCTCATTGCCCATCAACAAAGTAGAAAGCAATAAAAGCATTTCCTTAACCGCTGCTGCCCGAATCTATAAGTATCCTAGCCATGAGACCAAAATGCTGGGAATGCTTGCTCCGCAAGATATTACGGCCTTCGAACAGGTGGACGGATGGTATCATATCCACACGACTTGGGTTGGGGATGGCTGGATTTATCCAGATGTAGATCCTCAAACATATATGCCACCGACCTTCTTTCCCTCTGTTCAATTGGAGGGTGAATGGGAATTTCATCAGCTTGATCCAGGGACACGGGTAAATAATTATCCAATTGACCCTTATATCTATATTGATGGACAGAATACGATTGACAACGGGTTTAAACTAGGTACACCAATAAAGCTCCGGCTAATGTTAATCAATCTTAGCGATTCTTCTCTCACCCTAAAAAGCCCATTGACATCTGAAATAGAGATATACCGTCTAACCGTTGATGGGAAGCAACTGGTTTGGAGTGGTCAGATTCCACCATTATCCGGTGTTATTCCTGGGAAATGGGGGGCTGAGGAAATTACGTTCCAGCCATGGAACCAGAAGGATGCGGACGGTAAACAAGTTGCCCCGGGGGACTATTTTGTGCAACTCAAGTCGCCCCTCAATATTACGTTTACGGCTGACGGGAAGGATGCCTTGGAAACTTACAAGGCTGGAGGCAGAGAGCAAGCGGTAAATCATTTTACAATTGAATAACGAAATTATAAGAATGTTAGAAGCCAATGCATAAAATATGGGATATAGGTATAGGTTGTTAAGTCGAAGTGGAATCGGATTTGAATGAGGATTGTGATGCTCTCTCATAATTGCATTAATTGGGGCGCCTAAGTTGCATGTACTGTGGCTTTTTCATTGAATGACCTCAAGTTTTTGTCAAAATTAGATGACAAGAACTTGAGGTCATTCCCGATTTAGACAAGAACATTATGACATTCCCGAAACGGGAGACTATAGTTGAACCAGAACAGGTAGCAGTCTGCCGCGCAGCTGGTCCATGTTTTCATCGAGGATGATTAACGCAGAACGATAGTTAACCGGACGTCAGTCCTTTCAATTTGCCGAAGAGCTCTGTGCTCTATGAGAGATTGGTAAAACGCATTTATAGGATGAAGAAATATGCTATGCCGCATACATAAAAACAAGTCGACCATCTCGTTGGTCGACTACTACTTGTATTATTGTGCGGTCAGGATCTGGGGACCTTCAGCGGTGATAGCGATCGTATGCTCGTATTGGGCGGCGAGCTTGCGGTCCAGCGTCCGCGCAGTCCAGCCATCTGCATCGATTGTCATATAGTAGGTTCCTTCGGTGATCATAGGCTCGATCGTGAAAACCATACCTTCCTTCATGCGAAGGCCCTTGCCGGGCTTGCCGACATGCATATAGTTCGGATCCTCGTGCAGGTCCCGTCCGATACCATGCGCGAGAAGGTCGCGCACGACGCCGAAGCCGTTCGATTCGGCATGCCGCTGGATCACGCTCGTTACGTCGCCTAGCCGATTGCCGGGCTGCGCCTGCACGATGCCGAGGTCAAGGCACTCCTTCGTGACGCGCATTAGCTTCTCGGCCGTCGGTGAGATCTTCCCGACCGCATAGCTCCAGGCCGAATCGCCGAGCCAGCCGTCGAGTTCTGCGACCGTGTCGATCGTCACGATATCACCTTCCTCAAGTGGCTTATCGCTAGGAAAGCCATGTGCGATCACATCGTTGACGGAGGCACAGGTCGCATAAGGATATCCCTTATAGCCCTTCGTGTAAGGCTTGGCGCCGTGCTTCAAGATAATATCCTCGAAGATGCGCTCAATCTCGTTCGTCGTGATGCCCGGTTGGATGAGCGGGGCAATTGTGCGATGGCATTCGGCTACCACTTGACATGCCTTCCGGATGGCTTCGATTTCATGCTTGCTTTTTAAGATGACCATGTTCGTATCAGGGCTCCTTTGTAATGGCTTGCATTGCGAGCAGGGCAATTCGATCAACGTCCAGCTCGGAAGTGCCTGCATAGTAGTGCAGCCCACAACAGCCAACCAGCACGGCAAGCATATGGTCGACACTGTCGTCTTCGCGTTGGGCGATCGATTGGAGCGGTACATACAGCTTTTCCATGAATCGTCTCTTGGTGGCGGACCGATCCTTCTCAGGCAAGCCTGCAAAATGCTCCGACGCCATCTTGTAGACGAGATATGTGCGGGCGTCCAACCGCCACAGTCCGAGCAGTGTCTTGCAGTATGTCAACAGCTGCCTGTCATCCGATTTGCCGCCGCAGATGTTTGCCCATTCTGCCAAGGCTTGCTCGCATCGTTCGAAGCCGCTGCCCAGCAAATCATCTATTAATAAATGTCGGTTGGGGTAGTAATGGTATACAGTCCCGTAACCGAGCTCAGCCTCGCGGGCGACATCGCGAATATCAAAGCTCCCGCCTGTACGGAAGTAGGTGCGCGCGGCGGCGTCTAGGATCTGTTCACTGCGCTGCATGCGAATAAGCTCATTTTGTTCTTTGGTACGGGGACACATAAGTGCGAGAACCTCCTTGTATAGACCTACAAATTTGTCGATATAAAAATAATAACATCCTTAGCGGGGATATGCAAACCTTACTATCATTAATGAATAACTTCAATACAATTGTATTCACAGAATATGTGTGGAGATGATGCAAAGCTTAGTCTATTCTGCGCGCCGCAAATAGTACTTAATCAAAGACCGTGGCATTCATTTTCTTTTTGCTTTTCTGTCACACTTTACATCCCTTGCCCGTCATACAGGTAAAATTTGAAAGGGATGATGAGCGATGCAAAAGGTTGATGTGGTCGTGGTTGGTGGAGGGATTGCGGGTTTAACCGCAGCAATTTACGCAGCCATAGCCGGGAAACAAACGGTGCTCATTGAAAAACAGAATCGCTTAGGCGGCCGAGCCATCTCCAATAAGAAAAAAGGAGCTTACTTCAATTTAGGTGCGCATTCCTTGTATAAGGGAGATGCGTACGACACTTTCCAGGAATTGGGACTGGCGTTGCAAGGAAAGCGGCCTTCATCGTTCGCTTATGGCGTTTGGAAAGGGAAATTGAACACCTTGCCTTCGGATTTGAAATCCTTGTTTACGACCCCGTTGTTGTCCTGGAAAGGAAAGATGGAGTTTGCTTCCTGTCTTATGAAAGTTAAAAAAGCGGATACTCGTCAATTTGACCGGATCAGTATCCGTGAATGGGTAGAAGGGAATTTGCGAGATCCCATGGTACGCAATATCTTTTATTCGTTACTTCGTGCCGCCAGTTATGTGGTCGGGCCGGATTTGCCAGCCGCGGGTCCTGTATTGAAACAGCTGCAGAATGCCCTTAAAGGCGCGTTGTACCTGGATCGTGGCTGGGGCGAATTGATCGAGGAAATGCGGAAAAAGGCATCCGACCTTGGAGTTCAGTTATTAATAAACACCAAAGTCTCGTCCATCGATACCCGCGGTGGGATCGTGCGGCAGGTTCTCTTTGAAGACGGGACGAAAATCGATACGCACCATGTTATCCTTGCCACATCGCCTACTATTGCCAATGAGTTGGTGCCCTTTGCAGAAAAAACCGCCATTCATACATGGAAAGAACAAGCGATTGAGGTCACAGCGGCTTGCCTGGATGTGGCCTTGAAACGACTTCCCAAGCCTAAGCAACAATTTGCTTACGGGATAGATCAAACCATACTTCTTAGCAATTATTCGCGTGCGGCTTACCTAAGCGACGATAGTGCGCAAGTCATATCGCTCATTAAGTATCAAGGGAAAGAACCGGACCCGGATAAAGATTTGCAAGAACTGGAGGGTGTGCTGGATTTGATGCAGCCGGGATGGCGGGAAGAATTGATTGTCAAGCAATACCTTCCTAAAATGACGGTTTGTCACGATTTTATGCATATGAAACGACGTGAGAATCCCGGACCCGCTGTCCCGGAAGTACAAGGATTATATGTTGCAGGAGAATGGGCATCGCACGGTGAAGTATTGGTTGATGCTGCAACGGCAAGCGCCAAAAGAGCCATACAACAGATGCTCTCACTTGAGAGTAAGGAGAGGAATTCCTTTAATGAGCACAGAGGAATTATATAAACGTCATAAAACGGAGCTATTTTCGTTAGCCTATCGAATGCTCGGCAGCGTCATGGATGCGGAAGATATCGTACAAGATGCTTTTTTGAGTTATGACGGGATATACGACGCCGGGACAATCCGTAACGAAAGGGCATTTCTATACAAAATCGTAACGAATCGTTGTCTTGATCTTCTACGCTCGTCAGCCAAAAAACGGGAAATGTACGTCGGTCCATGGCTTCCGGAGCCCCTGATCGAAAAAGGGGCTTCGGACAACGATCCATCTTATAGATATTTGCGGTCGGAATCGATTTCCACGGCTTATCTTCTGCTTCTGCAGCAATTGAGTGCAACGGAAAGGGCGGTTTTTCTTCTTCGGGAGATTTTTCATTATTCGTTTGAAGAGATTGCCGATATCGTCGGGAAAAG
This sequence comes from Bacillus sp. 3255, assembly GCF_031456485.1. NCBI lineage: Bacteria > Bacillati > Bacillota > Bacilli > Caryophanales > Bacillaceae > Bacillus > Bacillus sp. 3255. Next base: position 22,391 of record NZ_JAVDUS010000006.1, read on the forward strand.
CAGTGCGAATTGCCGGCAAATTTTCCACCGCGCCAAAAAAAGCATCCATTTCGACCCGGACCAACAACCGTCGGTTTCCATTGCGGAGGATAGGATAAAAGAGTTTGTGAATTCGCTGTTGCAAGGAAATACGACGAAGCTTCTTGAACTGGTTAGTGAGAATGTTGTTCTCTACTCGGACGGCGGAGGCAAAGTAAGCGCGGCACAAGTGCCTGTTGTCGGGTTTGAGCAAGTGATGAAGCTTCATCAACATGTGATCAACATGCATGCGGGTAAATTTGCGTACTCGTTCCTCATGGTGAATGGGCTCCCCGGAATCCGTATTCGTTTGGATGAAGGGATTCAATATGTTTATTCTTTTGCTTATCGAGATCATAAGATCGAAGCGATTTATACTGTCGCAAATCCGGAAAAGTTAAGACATCTATAGTGATTGGTTGATTAAGCTAACGGGAGACGTTAGTTTAGAAAGCGTTATAGAAATGTGGAATGCTTTAATATCATTTTAATTGGTCATGAGGGACATATATATGCTGGTTTATTTTTACCGATTCTTGATTTTCGTCACATTAACCCTACCAACTGTGATAACACTTTATCTGTTGTTAAGATTCTATCCGCACACAGGTCTGGGTAGAATTATAACCCTACCACTTACTATTGTATTTAACGGTGTAATTATTATCATGGGTACAACATGGAGTATATATTTAAAAAAACCACATTACGCAATGAAATGGATTTTAGTATCTTTGTTAACAGTTTTTGTTGCATTGATATCATACCCCCAAGATTTCGGTCCTCATGTCATAATTAAAATATGGAATGATTTATACTGAATTGGTTAAATCGTTGAGAAGTCACATATCGTTGTAGAATGATAGCGGTTGTTCATTAAGCTAACGGAGAACGATAGCATAATCGAGACATATGTTAGTTGGCAATGAAATTTGCTTGTCGTTTTCAAACTAGCGGGGAGAATCATTTGAGGTGACGCGGTAGATATGCAGAAAATCTCTAAGATACAGATTGACAAACTGCTCGATAGCATAAAAGATGCTTCCTGTAATCTCGAAGACGATCAGATTGTGGAGATGATTGGGAATTGGATTCCAAGCTACAATTGTGAGGGTGCTGCGAATGGATTTTTAGAAATTGTTCCTGTAGTTGTTCATGCTCGTCCACGTCTCGAACGGGCGCTTTTGAAAATAGCAATACGTCCGATGTTTTACATGGGCATAAGTGAATCTAAACAGGTGTTTGCTTGGATAAACCACTTCCTAAGCGACGAGCGCAATGGTCCATCAGAAGAATGTGTGGCTTGGTTGAAAAATGAACTTATAGAGTCAAAGGCAGTTTTAATTATGGACCTCCTAAAAGAGATTGAGGTAGAAGAAGAATAAGAACAAGTTTCGTTAAGCTATCGGGACACAGGATAGCTTAAACCCGCATAACGGCAGCTGATCAGTGATCGGCTGTCGTTTTTTCAACTAAAGGGCAGGATACTTACAATATGTGGTATTATAAAAAAGAACTGAAACTGAAGCTGACGATGGCTCTGAGATTTGAAATGGAGAGGATATTAGTGGGTTTTGTTAAGTTTGGTTTTGGCGTTCATGCTATAATAACAACTTCCGAAGGTCAAATACTTCTGTTAAAGCGAACATTGGAAATAAAGGATGGAGTTTACCAGGTGGTGGTGTAGACGCTGATGAAACTATTCATCAAGCGTTATTTCGAGAATGTTGTGAAGAACTTGGAATAGAAGTTCAGAATGCTGTATTAACGGGATTTTATTATCATATTAGTATTAATGCACAAGTTGGAATATTTCGCTGTTACTTACCAGAGGATGCGGAAATAAAACTTAGTTCCGAACATTCTGAATATAAATGGGTGGATATTTTTTCATTAAGCGAGGTACAACGAATAAGGGCTTTAGACGCATTGGAGTATCATGGTCAAGTAATAAGTCGTGCTTTTTGAAAAATTTCAGACAAAAATGAATTAATCTATCCCGTATGGTTAGAAGGGAGATTTTTATATGTCTTTTCCATTTGACTGTATTAGCGATTTTATGTTTTTCGAAACCGAGTTGGGTCATTCAGATGTAATTTTAATTCCAGGTGCAAGTCATCCTCAGTTAATGGAAAGAGCCGCAATGTTATATCAACAAGGTATCGCTCCGTTGATCCTGCCTTCTGGCTAACGGAAACGTTAGTTCAAAATAAGGGAGCAGATTGTCGCGGCCGGCAGCTGTTCCTTTTTTGAGCTAAAGGGCAGGCTAGTTACAATAATGAAAATGATGAATTGTGGCGCTTAATCGATTTAGGATGGAACATTCGATACTTAAAGTTAACCAAACCGTTACTAGTAGAAGCACTGGTGATCAAAGCTGTCTTTCCTATATAAACATTCATAATCTCATTCTCCTTTTCCGGAAAAGATAAACTTCGACACTGCATTATTGAATTGAAAAGGACATATGTCTGCTTATCAGTTATTTGTTACAATACATTCATGAGGTGGAATACAGTCCTCGGCGAGCCAAGTTAGCCTTGAAAGCCGCCAAGGTGTCAAAATTTTTACGTAATAGGGGGAAGAAGCGCAGATGACCCATCCTTACCGACCCTTGCATGCTCCCCAATTGCAGCCGCAGTTGCATATCCTCTCGCACAACTTCCGGGAGTTTGCGCCGAGCCGTCGCCTGGCGTCGCATGTAGCAGCCTATTGGACAGTGGATTTCCTGCCGGTACCGGGAAATCCGGGACATCGAGTCATTCCCGATGGCTGCGTCGATATTATAGTGGACCTGTTGGCTTCATCAAGCAGGCAGGCCGCTTATGTCGTAGGGCTAACGGCACAAGTCGAAGTTTTGCAATTTGCTAAAGCACGCTCGATATGGGGCATCCGGCTGTATTCGGAGTCGGCCCGCACGATCCTGAAGTCTCCTATATCGACATTAACGGCAAATCGTGTGTTTTTGGAGGATCTCTGGGGACAAGAGGCTCTGGATTGGGTCGAAAAGCTACTGACTGCCCAATCGTTACCAGACAGGATCGAGGTCGTAGAGCAGCAATTGGGCCGAATACTGGCTGCGAACGAGGCACCTGCTCCCACTTTGATCTACCAGAGCATGCAGTATATATACGAGGTCAAAGGTAATCTTTCCGTAACGGATTTGGCGGATAAAGTGAACTTCAGTGAGAGGCATCTGCGAAGGGTCTTTGAACTGGAGCTTGGCCTCAGCCCGAAGGAGATGCTCGGCATCGTCCGCTTTCAAAGCGTGCTGGAGGAATTGTACAACGGAGACTATTTCAACATGACGGATTTGGCGCTTCAACACGGGTACTACGATCAGTCGCACTTCGCTGGCGTTTTTAAGCGATATTACGGACTTCCACTCAAACGGCTGACCAAGCAGGAGTGAGGAAGTCCGTTTTTTACTATTTTGCAATGAGGGACAATTACTATAATGGGAGTGAAAATCAAGCAAGGCGAGGGGAGCAGCAGAGCATGAAGGTAAAGTTGAAACGAGTCGCGATTTATGTAGAAGAGATGAAGAGGGCGTTGGATTTTTATCGCGTGTTGGGACTGACTATTCCAGACGGCGCCGACGAAGCGCATCACGTAGACGTGGAGCAAGAAGGAATTGTGTTTACATTCGATATGGTGGAATCGGTAAAGCGTGTTTTTGAAGGCTGGGAAGATCCTGTCGGCTACCGGACAGAGCTCGCCTTTCAGTTCTCCAGCAACGAAGCGCTGGACGACGTGTACCGTCAGTTGACGACGCTTGGGTATGACGGCTTCCTCGAGCCGCGAGATACACCGTGGGGAGAGCGATATGCGATCATAAAGGACCCCGATAACAATTTAATCAGTCTCGTCGCTTAGCGAAGAGAAGGAATGCGCCATTAAACAACAAGCAGAAGGGAAGCACTGTCGCCAGTGTATCTTCGCCTTTAGGAACAGGGAGTAGGCTTAGGCCGCCGCGGCGATGCTCTTTTTTTCATTAAACGACGGGGAACTTTAGTTCAATTAATAAAGCTGCAGCCGGATCTGAGGATCTGCTGCAGCTTTTGTTGAAGTAAAGGGCAGAATAATTCCAATATGTGGTATTATAAATGGTGAATAACAAGCACTGGAGGAAATCTTAATTGAAAAAAATTATTATAATAATTCTTTTATTAGCGACCATTATGGGGATATCGTTCTATTACATCTTCACTCAAGCCAAAGATGCGTTTACCATTGATTCCTCACATGAAATGACGGAATCGGCAGCTACTGAGTTAGTTAGTACCGAACAAAAGTATGGATTTAGGCTAGTCAACGTAAGTGATAAAAAAATAAAACTCTTAAATATCGAATTACAGGGCTTTGTAGGCATCACGTTAAACAATCTTACAATTGACGGAGAACCATTCATACCCCAATTAATACCCAGTCACAGATATTATATGAGTAATGGTGATTGGTCTACCAACAGCCAGGGTGTAAATATTGAATATCTCGCAAAAATTATGAATGAATCGATAAATAACCCCGAAAGTGTGAAAATAACGTATTCATACATGGGAGTTAAGCATAGACAGATAGTAAGAATGCCTGGAACGTCATTACGCTAAGTCACAGGAATTCCTTGATTTCCCAGTAGTAAATCCTGAATAAAGTGTTATGCTTAACGGGAGTCGTGGAACAGACGCCCTGGCTTTAAAAAAGCATGGAATCAGGTCAGGGGATGCATACCTTGGCTTTTTTTATTTTTGTGACTTTTGGCATATCGTGACCCACGAGTACCATTGTTTACGAAAATATTTGCAATTTGCGTTGTTGCATATGCAGGCGGAGAACTATATCAATCAAGACATGACGGCAGCCAGCTAGATAATGATATGCTCCCCTTACGGTAGACAGGTGAAAAAATAAAACCTGTTTGTTGTAAGGGGAGCTTTTTCTATGGCTAGAGGAAAATATAACGCGCTAGAGAAACTCAATATACTTGAGGAAGTGTCAAGGGGAGAGATTGGCTCTCTAGCTGCTGCTAAGAAATATGAGATTAACAAAACAACTTTGATGAAATGGCAGCGCCGCTACAAGCTGTATGGATCTGAAGGTCTGAAGAGCCGTACACATAACCAAAGTTACAGCGCTGAACTTAAAACTCCAAGCGGTGAAGGATTATCTTGAAGGAGAATTATCTCAGTACCAGATCATTGAGAAATACAAGATAGCTAGTACGAGACAACTTTCCGACTGGATTAAGAAGTATAATGGTCATAGCAGCTTAAAAGCCTATAAAGGGGAAGCAAAAGCTATGACAAAGGGTCGTACTACAACGTGGCAGGAACGGATAGAGATTGTTCAGTAATGCCTGACCAATCAGCATGACTATCAAAAAACAGCGGGACAATTCCAAGTCTCCTACCAACAAGTGTATCAATGGGTAAAGAAGTTTGCCGATGGTGGCCAGGATGCGTTAAAGGATGGCCGGGGCAGAAAGAAAGCCCCTGAAGAGTTAACGGAGGCTGAGCAACAGAAACTCAAGATGAAGCAGATGGAGTACGAAATTGAGCGCTACAAGCAAAATTAAACGGCCTTAGTTCGATGGAATTCAGGAACAGGGCCGCCTAACTGTTTTTATTATTTGTACTGTCTACTTGACGGGGGGCTGTTCATAATCGGTTGCCGTTTTCTCAGCTAATAGTTCAAATTAGAGAGAATGAATAATATAGAAGATGCTTTACCTTAAGTACGATGGCAGAATCCAATCAATCATTTCTACACGATTGTCCGTTTCTAATTGTTCTTACCCCCCATACCTTGTGTTGAGGGGGTGATGAAAGATGGCAAATCCAGTTTTCATTGGTTCCAATTGTCTCGCTAAAATAGGAAATCAATTTTTTTTAATAGCAGAAATTGAAGCTAAAGTACCAGGTGTTGAGATTGACCCGTTATTTGCTATTAGATCGACTGCACAACAAGCGCGCCGTCTCTTACGTGCTGGTGTAATGCGCTGTAAAATTCAAAATACTACTCCGAGACCGACTCGAGGTAAAGAAGTTGAGCTGAAGGGTGTTTTATTTGCGAATGGGCAAATATTTTCTGTATTTGATATTGAAAATTCTACCGATGAAGCGGTGCTTGTAAGAATCAACGTGGCTCAGGCACAGAAACTAATAAGTAAAGGGGCACGCATTATTAAAGTTATTCGGCGTCCTTTTACTTAAAAAAGTAATCCTAAGACAGGTCAAAGATTATACACGCGGCGAAGCCACTCTTGTCAAAAGTGGCTTCTTTTCTTTGATAACTTGGCTAACGGAGAACGATAACCCAATAACCCATACATTATGAGGATGCCGGCGCAAATGGCAGCCTTTCGTTCACCTAACGAGCAGTAATCCTCAAATTAAGTTAAAATGAATTGGACCGTTCTAAGTGAAAATGGAGGATTGTTTGTGAAACAAACCCGTCATGAGGCAGCCATTGAGTATCTGAAGATAGCTATTTTTTCCGAAAGAAATTCACAATGTAGAGAAGCAATAAATAATTTGGATTATCATTTTATAAAGGCCAATGATGTTCAAGTTTTAAAAGATATTTATTTTAAATTAATGGACATTACCTTACGAAATAAAATACTTGGAGTTTTAATGCTTAATGAGATTGGACTAAAGCAATTTTTTTTGGAGGCATATAAAAAAGAACGATACTTGGATATGAAGTTGAAAGCAGTTCGTGGCTTAGCGAATTACGCAACAGAAACTGAAGTTGAGCAAATCATGGAACACTTCTTGAAGCTGTTAATGAAACGACCAGAGAATACACCTTACAACTATCAAGAATATGAATTTATCCGTTCTTCCTGTGGACTCCCGTATTTAATAAAAAATTACGGATATTCTTGTTTTGAAAAAGCTCTTAAACAAGAGGAGAAACAGAATAATGAGATGCCAGAAGCATTTAAGGGTCATTATACTTTTGATGAAGACGGTAATCTCATAGAGCTAAGAAATCCAGATGAAGTAAAAGCGATGATGAGTAATTTCTTTTGTTCAAATACATAGCTGAACGAATGATTGCGCTAACGGAGAACGATAGTTCAATAGGGAATCACAGGCACCGGCAACGATTGGCTGCTGTTACCCGTTGGAGTAATTAGAGTTAAGTTCATACAAAGTGACTTGCCATGGCCAAGATATACAATCACCTGTAAATTTTATTTTAGATATTGTAATGATTCAAAGAATTGAGGCGTTTAAACGTGAAAGAAAACAATGTCAGGGAAATTCGAGAAACTGATTATCATGATATTTATTTGCTAAATCAAGACTTTAACCCGAATCTACGTGTATTTACGGAAGAGAGAGTAAGAGCGAAGATTGAAATCATTACAAAGAAAACTAAAGATATCATCTTTGTTTACGAACAAGACACTGAGGTAATAGGATATATTCATGGAAGCCCGTATGAGTTACTTTTTTCCGACTCTTTATTAAACGTTCTGGGTTTTGTTGTTAAAGAAAGTTACAGGAATCAGGGTATAGGCAGTATCTTGATTGATCGCCTGGAACAGTGGGGGAAGGACAGTGGATATTCTGGAATAAAACTGTTATCCCACCCAAGTCGAATTCATGCTCACAGGTTCTATGAGAGACGAGGCTATATGTTTACAAAGGATCAAAAGAATTATATAAAAAAACTCGAAGACTAAACTAACGGGACACGATAGTTCAACGACCTAGAGCAGAATGCTGCCTGCGCAACTGCTCCTTCTGTCTTTAAGCTAGCGGGCAGGATAACGACAGTAAGAAAGCGATATCTATGATGAGTAAAATTTCCATCATTATTGGGTCTTAGAAGGAGAAGAGAAATGGCAGAGATTCTTTTATTGCACCACGCATTGGGACTGACAAAGGGTATTAAAGCTTTCGCCGACAAGCTCAGAGGGGCGGGTCACACTGTTCATGTTCCTGACCTTTTCAGCGGTCATTTGTTTACCACTATCGAGGATGGCATGGCCTATGTCAAGGAGATCGGCTTCGAAGAGATAACCGAGCGAGGTATACGTGTGGCTAGTGAGTTTCCACGTGAGATCGTCTACGCGGGGTTTTCGCTCGGTGTGGTTGCAGCCCAGAAGCTCGCTCAGACTCGTGAAGGCGCTCGTGGTGCATTGTTGTTTTACTCTTGCGTTCCGACCTCGATGTTCGGATCTCCCTGGCCGGCGGAACTGCCAGTGCAGATTCACGGCATGGACGCAGATCCCAATTTCGTTGATGAGAGCGACATTGAGGCGGCACGCGAGCTCGTGACGACGGCCGATCACGCCGAACTCTTTTTGTACCCGGGAAATCAACACTTGTTCGCAGATAGCAGTTTGCCGTCATTTGACATTGACGCGACAACGCTGCTGTTGCAGCGTGTACTCGAATTCCTCCGGCATTTGGATGCCTGAGCGTTTGTTTAGGAACAGTTGCTTTCATGCGGGTAGCCAGTTAAGCTAACTGGGAACGATAGTTCAGCGATCCAGGAGCAGTTTGCCGCCGCGGCAACTGCTCCTTCTGTCATTAAGCTAAAGGGCAGATTAATTTAAAAATACCCATTATGATTAATCTAATTTATCTCCAAACTTCTTTCCGAATTCCTCCATTAGATCAATAATTGGAATCAATTGCTCCCCTTTTGATGTTAATGAATACTCAACACGCGGTGGCACCTCGGGATAAACTTTGCGATTAATTAAGCCATCCGCTTCTAATTCTCGAAGTTGTTTTGTTAGAGACCCTTGCGAAATTCCCCATAAAAGAGTCTTGATTTCATTGTATCGATGCGGTTTAAACTTTAAAAACCAAAGAATCAGATACTTCCAACGTCCTGAAAGCAGGTTTTGGGTATAGGCAATGCCATATATTTCTCTGTGATCCTTCTTACATTCTTCATTAAATCCATCTTTGTTTATTCTAGACACTCGTTACCACCTCATTCTGCTGTTAGGTACAAAAATAAGTACTATGCCATTATTTATTGCCCTCTTCAAAAAACTGAGTAACGTATATATAGTAGTGCATGTATACAAATTACTCAATCGGGTCAATTTTAATGGAAATAGGAGGAATGAAAATGAGATTTGGAATTATAGGTGCAGGACCAATTGGATCTAATATTGCGAACAAATTGGTTGAGAATGGACATGATGTCAAGATTGCAGATGCTCGTGGAATTGAACGCTTGGAAGGAAAAAAACTCACAGGAACACCTGTGATCGTAGAAGATGTAATTAAAAATATTGATGTTCTTATAACATCTATCCCTTTCCACGCACTGCCAAGCATTCGTAACGTTGTAGATAAAGTTGGGGAGGAAGTTGTTGTTGTCGACACTTCAAATTATTATCCTCAATTGAGCGGTAAAATTGAGGAAATTGAGAACGGAATGGTAGAAAGTGTTTGGGTATCCAATCATTTAGGTAGACCTATCATTAAAGCTTTCAACAATTTTCTAGCCTATACGTTAGAACATCATGGAACTCCCGAAGGGACTCATGGACGCATTGCTATAGCGATTGCTGGTGATAACCTGTCCCATAAACAAATAATCATGGGTGTCGCAAATGATCTAGGCTTCGACGCCGTAGATAGTGGTTCTTTAAGCGATTCGTGGAGACAACAGCCAGGAACCCCTGCGTACTGCACAGAACTTACAAAAGAGGAATTAGCCATAGCATTAAATAAAGCGAATAAAGAAAAAGCTCCATTTCTTCGTGATAAGGTGATGGAAAAGCTGTCAACTTCTCAAGGTGCGGTTTCAATTCAAGATGTTATTAAAGCAAATAGAGAAATATACAATTATTAAGTTAGAAGCCCTTATTGAGGAATTGACATTCAACTAATGGGACACGATAGTTAAACAACGAAGTGCTGCCGCGTGGCAGCACTTTGCCCATTAACGGGTGGATTTGCTAGACTCTGGAACATAAATGGGACAACATAGTTTTAGATTATAGAGGTGAATTGAGAATTGAATTGTTTGACATTATACTGGGATCATTGCATTCGTAGATATATCAGGGGGTTTTTGAACATTATGGGATTAGTTTAATGTCATTCAAACGTGACAGTAAACTATTCCCTTTATCCGTTTTTGACAGTAAATTAGTACCTTTAACTTCGGCATCATTATTGATATTTCCACTTTTCGTTGAGAATACTGAATTAATTTATTATCGCTGTTACATGTTCCCAATTTGGGTGATGACCCATAAAATAGGGTAGCATCGAAACCCAAGGAGTGAATGATTTGCTTACATTGGAAATTGCCAAACAACTGCTCGCGGTTGCGGAACAGAAAGCCCGTCAAATGGGACTCGCCTTCGATATTGCAATCGTCGACGCCGGGGCTAACTTGGTCGCCTTCCACCGGATGGATCATGCCCGGATCGCCGGGATCGAAATCTCCAAGGGGAAGGCCTGGACGAGTGTAGCCATGCAAATGCCCACGGCTAACTTAGCTCAGTCGGCGCTCCCCGGCGGTCAACACTATGGGGTCAACACGACGAACCAAGGAAGGGTCACCATCTTAGGAGGCGGCATCCCACTCGTCCGTGAAGGTATGATCGTTGGCGGCATCGGCGTCGCCGGGGGTACCATGGCGCAAGACATGGAAGTGGCCAATGCCGCCGTTCATGCCTTCGCCGCTATGCATGCTAATCCTCCCAAGGGTACCGCCCGGACGTTTTGGTAAACCGTAGTAGGAATAGAATAGCAGTACAAAAGAGAAGTTCGTCTACCCGGCGGCTTCTCTTTTGCTAGTCTGTGACGGGGGAGGATGGTATGATCGAATAATGAAATGGATCGGTGGTCTTAATACCAACAAAGTAATGTATAGCGACATCAAACTGGGATCATTGAATAACCTTTTGCGTAACCCCATCGTACCGAGGCGCTCGTTTTTTTACAAAGCTGAAATTTATCCATCTACAGGAATCTAACGGGACACGATAGCTTCATCTCATCTGGCAGCTGTCACTGAGGATAGCCTGTTGAAGTAATAGGCAGATTCAACAACAGAACGTCCAATCGGGTGGGGGAGCGGCCGCATATCCTTTATAGGAAAAATAACCGAAAGGATGAGATGGCTATGCGCAGAAACATTTCCGGCTGCCCACTCCCAAAACCGATAACTCTGGCGGCTCGACTTGCCCCGTTTGTCGGCAAGATCGTTACAGTCGTTACTCCCGGTTTAATCCGGACAACAGGAGTGTTATCAAACAACTCAGCGGGTGGTTTCACAGTGGGGTCCTTGCGGGTGCCGTTTGCAACATCATTCTATATCTTGCTGCCGGTGCGGGGGAGGCCACTCCTGCCGTTCAATGTGAATGCGAGGGCTGAGGATCTGGGCGAAATCGGAGGGCAGCTTGTGCAAGTCGGTCGCAACTTCGTAGAGTTAATACAGTCACGCGGCAGTGTGTCCACGTTGTTTCCGCTGAATTTGTTTACAGAGGTCCAATGTGAGCCTATCGGTGATGAGTAAGTTGAACGGCGCTTGCCTAAGGCAGGCGCCGTTTTTTATGGCGATTTGATTAAACTTCATTCACCTTTAAGTAACCGGATAAAAGTTATTACTAACTTATTTGCACGACGTTCGCACACTGATCTTAGTGCGGTAATGGATCCAATCGTGTATTATCGTTGACTGACGTCACTACGCTAACGGTCAGATTACGTTAATGAATTATGTTTAATTCAGAGCTATTATATGGTTTGCAAAAAGATACCCATACACCAAACACTTTTTTCTAAGTGTCCAGTGTATGGGTACCATTTTATCTCTCTTCTTTGCAATTAAATAGGGAGTTTAGACGGGTCAAAACCTTGAGGGAATATTTCTTCAAAGTGATCTTTTTTCTCGTATAGGTTATACCAAGTATCTGCAATGAGCTCTGGGTCTCCAGGAGTTCCGGGTTGAATCATGGTTCCGATGGAGAGATGACCGACAAATACACCTTTTTCTTTCAACTCATTGTGCAGGTTTGGAGCATAATTACGTATACCGGACAATACAATTCCGACATTCCCGGGATTTCACAAAGAAAGCACGGAGGACCGAATTCGTTCCCCTTAAGGGCTAAGACCCATCAGCTAAACGCGATCGGTCTCCACACCTTGGACAAGTATAACGAAGGATTGTAAGGGCAGTGACCCGTAGAGTCATGGGAGGGTGAACGCCAAGGGATTAGTGGAGTATGCGTGCAGTAGAAGATAATTGGGGAATATTTCCTGATAGTCCTCTATTTCCGCATGCCCAGCCCGCCACCTCAACCGGGTTCAACTGTGCTCTACCCTAAGATTGATCAGATCAAAGGTGATGAAGTCCTGCGAATGAGTGAGTATATGTGAGATAAACCCTTAAAACCGAGGGACGGGGAACGATAGCTGAGTAGAGATACCGCGGCAGCCTAAACTGCAGGTCAAAGTCGTGAGAATCCGTAAGGTGCTGCCGGAGGACGGCGTCCAGATGACGGAGTTCATCCGTGCGGCACCGGTTAGTCCGATGGATCTCATTCATACGATAAATGGCGTTATGGCAAGCATTACGAATGAGGCGGTGAAATCGATCGTCTCTTTCTGCGTGAACAAGGCAGGGGAGAAGCTGAGCCATTATCCGGCCGCCAAAACGCATCATCATGCGTATTTCGCAGGTCTTGAGTATCACATTGTGCGCATGCTGGAAATCGGCGAGTTCATTTGCAAGCAGCGTTCGTTCCTGAATCCGAATCTGATTAAAGCGGGCATCATTCTGCACGATATCGCTAAGCCGGAAGAGATGATCGCCCAGTTGGGCATCGTCGCGGAATACAGTGTGCAGGGCAAGCTGCTTGGCCATATCTCGATGGCGTCGAACTGGATCACGGAAGCGGCTCTGCACCATGGGCTGGATCTGCAGTCCGACGTGGTGATCGGACTGCAGCACATCATGCTGTCCCATCACAACTTGCCGGAGTGGGGGAGCCCGGTGCCGCCGCAGATTCCGGAGGCCGTCGCCCTGCTTATATCGACCTGATGGATGCGAAGTGCAGATGGTTGAGGATGTGTTGCAGGTAACGCCGGAGACGGATGTTTGGACGTCGATGATTCGCGGATTGGAAAATAAGGCAATGTATCGTTTGAACTTATAGTTGGAAGCCGCCAGGAGAGCCTGGCGGCTTTTTTTATGCTCTGGTGCAAGCTACAACTCCAACCCCGTCCCCTGCTTGAAGCGCTTGATCACAACCTGCGTATTCACGCGAACGACCCCGTTCAGCTTGTAAATATGCCGGTACAGAAAATCCTCCAGCGCCGCATCGTCCTTCAGCAGAGCATGCATGTGCAGGGAGCTGGTTCCGGTCATCTGATAAATCGAGATGACGTTGGCGTCCTCCGCAAGCGCGTTCCCTACCTCTTCGGCAAAGCGCGGCTCCACCTCGACTTCGAAAAAGGCGCTGACCACTTTGCCCAGCTTCGTCGCATTCAGACGAATCGTGAAGTTCTCGATGACCTCGTTGTCGATGAGATTCTCGACTCTTTTCTGAATGGCAACGCGTGAGAGATTGAGCATTTCACCGATTTTAGCATAGGAGAGCCGGCCGTTTTCATGCAGCAGTTTAATGATTTCCTGATCGACTTGATCGAGGTGAGGTAGGTCCACGATGTAACAACTCCTTACATAGAAAATATATACACTTGGTTACAAAACCGTGAAAACAATGAATTTTGAGCGGCGGTTGGTAAGAATTCTCGAAACTGTTAATCAATTATTCTGTAAAAGTGCCATAAACGTTACGACTTGTATTGTTTTCATTTACAAACCGGTTTGACGGCGATGGATTGTCGCTTCTATAATCATGTTAATTAACATAACACATAAGAATAAATTTTTGAACAATGTAATAAAAAATAACATATGGAAAGACGGTGGTAAACGGATGAGCGCCAAACTGATTTACAATGGCACGATTTTGACGATGAATGCGGCTAATCAAATTTTTCAAAAGGGCTATGTGTATATCGAACACGATGTGATTGTCGAGGTGGGAGCCTGGTCTCCGGACGACCGTCTCGACCGCTTGAAATCGCAAGCCGACTACCGATATGACGCTGCAGGCAAAGTTGTCATTCCGGGCATCGTCAATGGTCATACCCATCTGTTCCAAACGTTCATGAGAGGCGTGTCCGACCATTCCCCGCTAGCCCAGTGGCTGAAAGAGATCATCTGGCCGATGAGTCTGGCGATGGAGCCGGAGGATTTTTATTTGGCCGCATTAATCGGCTGTATAGAGAATCTGAAGTCAGGCGCCACCTACATCATGGATCATCACTACATTCATACGTTTCCGGAAAATGATGCCGGCGTGCTGCGGGCGATGGCGGACTCCGGCATTCGCGGGCATCTGGCCAGAGGCGGCTCCGATATGTCCGGTGAGGTTCGGCTGCGGGAGACCGAGGAGCAAATATTCGGCGGCACGGACCGCTTGCTGGACGAATGGGAAGGAGCCGCTTCCGGCAGAATCAGCATTGCGCTAGGCCCGCTCAATCTCTATGGCTGCTCCCGTGGCTATTTGGAGCGGGCGGCGGTGTTCAGCCGGGACCGCAAGCTCATTACCCACGTGCACGTAGCGGAAACGAGCGAGCAGATCGAGAACACGATGGCCCGGTACGGATTGCGCAATCTGGAGCTGCTGAACGAAGTCGGACTTCTCGGCAGCCAAACCCAGGTCGTGCACGGGGTATGGCTCGATGACGGCGAGCTGGAGCTGATCCGGGACAAGGGCGCTTCCGTCATCCATTGTCCGGTGTCCAACATGTATTTAGCTTCCGGTGTAGCCCGAGTTCCCGCCATGCAGCGCATGGGCATTAATGTCGCCCTAGGGACGGACGGCCCCGGCAGCAACAACTGTCAGGACAATCTGGAGGTGCTGAAATTTACCGCTTGCCTGCACAAAGTGAATGAGCTGGACGCGACGCTGCTGCCGCCGATGGACGTGCTGCGCATGGCCACGGTTAACGGCTCCAAAGCGGTGGGCCGAAGCGCGGACCTGGGCAGCCTCGAGCCTGGCAAGAAGGCGGATGTCGTGACCGTCGATATGATGAAGGCGCACATTAGTCCAGTACACCGGGCCTCTTCGGCGCTTGTGTACAATGCGAACGGCAACGACGTCGATCTCGTTATCGTCGGCGGTCAGGTGGTTGTCGAGCATGGGCGCTGCACGCAGGTCGATGAAAGGGAGATTTTGCAGAGAGCGCAGGCAAGAGTCGATACGCTGCGCGCCAAGCTGGCGGGATCGTATCCGATTTTCGCGCTGATCGATTAATTTCTTACTAATAGAGGAGGATGATTTGTTATGGTCTTACAACGTCTGCATGATCCGGTACTTGAAAATGATTGGCACGCGGTACACCTGGCCTCCGAGCTGAAGGATCAGCCGGTGGGGGTTATTATTTTAGGCGAAAGAGTCGCCATCTACCGCTCCAGCCAAGGCGTCCACGCCATGCAGGATCTGTGCATTCACCGGGGAGCTATGCTTTCCAAGGGTTGGGTGCAAAATGATGTGCTCGTATGCCCTTACCATGGGTGGCAGTACGATTCATCCGGTCAATGCGTATGCATTCCGGCGCAGCCGAGGGGCGAGAAAATTCCGCCAAGAGCGAAAGCGCAGCTGTACCACTGTCAGGAAAAGTACGGCTTCATCTGGGTGTGTATCGGCGAGCCCGCGGCGCCATTGCCTCATTTTGAGGAGTTCGCCAACCCGGATTACCGTCCTCTGCCATGCGGTCCCTACAAGGTGGCGGCAGCGGGAACGAGGGTCATCGAAAATTTCACGGATTTCGCCCATTTAATGTTCGTTCATCAAAATTTGCTCGGACACCCCGATTATGCGGAGCTGCCTGATTTCCAGGTGGTGAAGGAGAAGGAACGGATATATATCGAGAACATTCCGATCTTCCAGCCTGTCGCCCACTCAGGTTCGGATAAAAGCGAAGGAACGACTTATGTGTATATGAAAGAAGTTTACCGTCCGTTATCGGCGCGTTTGTCCAAGGCGGACCCGAGCAACGGCCAGACGCTCTGGATCATGCTGACCGTGCTGCCCGTTGCGGCGGAAGCATGCATCGTTCATATGATCGTATCCCGCAACTATGCGTTCGATGTGGATGACGCCAATTTCATTCGATTCCAGGATACGGTGTTCGATCAGGATGCCAAGGTCATCGAAACGCAGAAGCCCGAGCTGCTTCCGTTGGATCTTCAAGTGGAGCTCAACCACAGAGTAGACCGTTTCTCCATTGCATACCGCCGTTGGCTGCGCGAGTTGGGGGTTAAAGTGGGAATTATTTAGAAAACGATTAATGTTCGTGTTTATATCATATATAATGCGTTATTTACATATAAATCTTGAAAAAGTAATAAAAAGACGTACTTTTATTGTGATTAAACACAAAACGTTAGCATCTTCGTTGACGGTCGCCGGCGTTCGATTCTATAGTTGACTAAAGACGCAAGGACTTTGCAGAAATAACCAATATGGAGGGGATGTTCATATGAAATTATTGAAAGTTTCGAATCCGTCAGCCGCCAAGCGCCCGGTATTCCTGTCCGTCAGCTTCATCCTGATTTCCAGTCTGCTCGCAGCCTGCGGAAGCGGAAGCGCCCCAGTTTCATCGCCGGCCGCAGCGCCGACCGCAGCACCGGTCACGGCATCGGCAGCATCGGCCGCCCCATCCACGGCGCCTAAGGCGGCTGTGCCTGCAACGCTCGTGCTCAATTGGTTCGCCGAGCCGGAACACGGCGGGAATTTTGCGGCGCTGGCCAAAGGATATTACAAGGAAGCCGGCTTCGATATGACGCTGATGCCGGGCGGACCGCAGGTGTCTTCGACACAAATCGTAGCTTCAGGCAAAGCGCAGTTCGGGATGGCCAACGGAGATGACATTCTGGTTGCCAGACAGGAAGGCATTCCGATCGTCGCGATTGCAACCTCCATGCAGAAGAGTCCGCAAGCGTTGTTCTACCACAAAGATTCGGGCGTGAAGGATTTCGCCGATCTGAACGGGCGCAAAGTATATGTGGCCTCTACAGCGAGCTTCTGGCAGTTCATGAAGAAGAAATACAAGCTGGACACCGCCCAGGAAATGAAATATACAGGTCAATTAGTGAATTTCGTTAGCGATAAAACAGCGCTCACCCAAGGATACGTAACGAGTGAACCGTTTACGCTGGAGCAGCAAAAGGTTGAATACGGCACGCTGCTCAATGCCGATTCCGGGTACAACATCTATGCGGGCGTCTACTTCACAACGGAGAAAATGATCGCCGAGCATCCGGACCAGGTGAAAGCCTTTGTCGAGGCGACAGTCAAAGGCTGGGATTACTACAAGGATCACTCTGATGAGATCAACCCGAGCATCCAGGAGAAGAACCCGGATATGGGCCTTGATATGATGAAATTCAGCGCTGCCAAAGAAATGGATTTCGTCTTCGGAGGCGATGCGGTGGCCAAAGGTACGGGCATCATGACCAAGGAGCGATGGGAAGAGGTTCAAAAGCAATTAGTCGATGTAGGCGTTTTGAAATCGGCAGAAAGCATTGACAAGGTGTTTACGACACAGTTTTTACCTAAAAAATAAGAAAAGCCAGGGAGGGGACGCCGTTGACAGCTGTAGCGAATGTGGATTTCGTGAATGTTCGATTGCCCATGGAGGATGAGAGGCAGCTGTATCGCCTGTCGATACGAGACGGGGTATGGACGCAGATCATTCGGCAGGATGGAGCCGCATCCCCTCCCGAAGCCGTCTCGCTAGACAATATGAAGCAGTTCCAGGGAAAGGCGGGGATGTTTGAGGTCATCGACCTTGAAGGCAAAATGCTGCTTCCCGGCTTCGTCGACGCTCACATGCATCTGGACAAAGCGTTCTCGCTCGCTTCGGTGGGGAATCGCAGCGGCACGCTGGAAGAAGCGGTGCTCAATTATTCGCAGGCATCGCCTGCTTTCACGAAGCAGGACATCAAAGCCAGAATCATGCGTTCGGCGATGCAGGCCTTATCCTTCGGAACTACGCATATTCGTACGCATCTCGATTTCAACCTGCGCGTATCCCGGGAAGTTGCCTTGCGAACCATTGAGGCTGCGCTGGAAGCGAAGGAAGCTCTCGCTTCCTATGTGACGATTCAGTTGTTTCCGATGTGTCCCTACAACTTCATGAGCTTGGATGCGGAGGCGATTGAAGAAGCTTTGAGAATGGGCGTGGACGGCATCGGCGGAGCGCCGCATTTGTCGATCACACCGAAGGAAGATATCGATTACGTGTTCAAATTGGCGGAGAAATATGACGTGCCGGTCGATCTTCACTGCGATGAGACGGATAATCCGGCGATGCGCACCGTTCTGCATATCGCGGAGAGGACGAAGTCGCAAGGGTACGAAGGACGGGTCACCGTCGACCATTTATGCGCGCTGGCTTCTATGACGGATGCCGACGCTCACGGTATTATCAACCGGATGGCCGATGCCCGTCTGAAGGCTGTTTCCCTGCCGGCCGTCAATTTGTATTTGCAGGGCCGGCATGACAGCTTCCCGGTGCGGCGAGGTGTAACGAGGCTGAAGGAAATATGGGAGGCGGGGATTCCGATAGCCGTCGCTTCCGACAATATACATGATCCGTTTCATCCGTTCGGAAGAGGGGATCTGCTGCAAATCGCCTTAATCGGCTCCTATGCCGCACATATGGGGAGGCCGGACGACCTGCGAACGCTGCTGCGGATGATCACCGACGTTCCCGCCCAGGTGCTGGGTTTGACCGGCACCGGCATACAGGCAGGCCATGAAGCAAGCTTCGTCATTCTGGACGGAAGTACGCCGGAAGAGATCTTTACGATGCTGCCGGAGCGCAGGTGGGTGTACAGCCGGGGGCGTTGGGTGCGCATAGCCGCAGCCAAAGCGGAGTGGCAGGACAGTCAGCTAGCCCGATATTGGCAAGAGGCCGCCGAGAAAGTATCCTTCCACCAACATGAATTTGTGAAAGGGTGAAGCAAACTCCCATGGCTAACCTGCTCGTTATTTATTACAGTGCTTTCGGTCATGTCTGGCAGATGGCGCATGCTGCAGCCGACGGTGCTGGACGGTCAGGCGCGCATCGCGTCCGGATCGTCCGCATTCTCGAAATGGCATCCCCGGCGAACCGGGTCATTCGGCGGGAAAAGGACGAACCGGCCAATTCGGCGGTATTGTCCCGCCAATTCCGTTTGACTGACCGGTATACCAAATATGAAGCTGCACAATCGCTGCAGCAGCATATCCCTTATGCAACGAATGACGATCTGCGCTGGGCGGACGGGATTCTCTGGGGCTTTCCCACGTACTACGGCTCGATGCCGGCGCAAGTGAAGCTGTTTCTGGAGCTGGCGGGCGAGCTGTGTGTGGAAGGCGCCTTAGAAGGGAAGCCCGCAGGCATTTTCAATTCTACGGCTTCGATTCATACGGGGCATGAAGCGGCTATTTTAACGTCCATGGTGCCTTTATTTCATTTCGGCATGATTTTCGTCGGGCTCCCGTATTCCGAGAATCCGGAATATTTGACGGCGGACGCTATCGGCTGCTCGCCCTATGGAGCCTCCACACTCGCGGGACCCGACAGCTCGCTGACGCCTGACCCGAGGGAGCTGGTCATGGCAGCTCGTCTGGGAGAGCGGGTTGCGGACGTAGCCGAGGCTTTGCGGCTGTTTCGGGAGAGCGGAATTTCCGGTAAAACGGAGGAAGGTTGACCATGAAGATCCGTTCTTGCAGCCCGAGACTGGATCTTTTTCATACATGTAAGGGAGGTGCTTGGGTTGTCATTTCAACGTTATACAGGCAAAGCGTGGGACCGGCATTTTTTCCCCCGGTTAAGCAGAGTGGAGGTTGCCGGGCTGCCCAAAGACGACGCCTTGCTCGTCTTGCCGGTGGGGGCTGTCGAGCAGCACGGTCCGCACATGCCGGTGTTTACTGACACGTTAATTTCGGAAGTGTTGCTGACCAGCGCGTTTGAGCAGCTCCCCATGGACGCGAACATTTGGCTGCTGCCGGCCATTCCATACGGGAAGAGCACGGAGCATCTTGGGGCTCCGGGGACGATCACCTTGTCCGCAACGACGTTGATGGCCGTCGTGCTCGATATCGCCAAGAGCCTTGCCGTCAGCGGCTTTCAGAAGCTTGCGCTCGTGAACACGCACGGAGGCAACGCCGATCTGCTCAATATGATGAGCAGGGAGATCCGCATGGAGACCGGCCTGGCTGTATTCAGGCTGGATCCGGGCGGTCTTGGAGGAGCCGACGAGTGGATTACGCCGCTGGAGAAGCAGGCCGGGATTCATGCCGGTGACATGGAGACGTCGCTGGTGATGTCGGCGATTCCGCACTGGGTGCATATGGAAGCGGCACCGGCCGAATATCCGAATTATCCCGGCTCCCGGTACCTGATGCTCCGGCAGAAAGCCTTCGCCTGGGTGATGGACGATCTGTCCCATTCCGGTATTTCCGGAGATGCGACACAAGCCTCCTGTGAGAAAGGTTATGCCATGACGGCGGCTTACGGAGAAATGATCGCCGAAGCTTTGCTTGAATTTCAAGCGTTTGATATGAAGTCGTTGAAGCAGGCTCTTGTCCAAAACCAATAGTAGGAGATGATTGATATGGTCATGAATTCCCCGCTCATTCATAATCCAAGCAGCCTCGGAGTCAAACGGGCTTTTGTCAGCATGGAAGGCTTGTCCAAAACCTATCCGAACGGGACGATTGCGCTCCAAGATGTGAATCTAAGCATCCAGGAAGGGGAATTTCTCTGCTTCGTCGGTCCATCCGGCTGCGGCAAATCAACGATATTCAAAATGATTACGGGGCTGGCCAAACCGAGCAGCGGGAAGCTGGATGTGTTCGGAACGACGCCGAAGGAAGCGCGCAAGCAAAGCGATATCGCTTTTGTTTTCCAGGATCACACGCTGCTGCCGTGGTCGACGGTGGAGGCAAACGTGCGATTGCCTCTGGAGTTGCGTGGCGTCGACAAGAAGACGCAGAAGGAAGAGACGCAGCGCGTGCTTGAGCTCGTCGGCTTGAAGGACTATATGAAGGTGCTGCCCAGACAGCTGTCCGGCGGTATGAAGATGCGCGTCTCCATTGCCCGGGCGCTGATCTCCAGGCCGAAGCTGCTGCTCATGGATGAGCCGTTCGGCGCATTGGACGAAATCACACGCCAAACGCTGCAAATGGAGCTGCTTAACATTTGGCGGCAGGATAAATCGATGACGGTGCTGTTCGTTACGCACAATGTATTCGAATCGGTGTTCCTGTCGACGAGTGTCGTCGTTATGACACCGCGTCCCGGGAAAATATCGGCCCGGATCGATATTCCGGTCCCTTTTCCGAGAGATGAAAGCTTCCGCACGACGTCGCAATTCAGCGATCTGGTACGGGAGGTATCGGCGGCGCTGGATCATTAAAACCGGAGGTGAGGGAGATGGCGATGCAAATCGAATGGCAGCGAACGATGCAGGAGCTTCTGGGAGAAGACATCGTGCATGTGGACGGGGAAACGCGAGAGAAGCTCTCGAAGGATTATTACTGGTATTCCCCTGTGCTTAACCGGCAATTACAGCATATACCTAGGGCCGATGCCGTGGCCATACCTCGCAGTGAAGCGGAAGTGGCGGACATTGTGGCCTTCGGCTACCGCCACAATATTCCGGTAACGGTTCGCGGAGCGGGTACGGGTAACTACGGTCAGGCGGTTCCGCTGCAGGGAGGCATCGTGCTTGATCTAAGCCGCTTGGACGAAATTATCGAGATCGGCCCCGGCTATGCCAGGCTGCAGTGCGGCGTCCGGTTAGGCGTGATCGACAAAAAAACGCGAGAAGCCGGGCAGGAGATCCGCATTTATCCGAGTACCTACGTGAAAGCGACCGTTGGCGGCTTCGTCAGCGGCGGCTCCGGCGGAATCGGCTCGATCACGCATGGCAATTTGTGGGACGGCAATGTGCTGGAAGCCGTTATCTACACCATGGAGGAGCAGCCTCGGCGTCTGGTCGTTCAAGGCCGGGAATTGTTCAATTACATTCACAATTATGGTACGACCGGCATTCTGACGGAGGTGACGATTCCGCTCTCTCCGCGTACGGAGTGGGCGCAAGCGATCGTACAGTTCGCTACGCTGCAGCAGTCGATGCGGTTCGGAGAGGCTCTGGCGAGAGAGGAGTCGGTTCCCAAGCGTTTGATTGCGCCGATGGAATGGCCGATTCCCTCTTATTTCGTTCCCTTCGCCAAAGTGATCCGGCCCGGCATGGCCGCAGTAATGCTGGAGTTTGCGGAGGACAGCAGGGCGGCAGTTGAAGCTTTGGCCGGCCAATATGGCGGACACATCGGACATTACATCGCAGCGGAGCAGTACCGTAAAACGATCGGTGTATCGGATTTCACATGGAATCACACGACCTTGTGGGCCATGAAGACCGATGCGTCCATGACCTATTTGCAAGCCGGCTTCGAATTGGACCGTTATCTCGAACAAATAGAGCTCTTAAAAGCGAAGTTCGGCGATGAGATGTACTTGCATTTCGAGTGGGTGCGCAGCGGGGGCGAGATTACGCCTAATGCGCTTCCTGTCGTGCGATTCCATAGCGAGGAGCGTTTGTACGAAATGATTGCATACTGCGAATCCATCGGCGTCCGCATCTTCGATCCTCATACCTGGGTGCTCGAGCAAGGCGGACGAGGTGAAGTCGGCGGCATGGAGCGCAGGAAGCGCGAGAACGATCCCAGGGGGCTGCTGAATCCGGGGAAATTAAGGATGAGCCTGAACCTTAACTAGAAGGGAGATACGATCATGGCTGTAGATTCAAAATATGTGCAAATGCTGCCCGACGAAATATTTCCTGCCCGTGAGCGGGCGGCTTGGGCGAACCGGATGGACGGCGGCGTCTCCCCTGGGGAACGCTTCCTGTTTTTGTTCAAACACCTGCTGCCTCCGCTAGTCGCCTTCGTCGTATTCATCGGCGGCTGGGAGCTTATCGCCTATCTGGTCAAGGCGCCGGTCTATCTGGTGCCGAAACCTTCCGATATCGTGGCGGCAGCCATCGAAAACGAGCATTCGTTATGGGTATCCGTCCGAACGACGACGATGGAAGCTGTGCTTGGCTTCTTTCTCAGCATTATTATGGGCGTAGCGGGGGCGATTCTGCTGGCCAGCTCCAAATGGATTGAGAAAAGCGTGTATCCGTACGCCATTATTTTGCAGACGATTCCGATCGTTGCCGTTGCACCGTTGATCGTCATCTGGTTCGATGCAGGTATGAATGCCATCGTCATCATCACATTCCTGATCGGCTTTTTCCCGATGCTGTCGAACACCTTGATCGGACTGAACTCGACGGATCAAAATATGAGCAATTTGTTTTATCTCTACAATGCCAATGCGTTTCAAACGATGTGGCGGCTGCGCATTCCCGCTGCGCTGCCGTACATGATTGCCGGACTGAAAATTTCCTGCACGCTGTCCGTCGTCGGAGCCATCGTCGGCGAATATATCGCCGGGATCGGCGGGGGCCATGGCGGGCTGGGCTATGCGATTACGTATGCCGCCGCCAGGTTGAAGACCGCTTATTTGTTCGCTTGCGGGCTCTCCGCATCCGCTCTCGGCATTTTCTTCTTTCTCTTGGTCAATGCCTTCGCCAAATGGGTGTTAAGCTCCTGGCACGAATCCGAGATGAAAAAGGAAGGCTAATCGAAACAACGTGGGAAGAAGGTGAAGCCGATGCTGGATATGATTGTTCGTAAGGCTCGGATCCTCGATGATCCGGAGAACCGGGGCGTTGTCGATGTCGGTGTGAAAGACGGCCGGATCGCTGTCATCGGACAGGTGGACGATCAGGCGGAGAGGGAGATCGATGCCAGCGGGCATGTACTGCTTCCGCCTTTCGTGGAGTCGCACATCCATTTGGACACCGTCCTCACGGCCGGGGAACCGGCATGGAACGAAAGCGGCACTTTGTTCGAGGGCATCAGGCTGTGGCAGAAGCGCAAAGCGATGCTCACGCACGAGGACGTTCTGCGGCGAGCGGAGCAGGTGCTTCGGCAGCTCATGGCCGCTGGCGTTCTTCATGTCCGCACGCAGACGGACATATCCGATCCGCACCTGACGGCGCTGCGGGCGCTGCTCGATTTGCGCGAACGGATGAAGCCGCACATGCATGTGCAGGTTATCGCGTTCCCGCAAGATGGCATCCGGGCTTGCCCGGATAATGAGCGCAGGCTGGAGCAGGCGCTGGCGCTCGGCGCGGACGGCGTCGGCGCTGTGCCCCATCTTGAGCCTACGCGCGAGGAAGGGCTGGCTTCGCTCGATATCGTGTTCCAGCTGGCGGAGAAGCATGGCGGTTTCGTTCATATTTTCTGCGATGAAACGGACGATGCCGGCTCCACCTTCCTGGAAAGCACGGCCCATCTCGCCATACGTTACGGCCTGCGCGAGCGTGTAACCGCAGCGCATGCGAACGCTACGGCCTATTACGGTGAGGCCTACTTTCAGAAGGTGCTGGCTCTGACGGCTCGCTCCGGTATCCATATCGTATGCTGCCCGCTCATTAACAGTGCGATGCAGGGGCGGTACGACGCGTACCCGCGAGGCCGAGGCATCGCCAGGATCAAAGAATTGCGGGCGGCCGGCGTGAATGTCAGTCTGGCGCATGACGACATACAGACACCTTTCTATCCGCTGGGCACGGGCAACCTGCTCTCTGCCGCCCATATGGCGGCTCATCTCGCGCATATGACCGGGCGCGAAGAAGTGGCCGCGCTCGTGCGCATGGTCACGTCCGGCGCAGCGAAGGTGCTGCAGCTCCGGGATTACGGGCTGGCGCCCGGCCTGCCGGCCTCCTTCGTGCTGCTGCCCGGGCGCGATGCCTTCGATTTGGTGCGCGAGCAGCCGCTGAGCCGGTATGTGGTCAGTCACGGCCGCATCGCAGCGGAAACGGAGCCCGCACGAACCCTTGTATATGACCTTTAATAACCGCCTCCTGGTTACGTTGAACAGGGGGTATTTTTTGTTCTACTAATGTTTACTAGGTAAAAGAAGGAAAGGTGATCTGAATGTTAATGGCAATGTTCAAAGTTGTAAGTTTTGTCGGGGGAGATGAAGGTGTGAAGCGGTTCATTCAGACGTGCAGGATAGGGCTAGTTATTGTCATATTATCTAGTGTATGGACAGGTTCCCGAGCCCAAGCAAAACGAACAATCTCTTGATTTGAAAATGATTCCAGAATGGAGCCTGATGTGGTAGCTATCTTCCCGTGTCAGAAGATAAAAATAGAGTTAGTTCATTCTAAATTAATAACTTATTTAGCTGCTATTTTTAATGATAATCACTTTAGATAGTGTAGGTGTAGGGAAAGAAAAAAGACAACCTTCTCACCGAAGGAGTCGGGTGACAAGAACTTTATCTCATTCCCGCGGAAAGCAGGCAGAGAGTTCAATAAGAGGGAAATAATACTTGTTGTTGATGTTGACTTGTGTGTGATTTTAACTTTTAAGATTGCATGATAATTCCGAGAAGGTGGAGTTATTTTTAAAGACTTGATTTGTAGAGAAATCTTAGTACAATAGTTTTATGACTACTCAAAATACTATGCATGACGAGCTCAGAGTCAAAATATTTAAAGCATTAGCTGATGAAACCAGATTAGACATCATACGAGCTTTATACGCCAGTAAGAAGGAGATGAATTGTGGAGAAGTAGGAGACATTCGCGATACTTCGAAATCGAATACTTCGTATCACTTACGTACTTTAAAGGAGGCGAAATTGATAAAAGTACGAAAAGAAGCTCAAGCGAAGTATATGAGTATCGAATTAGAGACATTTCAAACATACCTACCTGGATTTCTGGATACGTTGTAGAAGGAAATTTCTTTTTTCTTCATTTGTTCAATAATATTTGAACTATAGAACTAAATGAGAAGGGCGAAAGGTGATTAATCATGTTTAAATTAACAACCTTGTTTTTCCTCATCATGTTTGTAATCGGTACAGATACGTTTTTGATTTCTCCGCTTATCCCCACGCTACAATCTTTATTTCATATTCCGACCGAGTATTCGGGTTGGATGGTAGGATCTTATGCTTTAGGTTATGCCCTATTTGCGCTAATTGCCGGACCGCTTTCCGATGGTCGGGACCGCAAAAAGGTCATGCTTTTCGGCATGGTTTGTTTCTCGGTTTCAACTATGTTGTGCGGCTTAGCCACAGGTTTTTGGTCGATGTTCTTATTCCGCTTTTTAGCCGGTGTTAGCGCTGCATTCACAGCGCCTCAAGTTTGGGCCATGATCCCTGCTCTGTTCCCAGCACAAAAAATCGCCAAAGTATCAGGAATCGTCATGGCAGGCTTGGCTGCCTCCCAAGCGTTCGGTATCCCTATCGGGAGTCTGCTTGCCTCAACCCATTGGTCTTATCCTTTTTTTACAATCGGGATATGTGCGTTATTGGTGGCGGTATTCATCTTCTATGCTTTGCCTGAAATGAAACCGAATCAAGATCCAAAGGCCAAGACTTCGATTTTCAGCAGATACCTCCCACTATTGAATAGTCGAACTGCTAGAAGGGCTTTCCTCGCACATTTCTTATTTCAATGCGGATTCTTTGCAGCCTTTTCGTTCATTGGAAAATGGGTGGCAGATCGCTTTCATCTTTCCATTGATCAAGCGGGGTACGTGATGTTTTTTCTTGGTCTCGGGAATATAGTTGGCAGCATAGGCGGTGCCTACGTCATCAAAGCGCTAAACCGTTTTAATACACTGGTTGTGGGCTTTTTTGTCTCAATCATATGTTTTATTGTTTTGCCTCACTTGCCATCGGTTACGGCTTTCGAAAGTGTTTACTTTTTCATATTCGTGAACATGGGGATCACTTTTCCATTAATATTGGGCTTGCTGAATTCATTAAATCCAGCCATCCGCGGCACGATCTCCAGCTTAGCAAATTCGATCATGTACGCTGCGACAACGTTCGGTTCTTGGATTGCAGGCCTGATTTACGCGGCTTTTAACGGTTTTTCTGCAGTAGGCATTTTTGCGGCTATTTGCTTTGCCGGTTCGTTGTTATCTTTTATTTTCAGCGGTATTTTAGCAAGGGAAGCGAAAACAAAGAAGGAGTTTGCCTCATAAATGCATAGAAGAAATTCATCTGGATATTTCCATTTTGATTGAAAAGTAGGAGAAACGGAGTTTCGTAGCCTTTTCCACCATAGCTTCCGAATATCTCAAATAAACAACATTCTTCTCAGCGTTATTGAACTAACGGGACACGATAGTTACATAGACTTCTAACAAGGCTGCCGCTAGAACATAGAGTGGCAGCCTTCTCGCTAATAAGAATGTTATACTATAGTTGAATAATAGCGTTCTAAGGGGGATTGTTATGCTATTTCGTGAACTGGGCAAAACGGGGATAAGTATTCCTGTTATAGGCCAAGGTACCTGGAAATTTGGTGAGGATAAAGATCGGGAGTTAGAAGAAATTGAAGCCTTACGTTTCGGAATAGCAAATGGGCTAAAGTTAATTGATACTGCTGAAGAATATGCTAATGGCGGAGCAGAAAAAGTTGTAGGCAAGGCAATACAAGACATAAGAAAAGAAGTCTTCCTTGTGACGAAGGTTTCTGCTAGGAATTGTTCCTACAAAGGTGTTCTAAACGCTGCTGAGGCAAGTCTGGATCGTTTAAAGACAAGTCATATCGATATGTATTTACAGCACTGGCCGAGTGATCAGTACGATGTTTCAGAAACAATGGGGGCAATGGTTGAACTAGTGAACAAGGGGTTTGTTAAATATGTTGGGGTGAGCAATTTCTCAATTAATTTAATGGAACGGGCCCAATTCCATTTAGGTAAAGTACCATTGGTTTGTAATCAAGTTGGATACCATTTGAATGATAGAAGTATTGAGAGTGACGTTTTGCCCTTTGCTAAGGAGAATGGGCTTACGATTATGGGATATTCACCATTTGGATATGCACCAGGTGTATTTGGTATGAAGGGTTTCCCTAGGGTCGGATCACAGGAAAGAAACGTATTAGATTCAATAGGGGTAAAATACAATAAGACTGCTCATCAAGTAGCATTAAATTGGGTGTTAAGGCAGGAAGGATTAGTTTCAATCCCCAAAGCGTCGAATAAGGAACATATTATAGATAATCTAAATGCATTGAACTGGGAGTTAGAAAAAGAAGATCTTGAACAGATAGAGTTTCACTTCCCATTCGGCGGAATAAGTTAAGCTAACAGGGAACTATAGCTTAATACTGACTAGAACCAGGCAGCCAATATGAACCGGCGGCCTTTTCCCCGCTAACGGGCAGGATAGTCAAAAAGCTTTCGCGAATACCCTACATATGGATTTACTGTATACAAAATAAGTACCAATCTAGGTACACGGAGGGGAAATATGCTATACGGACAACGAGTAACATTAAGGCGTGTTGTTGAAGAAGATTGGGAAAAGCGATATGAATGGCTGTCCGATCCTGTAGTTAACCGAACGTTACCATCAGGAAGTGGTATGCCCCTAACACCGGAAGTGGTCAGAGAACGTACACGGAAGTACGCGCAAACAGATCTATCATCTGTCTATTTTACCATAATAAAAGAAGACGGCATCCCGATTGGCAATACCCAATTGTTTAATATCCACCCTTGGTCCAAGCATGCTGAATTTGGTATTTGGATTGGGGACAAAATGGTATGGGGGCAAGGTTATGCTACAGAAGTGACAGGTGTTGTCCTGGATTTTGCATTCGAGCGTTTAAACCTTCATAAAGTGTATTTGACGGTAGATGCTGATAATCCTGGTGCTATTCGGAGTTATGAAAAGGCTGGTTTCAATAAGGATGGCATACTAAGAGACGAAGTCTATAAAAATGGTCAATATGTCGATCGTATAATGATGAGTATTTTGAAGCATGAATACTTAAAACTATCTAGTGGTTCCAAACAACAATGCATATAGGAAAACCATTCTGGAAGAAACTACGAAAGATAGCGTGCTTTCCTTTCTCGAAAAATTGAATGTTTAGCTAACTGGGAACTATAGTTGAAGCTGCCGGCACTATCGGCAGCTTCGTTACGTTAGCGGGCAGATTTCTTCAATAATATCAATCAATATCTGTGTTAAAATTATGGAGAACAACTACCGCTAGAAGACAGAATTTCACAGAACAAGAACTCATAGGATGCGAAATATTTGAAGATAACTTACGAGATAAAGACGTTTGAGGATTTCAATAAAATACCTTTGATCTCAAAAGTCGAAATTAAGGGACTTAATTTACAAGCAGAGGAGAGAGAGAAATGACTGGAAGCATAGGAACTGATATATATATTCGTAATGAACGAGAGGCGGAAATTGCGCAACGTTCTGATCGATTAGCCGCTCGCTTCGCGAGTCGTTCGGCACATCATGATGCAGAGGGAAGCTTTCCGTTCGCCAATTTCGCGGATCTTCGTGAAGCAGGCTACTTGCAGTTGACAGTGCCGCGAGCTTACGGCGGAGAGGAAGCGTCGCTGTACGAATTGGTACTTGCCCAGGAACGACTCGCGCGAGGCGATGGTTCAACAACGCTTGCGGTGGGCTGGCACGTTGGTTTGCTGCATCAGCTACGCTTTACGAATGCTTGGCCGGAAACGTTGTACGCACGTTTTTGCCGAGAATCGGTAGAAACAGGTGCATTAATTAATCATTTGGCGACGGAACGGGCAACAGGGAGTCCGAGTCGAGGGGGAAGACCGGAAACGAAGGCTGTTGCCACCGAGGGCGGATGGCTGCTGAGTGGACGCAAAACCTACAGTACGCTGAGTCCGATACTCACATGTTTTACTGTTTCGGCGGCGATTGAGGGCACGGAGGAAACCGGGGAGTTTTTTGTGCGTTACGGATCTGGCGTACGTGTAGAAGAAACATGGAACACACTTGGTATGCGCGCTACGGGGAGCCACGATGTGGTGCTTGAAGACGTATTCGTGCCAGACGATCAGCTTGTTCATCGTTCGGGAGCACCACGCGAGGAGCGCAGACCGGACGACGGTGGCTGGCTATTGCATATTCCCGCTTGTTATATCGGGATTGCACATGCGGCTAGAAGCTTTGCGATTAACTTCGCGCAGCAGTATCGACCGAACAGCTTGACCACACCGATAGCTGAATTACCGAATATTCGGCGTCAAATTGGCGAAATGGAAATCGCGCTTGTAACGGCTCGCATGGTGCTTTACTCGGTTGCCGATCGCTGGGACCGGGAACCTAAGCAGCGCAAAGCGCTAAAGCCGGAGCTGGGCTTGGCCAAACATGTGGCCACGAATCAAGCTATCTCGATTGTAGATACAGCGATGCGTATCGTCGGTGCTGCGAGTTTGTCACGCAGTTTACCATTGGAGCGGATGTACCGCGACGTGCGGGCAGGACTGCATAATCCGCCGATGGACGACATCGTGGTTAACGGATTGGCGCAGAGAGCTTTGGATGAAGTGAAACTTACGAATACATAAAAGCCGGTGGTGAGGGGATGTAAATGAAGCCATCTTTCTTCCACGCCATTGCCAAATCGTCGAGGCATTCCAAGGAATCAGAGCTACGATCGGCTGCCGTTTCCATGCTAACGGGCAGGTTGATGGAATAATATGTATGGTACGATGGTGTTCTGGAGGTGTATTCATGCAAAAGGCAATTGTAGTTCATTATTATAACGATAAAAAGAATAACTTAAGTGATTTAAATCAGCTTTTACAAGAGGGATGGAAGGTTGTATCTCAGAGTGCTATGTCAGGTGGTGAGATGGGTGCAACAGTTTATTCACTTGTTATATTAGAGAAAAATTAGGAAACAATGTTCGGGATTCATTGAAGAAACGGAGAACGATAGTGCAAAAACAAGGGACAGATCGCCGCGACAGGTAGCTGTCCCTTGTTTCATTGAAGTAACGGGCAGATTAACGTAACTCCCTATTTGAGGAAACGTATAGATTAGGAGATGTACTCAAGCGACATCGGATGGAGGGGGAATAATTGAACAAGTATGTGTTTCACATGATTACCAGTGTAATTTGTATTTTGATACCCGTGGTAGGGCTTTTATATGGTTTGTGGGATGCCCATCAACCAAAAATAGGACCTGTAGGAGATGGAAAACCGAATTATCCCACTATACCTCAGTTAATACCTATTGTATCTTGTTTCATCCTTGGAGTGGCAAATTTACCACTGGCGATAGTGCGGTATAGACAAAACAAAAAGTCTAGTGAAGAGTAGTTATTGTTAATCTATCGGGAAACGTTAGCATAATTACCAAGGAGCAGATCGCCGTAACATTTTGAATATGGAAAAGCTAAGAATTCTACCTCTGCAGATTCTGGGAAAGAAATTGACTTAACTGCTTTGTTAAAAAACAAATAACTCATTAAACTAGCGGTGATAAATTTGATAGTAAAAATTGATGGTTATTTCGAAAATGCATTTCTGATCGGCAAGACATGTTCTATTTCGGATGTTCCAATTTGCGTGCCATTGCACAGATCAATCTATGTAAAGATAAAGAAGCCTTCGATGATTTTTATAAAATACTTTTAAGGGTATGTCGATTTACTTGTATACAGTTCGTCGATTAAATAGAAGCGAGAATGAATGCTCCAAACTCACGATAGAGGAGAAATGAAAATGAAATTTCTGTGTTTGGGTTACTTGGATTCAGATAAAATGGATGCCCGACCAAAGGATGAGATTGACGCTATAATGAACGAATGTCCGCCCCACCTGAAGAATTTATACAAGAGCGGGCAAGTGATTATCGATGCAGGTCTCGCACCCGAAGCGAAATGCTTGCGGCGGGCGAATGGGAAAGTGATGGTTATGGACGGTCCCTTTATCGAAACGAAGGAGATGATTGGCAGTGCTTTTCTCATAGAAGCACGGGACATAGAGGAAGCGATTCAGATTGCTTCCTTACACCCAGCCGTGCAAGTGACTTCGGGCGAGCAATTTGGATGGGGGATTGAGATCCGTCCGATTCACTATTTTGATTCGAGAGATTAGACTCAACTGTTTTATGGAAAAGATCGTTCACTGTATGAAAGTAAGGGCCATTCCGCAAGGAGTGGCCTTAAAAACTTGCCGTTAAATTCAGTTAGAAACCCGCACCATCAAGGAGAAGACGCTCTTGTATCAACTTTAAGCAATCAGACGAACAGGGGGAGAGGACGAAGCATATATCGGCGATGAATTTTTAATGGCGTTTGTATCTGTTGTGATGTAAGATATTTCCTGAGACCACCTTGCAATGCATATCGATTGCAGGTAGATGCGTTTCCTCAAGGCGAGCTATGAAGGTTGTCGTCGGCAGCGTATTTTAATCCAACTCTATGAGGAGAGATGATGATGTACACGAGCGTAAATGCATTTCTAGAAGATAGTAGGCAAGAGGCAGAGCTGACATTGAAAGTATTGGACAAGCTGACGGACGATTCGCTGATGCAAGCCGTTTCGGAGGCTCAGCCACGGACGTTAGGCGAACTGGCCTGGCATCTGGTGGGCAGCTACGGCGCTTTTCTGAGAGCGGCAAGTCTGCAGATGGAAGGTCCGGACCTTTCGAAGCAGCCAGCTTCCGCAGCCGAAATCACCAAGACTTATCGCAAGGTTTATGACATAGTCTCGTCGGCGTTGAAGGAGCAATGGACGGACGCCAAGCTGCTGGAGAAGTTGGTCCTGTTCGGCTTTATCGAGACGACATACGGCGGTGTGCTGCAAATATTGATCCGCCATCAAATCCATCACCGTGGTCAGATGACGATTCTGATGCGTCAAGCGGGACTTGCGGCTCCGGGCATCTACGGACCGAACGAAGAGGAAACCGCGGCCATGCGCGCAGCCCGCGCGAACAATTAATGAAATATATTGAAGAGGCAGTGCCGACACGGCGTCTGCCTCTTTGCTCCGCTAGCGAGGAACGATAATGCAAAAACAAGGGACAGCCAGCTGGCCGCGACAGACACACCGAATCAATCTTGCATGGGTTGGTGTGATCCGTTATAATCGTTGTATTCAAGTGTCAAAGGAGATTGAGCCTCATGAAAAGAATCATGTTGAATCAACTTCATCATCACAAAAGGCGTTAGCACACCTGTAAAAAATCCAGGGTGGGCTAACGCTTTTCGCGTTGGCCTCCCTGCGGCATATCGAGCGCGCAGGACCATGAGGTCCTGCGCGTTTTTTATTTTATCAAAAAATTGAAAGGATTGATTCTTGTGCAAAATGTAAAAGGTACCTATGATTTTTTTGGAAAGGAACAATCGCTTAGAAAAAAAGTTCAATCCACACTTCAAGAAGTGTTTGAACTGTATGATTTTGATGGGATGGATTCCACTATACTAAACGAGCTCGATCTTTTGGCATCGAAGTATTCAGGCGGCGATGAAATACTAAAGGAAATGTACCAAATAACAGATCAAGGTATGCGAAATCTTGGACTTCGATATGACCTCACTATTCCTTTTGCAAAAGTGATCGCATTAAATCCAGGTATTGAGCTTCCTTATAAGAGGTACGAAATTGGTAAGGTATTTCGAGATGGACCTGTTAAGAGAGGTCGTTTACGTGAATTTTTGCAGTGTGATGTTGATGTAGTTGGAATTGCAGGACCTGAGGCAGAAGCTGAGTTAATGCAGTTAGCAGTTGAGGTTTTCAAAAGGTTGGAGATACCGATTACTCTCAAGTGGAACAATAGACGTTTTTTGAGTGAAGTTCTTGAATCAATTGGTGTCCCTTCCAGTGAAAAGCAATCTGTTATGTTGACACTCGATAAAATTGAAAAAGTTGGGAATGTCGGGGTAATAAATGAGCTTGTTAGCAAAGGTTTAGATTCCCAAGTAATCAATGCAATAAAAGGATTAATGGAATTAGGCAATCCAACTTTTGAGATGGTGTCATATAAATATGGAATCCAAGAAACCCCCGGGTCACTAGAAGTCCAGTATCTGCAGAATATCATCCAGAATTTGGGGTTAGAGCAAATATGCAAGTTTGATCCCTATCTATCTCGTGGATTATCTTTTTATACAGGAACTGTTTATGAGATCTTCGACGCTTCTGGCTCTTTTACTTCAAGCTTAGGCGGTGGTGGCCGTTATGATGCCATTATTGGACAGTTAATCGGTAGGGACGATATTCAATATCCAACAGTAGGCATTTCTTTTGGAATGGAATCAATCATGGAGATGCTTAAGAATCGCCCAGTTCAACTACCAGTCCCTTTAGTCTTAGTAATTCCTATTGGGGAAACGGTTCCAGAAGTGCTTAAAACAGCTGCTAAATTGCGAGCAAATGGTTTGCGTACAAGTATAGACACAAGTGGAAGAAAGTTAAGAAAATCACTTGCAGCAGCCTCTTCTAAGGGGATTCGATATGTGATTCTGATAGGTGAAAATGAAGAAAAACTTGGGAAACTTTGTTTGAAGGACATGGACGAACAGAAGGAAATATTGCTGAGTATTCAGGAGGTCATTGACTTAATCTCCTCAAGTATCACGATTGTGGATTAAAATTCTATGGGGCTTAATTGTAAACTAAATCAATAATGTAAAGCTAAAGATTGTCCTACTGAAATGTTCATTAACATTAATGAAAACACATTATCTGCTGCCAGGAAGTCTAGCTGGAGGACTGAACCTTAGTTGACAATGGATTGAACGAAAGAGTTTTAGGAATGTTAGGATGGGCCGAATAGTAATACCTTTGGTTGTAACTTAATAATAATAATCAAATGGACGAACTTATTTTTGGAGTGTTCCTTATTCTAAATTTGCAGCTTGGCTGCTGGTTCCGTATTTACTTTGGTCTTGCTTTGCCACTCTTTTTGCTTGGACCATCTATAAGCTTAATGCTTAAATGAAGATGCCCGAAATGATGCTCCAACTGCCTATAAAGTAGAACTGATGGTATGCTAACACATAGGAGGGCTACAATCTCATGTCTGATACGATATTGTATCGGGAAATTAAAGAAAGTGATCAGCGCGTGTTTCCTCTAGCTTGGTATGCTGTCGGTTGGTCGAAGGAGCTGAGTTCGAAGCCGATAAAGCGTAGGCTTCTAGGTAAGGATGTCGTGTTGTATCGAGACAGTGCTGGAGCATTGCAAGCGATACATGCCTATTGCCCGCACCGAGGGGCGGATTTATCCCTTGGATCCTGTCGCGGAGGGCAGTTGAGGTGTGCTTACCACGCTTGGACATTCGATGCCGACGGGCGTTGTATCGATATTCCGGCTCACCCGGAGCGGGCGATTCCGGAATTCGCCCATACGGTTGTATACCCCGCCATAGAACGGGCAGGACTGCTATGGGTGTACCCGCAAGCAAAAGGGGATAAGTCTCAGGAGCTGCTGTTGGAGCCCCAGTTGTTCGCCGAACTGAATGACCCCACGTTTAAATGGGCCGCATACGACGCTAAATGGAATGCGCATTTGACGAGAGTGATCGAAAGCGTCATCGACGTAGCCCATGTTCCCATCGTTCACCGCAAGACGATTGGCAAAAACTCTTCCGTGGAAATCCGTATTTCGTTCGAAACTGAAGGGGACGACATCCTTGTCAGCAATGGAGGGGCTCAGTTGAAATATCGCTTCCCCCAGCAATGGATTCTGACCCCGATCCAGGAAGCAAAAAATAAATTCATCAATTACGTCACGTTCACCCCAATTGAAGAGGAAATAACCGCCATATACGGGTATGCAGGCCGTAATTTTGCAACGTTCGTGCCGGGGATGAACTATTTATTTTCCAAATACAGCTCTAGGGTTCTTGAGGAAGACCGAGACATTGTCGAAAGTCAGCATCCTCGGCCAATCCCGGAGGCGTTACGCATGGAGGCGCATGTGCCGGCTGATGGTCCGCAGGTTAGGTTCCGGCAGCGGTGGTATAAGTTTCTGGCTGGCAACGAACCCCGGATTTATGTTTAGTGGGGGTCTCCTCACGAAAAGAAAATTTTACTTAACTTTCTTACTATAAAAAACCAAAATGTGGTTCAATAAGTTGAAACACGTAAGTTAGCATTTCAAGGAGGATTATATGAAGACCACCCTCTATATGGTTAGGCATGCCGAATCACCATACACTGAAGGAACCGAAAGAACAAGAGGACTTACCACTAAGGGCGAAGGCGATGTTGAAAAAGTTACAGAAATTCTTAAAGAAGAAGGAATAGATGTTATTATATCTAGCCCTTATAACCGAGCAATCCTGAGTATTGAGGGACTGGCACAGCACTTAGAATTAGACATCAAAACGTTTGAAGATCTCAGGGAAAGGGATTTTGCAGGTGAAATGATTGAAAATGGTGAGTTAATGTCAGTTATTAGAGAGAAATTTTATGAGTTTGATTATTCTTTACCGGGAGGGGAGTCTAATTCTGATTGCCAGAATAGATCGATTTCAGTGATAATAAACATATTGAAAGAACACTCTGGGAAAAAGATAGCTATTGGAACACATGGACTTGTCATGACTTTGATGATGAATTATTTTGATTCAAGTTATGGTTTGGATTTTTTAAATCAATTAAAGAAACCAGATATTTATAAATTAAGCTTTGAAAATTTAGAATTAAAAGAAGTAATTAGACTGTGGAATGAGGATTTTGGGTTAAGCTAGCGCGACACGACAGTTGAATATCAAAAAGGAGTGAATTTGGCGGATAAGTGGTTCTTAGGAAGCAGAAAAGATGACTAGAAAAGATCGTCCGGAAAAATACCGGACGATCTTTCTGCAATCACGCATTACCTTCTAAGCTGAGGGATATACCCGTCCCAAACAACCTCTCCCAACGGATACCGTCATCGCTTACGGCGCATCCGATCTGCTGGGGCCAATTATTATAGGCCCCGGCATAGAACATGATCAGCTTGCCTTCCCGCTTGCACATGGCGGCGGCTTCGATACACTCGCCCTCCCATGGCAGCTCGGGCTTCAGGATCGTACCGTCGCACGCCTGGGTCCAAGCCTCACGGCCGAAGTCCGAGTCGAGCGGGGCTGTGGCCGCTTGCTTTTTTATTTATGATATACATCGGTTCAGCGGGTACGGCGGGAACTGTACCAAGCCATTCCAGAGAGGACAGTCGAGATTATCGACAGTATGACAGCGAAGGCGGCACCGCCCCGCCCGTTACCGGAACCAATATCGCCAGGAGTGTGACTAAAGTGCGGCCCAGCGATGAAATAGGCAATCAATGCCAACACGACGGCCACGATGGTCCCAATTCGCCAATTCCCTTTGCCGGAACGATCAGAGGCACGGACCAAGGACCACCAGCTGATGACCAAACTGCCCAACCCCATTACTACCGTAACGATAATCTTGATTCGTGCGGGGGTAAAACCGTAGACCTGTTCAGCTGAGGCAATTGTTGGCACAAATAGAAGTGCACAAAGGATTACGATCGAAACAAGTTTTAATTTCACGCTTATTCTCCTTCCACTGACATTACTTGCGCCCTCCAAAAAGCACGTTCTCAAGAGAGGCAGAACAATCGTCAAATTATTTGTTACGAAGAGAGCGGGTCCAAGCCGTACCAGCAAGCAGCAAGCCGATTAGGCCGATCGCGATCGCTATGATCGCTCCAGCACGTCCGTTGCCAGTGTTGAAACCGCCAGGGGTAACGGCTAGATGAAATGCAGAGAGAAGCACACAAAACAGACTCAACACAATGGACATAACAGACGACCATTTTCCAGTGGCCAAACGACCGGTTGGACGGGCGAGAGTGATCCCAGCAGCAACTGCGCTGCATAACCCAATCAACGCAGCCGCGATCGTCAAGAGCCGCCCGGGGGTGATAGTGCCATAACCAACACCAGTCCCTTCAGCAAAGGCGATCGTCGGGACAACTAGTAGAAATACAGAAAGAATTGCGAATGAAACAAGTTTAACTTTCATGATGATTTCTCTCCTTTCACAGCCAGTTTACACAACAAATGTCGAGAACTTATGCAGATCTTCCTCTCTTTGTGTGGATTTCTTTAAGAATCTACCAAATCACGGTATAATTTCGGTAAGTGATATAACTCTCGTCAATAGAATAAGTCTATAAGGAATGATGTGATGGGAATGGAGCCGAAATTGTTGCTAGTTGAAGACGAGCAGGGCATGCTGGAGGAGATTCAGACCTATTTGCAACGAGAAGGGTTCCGGGTATTGACCGCCCGTACGGGCAGGGAGGCACTTATCATAGCCCGGTCTGAACGGCCTGATCTCGTGGTTCTTGATTGGATGCTCCCGGAGATAAGCGGAATTGACGTGTGCCGCGAAATCAGGCAAACCTCACATTGCGGCATTATTATGGTCACAGCGCGATCGGATGAATCGGATAAAATTGTCGGTTTGGAAATTGGCGCGGATGATTATTTGACGAAGCCGTTCAGCTTGCGTGAGCTCACTTCGCGCATTCGGGCTTTACTTCGCCGCTTACGCGGACCTGAAGACAAAGACAGGGCGATGTTCTTGGAAAGAGACAACTTGTTTATTTCCGAAGCTAAGTGCCAGGTATTTAAAGACGGTCAGGAAATCCAATTAACACCTACTGAATTCAAAATTCTGTTCACACTGGCGAGTCGTCCCGGCATTGTCTTTAGCCGTTTGCAATTATTAAATGCTGCTATGGAGAATGAGTACATGGGATACGAAAGAACGATGGATTCCCATATCCGGAATCTTCGCCGCAAACTGGGGGACGATCCTGCTAGTCCACAATATATTCAAACGGTATATGGCTTCGGCTACCGATTCGGTGAACGCTCATGAAGATGACGGTCCGTATGAAAATATTTGCCTATATGGGACTGCTCGTGCTTATTGTAAGCATCACTTTCTCCCTTACAACGCAAGTATACACAGGCGGTTTGATCGATCAATTTAAAAGGGAACAAATCGATGCCAATTATTTGAATGCCACGCCCGAAGAGCAAATCGAAGTCTTTAAATCTTATATCCTTGAAAATATGCGGTTGAGTGCACTGCTTAATGTCACACACGGCGTGCGCTTGTTCTTTTTTGTTGCAATTGGGTTGTTCTTCAATTTTTGGATATCGGGTGTGCTGACCCTCCCGCTCAAAAAGCTTATAGCCGCCATAGAGCGGGTTGCACAGGGCGACCTGAACGTCAAAGTACCAATAGACACGAAAGATGAGTATGGGAAAGTCGCCCGAACGTTCAATGATATGACATTTCGTCTGCACGAAGCCGAGGAAGCCCGCAGAAGATTGGTGGCTGATGTTGCTCACGAGCTTCGTACGCCGCTGTCCATTATGCAGCTAAAATTGGAAAATGCCCAACAGGCCGGTCCATACATTCCTTCTGAAACGCTGCTTAGACTGCATGACGAAGTGATCCGCTTGAGCCTGCTGGTGGAGGATCTACATGTTTTGTCATTGGCTGAAGCGGGCCGGTTAACCTTGGATCGCAAACCGCTCGATCTAACGGATAGACTTGAACAAATCGTGGATGATGTGAAAATGGAGGCTGAAGAGAACGGACTGGCAATCTGCCTCTCGTCGAGCACGAGGCCAGTGATAGTTATGGTTGATGTGAGACGGATCACCCAGGTATTTATCAATCTACTGACCAATGCAATCCGTTACACGCCGGAAGGCGGAAAGATTTCGGTCGTTATTGAAGATAATGTCATGGACCAGAATGCGGTCTATGCATGTGTCTCTATAATGGACACCGGCATCGGAATTCCCGCGGAAGAGCTTCCTCACCTGTTCGATCGTTTTTATCGCGTGGAAAAGGCCCGTTCGCGTCATACAGGCGGAACGGGGCTGGGATTATCTATCGTTCATCAATTTGTAAGAGCCCACGGCGGTTTCATTCGCGTTGCGAGTCAGCATGATGCAGGTACTACATTTATCGTTTATCTGCCTAAAGGGAATGATATTTAAATCGTTATAACCCGGCGCAACCTTGATGGTGATACAGTATAGAAGAAATTGCTGGGCTTAATAGCTCTTATTGATGGAGGCAATATGACGCGAACGAACCAGAAGTATTGCAGGCACTAATGAAATCAAAAAGAAACCAAGGGCGAGAAGCGGAAGTATAGACCATTCCAAAATCGAGGAGCCGAGAATCGTCTGCGTGCCGATCGCTGTTAATCCAAGTAAATAGGCGCCGCCCGTAATATGGATAGGTTTGCTGGGAACCGTAGTTGTTAGCGATGAGCGCTTTGTCAGCCACGCAACCAACGGCAATGCTTGAAGAGCGTGGAAACCGAGGCCATGCAGCCAAATGATGTTCCCATGCAGGCCGACGGTTCGGCCCTGATTGACGGATATCCAGATTCCGGCCGCAAACGAGAACATTACGGCTATCATCGCATAGCGGATGCTAAGCACGAGTTCGGGACGGAGCTTGTAAGCTTTTTTCCGGAAATATTGAATCGCCAGAAACAAATAGAACAGCACCAGTAGCAGCGCTACAAAGGCGAAGATAGAACCGACCCCTTGATCGAAGGCTGTACCGTTCTTCACAAATCTCGGGTTGACGCCGCGAAAATTTTGGACCGTTTCGGCAAAGTAGGAATACAGAGCAAGCACGATGTAAGACCAGCGAAAGACCGTTCTGCTTTTCGTTCCTAATGCAGAAAACGGACTAATCGCTGCCGTCGATAAAATAAAGATGCCGAGTGCAGCATTAAACGAGATTGCTTTGGAGACATCCCCATGCGGAGCTATCTCTGCACCATGAAATATGACCCATACCCCGCAAATCCCTGCCAGCAGAAAACCGAGCAATCCGGTAATCACCAGCCATTTCTCCCCTTCAAAAACCCTCACTTTCGGCTTCGTTCCCCAAGTTTGATTTATCAATTCCGAACACCCTTTCATAAAAGATTTATTACCTTCACTTTACAGGCAGAATATGGTACGACGTAACAGACTTGGGAATGAAACAAAGTTAGACTCAAGTTATAGCTTTATACTGGACTTAAGTCTTAATGACATGCTTGTAAGCGACGAAATAGAAAAGGCCAACCCGCAAAAGGTTGGCCTTAGTTATATCGACTGAAACGGTGAACCGTATTCGCAACTTATAATGTTCGGTTAAATTTCTCAACGATATGGTCGATGATTGGATGTATGTTGGCGTCATCGACGATGGACATCTTATCCGCTTTGAATAGTTGAATCTTCTTAAATTGATAATAATCATGTAAAACTTGTTGAATGGATATTTGATTATAGAGTAAGTACTTCACTTGAATGATTTCACGAAGCAAAATATCATCTTGCAGTAAAATGAATTTCTCATTTATCGGGTTGAAAATACCTTTGTCTTTTCCGTATTGATAAAACTTCAGTGTTTGCTGCTCACGCTTATTCAAAGTTCCTTTCAGCAAATCGTATAAATCCGGATAAGCTGCTTGAAGATCTTTTAAAAAAACGTCCGTAATCTTGCCGACAAGCGATAAGGATTGTTCAAACAATTGCTGAAACCAGGTGCCGAATGAGGTATCGTCATTTTCCAACTTGGGATCTTCAAGCTCGTTAATATAATCGACAAAAACTCGAACGACGCCTTCGATGACTTCTTCTTTGGAAGAAAAGTGCTTGTACATCGTGGCTCTGCTAACATCCATATATTTGGCGATATCATCCATCCTTAAGCTTTGAAAGCCATCTTTCATGACAGACGTAATTAGCTTCTTAAGTAATTTAATCTTCGTTCCATCTGGTTGATGTACTGGTTTATTCATTGTTTTGCCTCCCTGCGAACTCTCCTTCTATTATACATGAAAAATCTGAACTATAAACATTAAAAATAAAAAAGACGTTATATATTTATTTAGTCTAAAAATGGTGAGACAGAGCAGACGAGAATCTGCACTGTCTTATAATTTGTTTTATGGCGATACAAAATGAACGGAATATTTATAATAGACGAAATGTATGTTTTTTGTATATAATGAATCATGTCGACGATGCATTTCTAACTATGTGGGAACGAGGAGGAGAAATATGTAGATAATGAAAACAATGGAATCATCATTTGAATTTGAAGAAAGAAAGGACAAATAAGTATGAAAACAAGCGCGAGAATAGCTTTGTTATTCTTGGCAGTTACGGCTTCATTCGCACCCATGCTGGCAGCTCCTGCAATCAAATTATTAAAACTTGATTTCCCGGATACCAGTTCCCTGCTCATTCAATGGGTAGTCACTTTATCTTCTTTATTTATTTTGCCTACGTTACTATTCGCCAGTACTTTGGCCAAAAAATTTTCCAGGAAAAGCATACTTATTGTGGGTTTAATGCTTTATATCATTGGAGGAATCGGACCTTCATTCGTTAACTCCATTCCTTTGATCCTGGTTTTCCGGGCTATTCTTGGATTGAGTATCGGATTAATTTCACCAACCTTTAATGCCCTCATTGCTGAGAATTTTCAAGGTGATGAACGCACCAAAATGAACGGCTGGGTTACAGCTATAAATGGAATCGGAGGAGCTATTTTTCTATCGATCGGTGGCTTTGTTGCCTCATTCGGCTGGAGAAGCGTTTTCTTAAGCTATTCCTACGCGATTATCTTGCTGATCTTGGTTATTTGCTTTATTCCGAAATTTCCGCCCGTCCAAGTTCAAAGCACGGTAAACACTTCAGTGGCGAAGATTCCTGCATTTTTTTATGTAGTTGCCATGTTAAGCGGGCTGCATGTCCTGCTTTATTTTACGATTCCAACCAGCATGTCTTTATATTTAGCGGAAATAGGTGTCGGTACGGCTTCGAGTGTCGGTTATTTTTCTGCCCTATCCTTGTTTAGTATTTTTCTTGCTGGACTTGCGTTTCCCATGCTTACTCGGGTATTCCATCGCTATATGGTTGCATTTGGAATCATGTTGTATAGTCTAGGATTTTTAGTCGAAAGCTACGCACAGAATATATGGATGATTGCTTTTGCTGTCTTTTTGCTAGGCTTTGCGCAAGGATTCTTCTTCCCGATGTCTTTCACGAAAACAGCTCAAATGGTATCGAAAGAGCGACTCACAATGGCAATTTCGATCTTATTGGCCAGTATTTATACGTTCCAGTTTATTTGTCCGCTTTTCATGAATGTTGTGCCATCGTTGTTTGGATTCAAATCTACAAGAGAAACATTTTTACTTATTTCCATCGTTTTAGGTGCATCTGCCTTGATATCGATTCTATTAGCCAAAAGAGTACAGACACCGCAAGCTGCGGAGCTGAGAAACAATTAATGCGTACCACATTGAAGCAATAATCAAAAAATATGATTGGCCGGAGAGGGAGGATATATATATGCGCAAAATTAATCGAATTTATATTAACGGGGAATTTGTTCAACCACTGGGGACAGACGAACAGGTACTAATTAATCCTTCGAACAAAGAAGTTATCGGAAAAGTCATTCTTGGAAATGAAGAAGACGCGAAGAAAGCTATCGCAGCTGCTAAAGAAGCTTACAAGACATTCAGACATACATCCGTTCAGGAACGTCTTGAAATCCTTGGGCGGTTGCACGACGCAATCATGGCTAACATGGACAGCATGGTTGAAGCCAATATCGAAGAATATGGCGCTCCGAGGAGAATGGCGGTCGGCAGAGTGAAACTTGCAGCCAGCAACTTCTTGAATACGAAGGAAGCCTTAGAGAAATTTGAGTTCACGCGCTATATTGCCTCAGCCAAAATCGTATCTGAGCCAATTGGTGTAATTGGGATTATCACTCCATGGAATGCAAGTTATTCTCAAATTACAGCGAAGTTATCTGCGGCGATTGCGGTGGGGTGTACGGCTGTCATTAAGCCAAGCGAGCTTAGCGCCATTCAGACGGATGAGATCGTCGAAGCTTTCCACCAGGCAGGTGTGCCCAAAGGGGTGATTAATATCGTGAATGGGTACGGACACACGGTTGGAGCCGAGTTGACACGTCACCCGGATGTTGCCATGATTAACTTTACAGGTTCAACTCGTGTTGGGAAAGAGATCCGCCGTGGCGCCGTCGATACCATGAAACGAGTCACGCTGGAGCTTGGCGGCAAGTCGCCAATTATCGTCTTGGACGATGCGGATTTTGCAAAAGCGATACCGATTGCCGTAAACCAAGCTCTTACTAACAACGGTCAAGCTTGTATCGCCGGTTCTCGCCTTCTTGTTCCAGAGCACCGCCTTGAAGAGGTTAAGCAATTGGCAAAAGCGGCGCTGGAAGCCGCGAAAGTCGGCCTGCCTTCACATGAAGATACTGCGCTCGGTCCGATTATTACAGAAAAACAATATCAGAATGTGCAGAGATATATTCAAATCGGTTTGGACGAAGGCGCCGAACTGGTCACCGGCGGGCTTGGTCATCCCGAGGGTCTGGAGAGCGGATATTTCGTGAAGCCAACGCTTTTCGCGAATGTAACGCAAGAAATGACGATT
The DNA here is from genome assembly GCF_031456485.1 of Bacillus sp. 3255. NCBI lineage: Bacteria > Bacillati > Bacillota > Bacilli > Caryophanales > Bacillaceae > Bacillus > Bacillus sp. 3255. The sequence goes on from NZ_JAVDUS010000006.1 coordinate 66,904, forward strand.
GCGAAAGAAGAAATTTTTGGACCGGTACAAGCGATTCTCACTTATAAAACAGAAGAAGAAGCTGTTGAGATGGCCAATCATACGGCCTACGGCCTCTCTGCCTATATTCACTCCGGAAATTTGGAGAAAGCGAATGAGCTTGCTTCCCAAATTGAGGCGGGAACCATCCTCATTAACGGGGCCGTTCACGAAATGAAAGCGCCGTTCGGCGGGTATAAGCAATCGGGAATTGGACGGGAATATGGGGAATATGGTATAGAAGAGTGTTTGGAAACGAAAACAATTACAGGCCATGGCGTAAGTAACTAAATTGAAATTGGGTAAGTTTAAAGAAGTGAAGCTTCTAAGGGGCACTCGAAAAGCGAGAGGCTCCTTTTTTGTTGCGAATGAACCCGCAATCGTTTACAGCTTCGACAAACTGCGATACTCTATGAGTAATGAAAGGCGGAGACTAGTTGAAGGCGCTTATGCCGTAGCCTATTAGTCTGTGTCGTGACACGTTGAAACGAATACGGATGAGCCGTACATGAAAGGCAATACCGGGAAAGGAGCTCTATAGATGACAACCTACTGCAAACGTTGCGTCAGCGACGAGGATTTGGCCAAAGTCAGTTTATTTGCTGTTGAGAACAGACGTGAATTGCATCCTTCTTATGGTACTTTGGACATGGTCTCCCTATTATGTTCTCATATTACGCAGGGCCATTTGATTGCTATCATGGATTCAGACGATAACGTGCTGGGGATGATGACTTATTATCAAGGCACGCCTGAGAAAGATTTCGCCGATCAGGAAATCGCCTTCGTAAATTTTGCTATTATGGACAAAGCACACCGGGGGACACGCCTATTTGTGAAAGGACTCTATTACATGGTTGAACTGATCGCCGAAGCGCATCCGAATGTTCAGGAACTCAGATTCAATGCTTTATCGGAGAATACATACATATGCAAACTTTATTCCAAATTTGCCAATATAAGCCATACGCAAGAGAGTCCGCTTGGAGAAGAGACTGTGTTTTGTGTCAAAATTCACCAAATAAGGACTACCTTAACCCGACTTTTCAAGGTATAATGTAGGTAATAAATACTACTTAATGCGAAATGGAGGATCACACAATGTTTTTGCCACCACCAAATATCGACAAAAAAACTGGCGGTAAATTGGGAAGATTCGCTATTCTCAATGATACCTTGAGAGCAATTCCACAAGTACAGCCGCAACCTGCTAAGTAATGTCCTATCTATGCCGACCGTGTACGACGGAACTGGATTATGAGATTTACGTGAAGTTCTTGCTCCGGCACTATGCCGATCTGAACATGTCGTATGCATTTGCCGTTCAACTTAGTTTTGTGAGCAGTCCACTTATGTTCGGTAAGGCGATGTTGATCCTCTCGGAAGAGGATTACGAGGTTGTCGGAGCTGCCGGTTTCGTCTATGGAACCGGTCTTAACGGCTATGAGGATCGGCACATCTGTCAAGTGGAGGTCGCGTACCTGCGTCCGGAATACCGACGTTCGACCTTGTTTGTGCAAGGTCTTGTGGCGCTTCTAGACATGATCAAAGCCGGCAGTCCGGATGTGGAGAAGGTTCAGTTTTGGGTAGAGGAGGGGCAATCGGAGACGGAAAGGCTCTTCTCGAAATGGAGTGCGTTACCGGGTTCCGAAAAGCTTCTCGTGAACGGGCTGGTGTGTCACCAGTTGCCGTTTCGTCAGCTGGAGGACTACGGCCGCAGGTTCAAGCGGCGGTACCGGACGGACAAATGAACATGCACAATGTAGGCGCTGATTACAATGATCAGTGCCTTTTTTGTTGTGACGAAGCGGGGACGAGCAGTTGGGAAGGCAAGTAGACACTGATTAGATGATATTGAATTAATAGGACACGATAGTGTGAAAACAAGGGACAGAATGCCGAGGCAGGCAGCTGTCCCTTGTTTCATTAAGTAACGGGCAGATACACGCAACTATCATTATGTTTATAGCGTCTATTTCAGTATTTACCATATTGGAGGCTTACAAATGATGAATGGAATTGAGGCATTCATTGTCGGAAGTGTTGATAACTTAGGGGCAGGACGTTGGAACATAGCAGGGCGTGCTTGTGAAGTTATTTGCGTAGGAGATATCTTAAGGTATGATTTAAGAAGTACTGATGGTAATAACAAATTACAAGTCTTATCAGTAACATCCTACAATATGGAACTGTATACTCTATATAAAATGATGACTGGATCTATATTGGTGAGTGCAACCATAGAAGATAAATTAGAAAGTGTAAAAATGTTGTATAGATAGGAGATAATTATCTGAAATTGTTACGATCCTCGGCGGCCTCATTAAGCTATTGGCGTTTAAAAAAAATCTAATTGAGCTTGTATTTCGAAACTTTATATAAGGATATCGCGTCTATCACTTTGTTGGTAAATATTGGCATGTGTATGTAAAGGAGTGAAGTTAGAAAATGAAGATGAATATAGTTTTATCATTGGTGGTAATACTTGTCACAATTACAGGTTGCTTTAGCAAGGAAAGTAAGAACGCTGAAACAACACCACTTCAGACAGCACTTACAACCTCATCGTCAGATTTTAAATTGTCAGACAGAGAACATGAGGTGTATAGCAACTTTCAAAAAGACTTAAATGAACAGCATTTGAAAGTATTAGAACCAATTAGTATTGCAAAGTTATATGTTCAAGCCAGATTGGACAATAAAAATGAGGTTGCATATGAACTATATACAGATAAAAGCGGGTATGTTCAATGGTCAAAGGAAGAGGATAAAAAAATCCCGAGTTCCGATAGAGGAACAAAAGAACAAATTCTTAAAACATTTCGTAATATTGAAAACGGGGAATTCGTACAATTAAGCGATTTTGAAGGGTATATTGAGTATCAGTCAAGTGAAGATGCACAAAGCAAATCGGGATTTAAAATGATTAAAGATGATGATGGTATTTGGAATGTTTCATTTACGCCTATTCAATAGACGAGCAACGCAAGGCTGCCGGTTGATCGGTGGCCTTTATGACCTAACGGGTGGAGATCCTATGATGAAATATATATTTGTCTTTCTAATTGTATTGGCCAGCGCGACAGGTTGCGTGGGAGAGGAATCTCCACGAGCGACTAGTCCCGCCATATCGGTACTGCCGAGTACAGGCTCCGATTCGTTTAAACCGTATACCGATCATGTGCCACCGAATCCAGAAGTAATGGATTTAGAGGAGCGTAAAGCATTATCACCGTTAGGCAAAGAGGTAGTGGCTTTATTGGATGATTATGTGTATGTGTTTAACAACCGTATTCCGCAAAAGGACGGAGATAAGTTCGAGGCAGTGGATACGGCGGGCTCTGTACGGTTTACGGAGGGAGAAACATTAAAGCTGAGGGCAACGGATCAGATCCGGGCGGATGGTCCCGTAGTCATCATTAATGCTTATGCTGAACTACGCCATCAAGCGAACGATCCGAATCCATTTTGGATTGGAAAGCAGCAATTCCGGTTTCAAATTGTAGATGAGAAGTTGAAATTGGGATATTGGAACGAATCAGCCTCATAATCCTCTATGGGGTGCACGGAAGTAAAATTATTATATGAATGTATTCGTAAGGAAGGGGGCATCGTTGATTTCGATTGGTGTACGCGACTTCCATGATTTTGAAAAATACATTGATGCATTATTACAACGCCGAAGTGAAATTGAGCAAGAGCGCAAGTATTCAATTAACAGGACACGATAGTGATTAGCAGCGCGGCAGCCGGTCAGGGAACGGCTGCTTTTTTCTTTGAACTAAAGAGTGGGATAGTTCCAATACTTGGTAGAGAAGAAAATGGTAAAATAGATCGAGAATATTACTGAGAAAGAGGTGAACAACTTCTTGAATGTTACTTATGAGGAGATCACCAAGAAAGGCGTTGGTGTACTAAATGAGGATGCTATTATAATGCATCCGAAAGCAAATTTGTATGGAGCTTTGGATGGTGTATTCAGGATGATGGTGTGGAGTTCATACGACAGGGGATTGCATGATTCTAGCCGTCTATGCTAATGAAGTGGTTCGCCCATTTACTTGGAGACAAGTTTCTCACTTAGAAGCACCGGCATTCGCTAAATGGCAGGAAGGAATAACGAAAGGCCTAAAAACCCAGAAAGAGCTTCATGAAACCGTTATTGATACAATAAGAAAGAACCGATATGGCGCTAATTCAGATGGTGGTTACGGGGTTTTAAATGAGTCAAAATAAAGTAGAGATTTTAATGTAAAAACCATTGGGGGGAAAGTGTTGTCAGTTAACCGACTTGAGAGAATTCGATCGAAAGAAAAACAGTATCACGATGATTGTTATGAAAATTCTATACTTTTTCAGCATGGTTCTTGGCTGCATAAACCCGTAAAAACGATTCTAGATTTATTCGAAGGATTGGATGAGAAAAATGACTTGCGGATACTGGATCTAGGATGCGGCGTCGGAAGAAACAGTATTCCCTTAGCCCAAAGGCTCACGAATGCTGGCGGGAAAGTTGTCTGTGTGGATTTGCTTCAATCTGCTATAAGAAATCTTGAGAATTATGGTAAGCAATACGAGGTTATCGATAGAATTGAAACAGTTATTTCTGATATTAGTGATTTCAACATTTTACCTAATTCCTATGATTATTTATTTTCAGTATCAGCGTTAGAGCATTTGGATTCTAAGGTAACTTTCGATAGGGTACTAACAAAAATGATAGAGGGAACAAGAGAACAAGGGATTCATTGTTTGATTATTAATTCGAACATTAGTGAAACTGTTATAGGAACAGGTGCACAGATAGATCCTATGTTCGAATTACTGTTCGATACAGATGAGTTAGTTAGCAAACTCCAAATGTTGTATAAGAATTGGCGAGTGTTGAAACAAACTGTTAAGGGTTACGAAATTGAAATTATTAGAGATGGTAAAGAAGTGTTACTGAAAAGTGACGTTGTAACCTGGGCAGTACAAGATAGCCGTAGGTGTAATTGAAGAGCAATACCCGCTCTTATGGTTATAAACACGATTGGTTAAAATGGTATGAAGGGAGTGATTTTAAACGTGGGGGAGCGGCGTTCGCTATGAACTATACAATATTCATTATAGAAGATGATACCTCGATAAGCCGTCTGCTGAAAGAGCATATTGAGAAATATGGACTTTCGGCAAGCGTGGCGGAGAATTTTGAAAGCATCATGGAACAATTTCATCTCATCAAGCCTCATCTCGTCCTGCTGGACGTTAACTTGCCCAAGTTTGACGGGTTTTATTGGTGCAGGCGGATCAGGGAAACTTCCAAGGTCCCCATCCTATTCATATCGGCGAGAGAAAGCGGGCTGGATCAAGTGAGAGCTCTTGAGAACGGTGCCGACGATTACATCACGAAGCCATTCTCCTACGAGGTCGTCATGGCCAAAATAAACAGCCAAATCAGACGAGTCTTTGGAGACTATGCTCATGCGGCCGGCGAGCGGGTCATCGAACTGGACGGTTTACAATTATACCCGGAACGATTAGAGCTGGTGTTTCAAGGCAAGACGGCCGTTCTGACCAAGAAAGAAGCGATCCTGCTCGAAAGCTTGATTCAAACCTACCCTCGGGTAGTGAACAGGAACTATCTCTTGGAACAAATGTGGGATCACGCTGATTTTGTGGAAGAGAACACGCTCAACGTCAATGTCACCAGGCTAAGAAAAAAATTGCAGGATCTTGCTATCGAGCATGGGATCGAAACGGTTAGAGGCTTGGGCTACAAATTAAACAAGAGCTGGTAGAAGGCGGTGGCATATGCGTTTGTTTTTAGATGAGCATAAGGGTTATATCGCTGTTTACTATTTATCGGTGATGTTAACCACTTTTTACTGCGTTCTTGCAAGCGATTTTCGATTGGCAGATGTTTTGTACGCATTCTTATTCAATTCTTTCATTCTTCTTGTATGCTTAGGCTGGAAATATGTGAAGACTAAAGATGTCTATGCCTTATTGCACCGTAGTTTCCAATCTATCGAGGAGTCCTCTGTGGATCAAGGCGATTCATTTTGGGGGCGCCAGATTTCCGCGCTTTTCAAGCAGCAATACCGTTTATATGAAGAGAACATACAGCAAATCAACAAGAACCATCAAGAACACTTAACTTTCATCAATCAATGGGTGCATCAGATGAAAACACCGCTTTCGGTCATCAGGCTTGAGCTGGAAGCAAGCAGAGCGCCTTATGTGCACAGCATGAGCGAAGAAGTTTATAAAATGGAAAAAGGCCTCAATATGGCCTTATATTATGCGCGACTCGATGCGTTTGAAAGAGATTTTGTAATCGAGAAGGTCCGTTTGAAGCCGTTAATTGTAGATAGCATCAGCCAGGAGAAAAAGCTGTTCATTAAAAATCAAATCCTGCCGAAAGCAGATGTGGATGACAGCATTGAGGTATATACCGATGCCAAATGGATAAAATTTGTGATCGAGCAACTGATAATCAACGGCATCAAGTATTCCAGCGGTAAGGGCAAATATTTGACAGTATCCGCTTATAAGACAGACGAGCATAGTGTGCTGGAAGTCACGGATGAGGGCATTGGTATCCATCCGAAGGATATCAAAAGAGTTTTCCACCCTTTCTTCACCGGGGAAAATGGAAGGATTATGGGAGAATCGACGGGAATGGGGCTGTATCTTGCCAAGAAGATATGCGACAACCTCCATCATCCCATTCATATTCAGTCCGAAGTGAACCGGGGGACGAAAGTCACCATTCTTTTTGATCATATCCAAGCGAATCATAGCTAGTACCTTCTGAAGAACGTGCCTTGCTTCTCGTGCATGTTCTTTTTGCATCCTTCGAACCTTACAACAATGTAAGCTTCGAGTAAGCAAGATGAATCGCTCATAGGGAGGCGGCGAGGTAAAGTGTAGATAGATGAAAGTTATGATACAAAGGAGTCGTCGCAATGGACATGTTAACAGTCAGTCATGTGAGTAAAACCTATGGCAAAGAAGTGCTGCATCATGCTTTAAATCAAATCAGTTTTTCCGTTGAACCCGGGGAATTTGTGGGCGTCATGGGACCATCGGGCAGCGGCAAAACGACATTGTTAAATATGATTTCGACGGTCGACCAGCCCACAGCAGGAGACATTCTAATTAAAGGCCTCAATCCGTTACAGTTGAAGGGAGATCAATTAGCGCTTTTTAGACGCAGGGAGCTTGGCTTTGTCTTTCAAGATTTTAACCTGCTGGATACGTTAACCATCGGGGAGAACGTGGTTTTGCCCCTTACGTTGGACCGGATCCCGGTGATGGAGCAGGAAAGTAGACTGAACGCTATTGCCAAAACACTGCGTATTGATCACCTGCTGGGCAAAAGAACCTATGAAGTTTCCGGAGGCGAAGCACAGCGAACGGCGATTGCTAGAGCCATCATTCATCATCCTTCTCTCCTCCTGGCCGATGAACCAACCGGAAATTTGGATTCTAAATCAGCAAGAACCGTCATGGAGCTGTTTGAGAAGGTCAATAAGGAACAGCAGCTGACCACAATGATGGTAACTCATGACGCTATGGCAGCCAGCTATTGCGATCTGATCATCTTCATTAAAGACGGCACGATCTACAATGAAATTCACAGCGGTGGGAGCAGGGTGCAGTTCTACCAACGAATCCTGGACGTGCTTTCGCTTTTAGGAGGAGCTTCGCATGGAGTTTAAGCAGTTCGCGGCGAGAAATGTCCTGCGCAACGGAAAGGCATATTTCGCTTATTTCTTAAGTACGTTGATCTCCGTTACCTTATTTTTCTCTCTGACTACGTTTATTTTGCATCCCGATAAAGGAACATTCAAATCCTATATTCAAGTATCTCTTATGGGAGCTGAAATAATTGCTTACTTATTTTTGTTTTTCTTTGTCTTTTATTCCATCAGCGTATTATTGAAAAAGCGGTACAAGGAGTTCGGTACCCTATATATGCTCGGCATGTCAAGGAAACAGCTTCTCAAGATGATTGCCATAGAAAATATGATCATCAGTACCGCGGCAGCCATCGGCGGCATCTTAACAGGTTTGGTTTTCTCCAAACTGTTCCTGATCATCATCGAGAAGCTGCTGAGGCTTTCTTCCTTGCCGTTTTATTTCCCGGGAAAAGCGATGCTAATCACGCTCGGATGCTTCCTGCTGCTCGGTGTATTCGTCTCTTTCTTCACATCTTGGATCGTGAAGGACCAAGATATTTTACGTCTGCTTAAAGCAACGAGGGCTCCTAAGAGCATTCCCAAGTTTTCCAAAGGGATCGCGGTCTTCGGCTTCCTTCTGCTGATTGGCGGATATGCCTTATCCTTGGTTCCGATCAAGGAGAATCTGGAGAAATTCATTTTAATGATTATCGGCATGGTCGTCATAGCAACGTATTTGTTATTCTCGCAGTCCAGCGTTTACGCGATCGCATTATTAAAAAAGAACAGGTTCTTTTATTTACGAAACACGAATCTAATCTGGGTATCCAATCTGTTCTATCGAATACGTGACAATACCCGCATGTTTTTCATCATTACGATCACATCGACAGCTGCTATTATCTTGAGCGGCGCTTCCTATGTCTTTTGGGCGAATACCTTCAATCAAATCGAAGAGCGGTATCCGCTGGCTTTCACTTACCAAACGCTAGGTAGTCATCCTTCCGCCTCAGAAGAAATCCGCTGGATTGAAGAACAGCTGCAGCAGCATCGTTTTCCCTATGAAGAAATAGTGATAGATACCAAATATGTTTCCCAAGAGGACGGGGCGGCATTACCGGTAATCAAAGCAAGCGTTTATAATCAACTCTCCAAGCCATTAAACTTGAAAACCGTTGCTCTTCGGGAGCAAGAAGCAGTCATCATCGTTCCACCCGAGGAAAACGTCGGCGTTAATCATTTAGTCATTAAGGGAAACAGCATCCCTATAACGGAAGAAATACGAGCAAAGCTGTTTCAAGATCAATTTCATGCGATATATGTTGTTTCCGATAGTGCATTTGATCGACTTGTATCTTCGGAAGAAGTTCAGCCCCAGTATCTGTTTGACGTAAAAGATTGGTCTAGCACTTATGTCGTCTATGATGAATATGAGAAGAAGTATGGAGATAACCAGAGCGTGTTATTTGTGTCCAAATCTCATGTTTATGAAACGGAAAAAAGAGCTTACGGCACGATTATGTTCTTATCCGTATTCTTAGGCACCATCTTCTTCGTGGCCTCAGGCAGCTTCATTTACAACAAATTTTATATGGATCAGGAAACGGACAAACAGAAGTATAAACAATTGCACAAAATCGGTGTAACGTGGAAAGAAATGAGAAGAATGGTTTCGATAGAAATCGGCGTACTGTTCTTGTTCCCGTACATCGTGGCATCGGTTCATGCCGCCGTTGCGCTAGGAACTCTGCAGAGGCTGTTTAAGCTGGAAGTCGGCGCCGCCGCGGTTACCGTGATGGGCATCTTCCTGCTCCTTCAGATCGGTTATTTCTTATTCATTAGAAGGAATTACTTGACTGTGATCAGAAAGCATTTAAGCTTCAGTTGAAGCGGGTATAAACTCCACAGCAGCAGCCGTCATGATGCGGTTGCTTTTTTCTTTGAAATCGAAGTGCGATGAATAATCTTTCAGATAGCTATTGACAATTATCTTTAAATCAGTTATCTTTAAATTAAGATAAACGAAATTAAGATATCGACTTCGAGGAGGTAAAGAACATGATTCCAATTTTGAACCGAATTAATGAACTAAGCAGAATTGAGCGCAGCACAGGCCTATCTGATACCGAGAAATTGGAACAGGCAGAACTCCGGACGCAGTATTTACAGATTTTACGCGGGCAACTATTCTCGACGCTGTTGGGAGTCTCTGTAATGGATGAGTTAGGGAACGATGTGACGCCGAAAAAGCTTATTGCCCAAAAAATAGCTAATACTCAATAATTCACGCCACATATCTTAATTTTAAGAATGTTGAAATAGAGATAACTTGGTGGTTGGCATCCTGCCAGGTTAACAGCGGCGGTACGCTTATCTAAAGTTACCTCACACGAACTATGGAAAGTATTGTATGATTATTTTGAGATTGAATTCTGGAGGTTGTTTGATGTCTAAAAGGATAGGGATTATTGTAGGAAGTTTGAGAGAAAACTCGTTCAACCGAATGATAGCAAATACGATACCGGACCTTGTAGATTCTGCAGCATATGAAAACATATCGATTGCTAATTTACCTTTGTATAACGCGGATTTGGATCATGGGGACGGGCCGGATTCAGTTAGGCATTTTCGCGAGGCATTACAGAAGACAGATGGTCTTCTCATAGTTAGCCCAGAGTATAATTCAGGCATACCGGGTGTATTGAAGAATGCCCTGGACTGGGCATCGACACCAACCAAAACGGCTGTCTTAATTCATAAACCTGTAGGTGTGATAGGCGCAACACCTGGCGCCAAAGGGACGATTCTTTCGCAGCAGCAAATCAGGCAAACGTTGGATGCCACCTTGTCCTATGTGATGCCAGCTCAGAAAATGTATATTTCGCAAATCACAGATAAGATTGATTCAACTACCCGCAAGCTCACAGATGAAACGACTCGCAAATATGTGCAGCGGTACGTTCAATCATTTGTGCAATGGATGGATCAGGTACAACGGCTGAATGAGCAGTAAGATTAACTAATCTAACATATATGGAGGCTATTATGAGTAAAATTGCGATTTTTGGATTTGGACGTATCGGAAGACAGCTCCTTCGGGCAGCTCTGCAACAAAATTTGTTTACACCCTATTCGATATCAGATATTAAAGACGAATCTACGCTTGCCGCACTTTTTGAAGTGGATACGAATTACAAGCGTTGGCATGAGCAAGTATCTGCACATGAAGGTGCAATCGTCATCGGCGACCGTGAGATCCGGTTCTTAAATTCGGCCAGCGAGTTACCCAATTGGGGTGAGCTTGGCGTTGAGCTGGTCATTGATTGTACCGGACGAGCCGTTACGCGAGCCGTAGCCGAACTGCACTTGGAGCGAGGGGCCAAAAGGGTGCTTGTCAGCGGTCCGAGCAAAACCTTAGACGATTGCGACGCCGTCTTACTGAAAGGAATCAACTTAGAAAGCTTCGATCCGGAAAAGCATAAAATCATAAGCATGGCGAGTTGTACGACCAATGCGCTTGCACCGGTTGTCAAATTGGTCAGAGAAAACTTTGGCATTAAATATGGATTATTCTCCACGGTGCACTCGTATACGAACACGCAATCGTTAACGGATCAGCCGATGAAGGATCGCCGCGATTCATGGGCCGCCGCCGAGAACATCATTCCGTCGTCCTCAGGTGCAGCCAAAGCGCTGAAATTCATTTGGAACGACCTGCAAATCACAGGCAAAGCCTATCGGATTCCGACCCGTACGGGAAGCATCGCGGAGCTTAATTTGATAACGGAACAGCCGTGCACGGTTCAAGAGATTAACGATATGTTCCGAAAAGCGGCAAGAGAAGGCGAATTGAAAGGTGTTCTTGATGTATTGGAAGGGGAATGGGCTTCGTCCCGTATTGTAGCGGATCCACATTCTTCGATTATTGACTTGCCATTGACCCAAGTACAAGGTGAACTATTGTCCGTCGCTACTTGGTATGACAATGAATGGGGTTATGCTTCTCGGTTAGCTGAAGTAGCCGCTTATCTTGTTGCAAAATCATAAGCTGGATAATGGATGACGAAACGGATGCATCTAAGATCGTATGCGCGGAGCCGAAAGTGGCAGCCCGTGCATGCTTGGGTGCATCTTTTTCGTCTATACTCGGCTTGAACAAAAAAAGCATGCTCCCCTTACGACAGGTGAGTTATAAATAACCTTTGGCATAAGGGAAGCATACAATCGTTGATTAAGCCAAGGAACCTATAAGAGCGTATTCAAGCAGACCGCACCGATTTCGCGTACCCGGATCTTGAACACTTCCGTTCCAGTCGTACGCGCGATGAGTTCCCGGTATTCCGCTACCGCCGCATGTGGCAGAACGGCGAGAATGACGCCGGCGAACCCGCCGCCGTGTACTCTGCAAGCACCATCGCCTAACCGGTCGATGAAACGTTCGGTAATGGCGAGCGTAAGCGCAATCCCCTGTTCGCGCGACACCGATTCTTGGTAGATGTTCTGCAGCCATTTCCACGAGGAATTCCCTGAGGCGGTAATATACTTCAGCACGTTCTGCCACTCGCCCGCCTGAATTGCTTCTACCTGCCGCCCTACGCGGTCATTTTCATCCAGGAAGTGGAGCGCCCGCAGTACCGCGCGATCTCCGGCAGTTTCACGGAGTTCCGCGAGCCGGCCGTAGATCATCTCTGCCGTCAAATCGCGACATACCTCTACGCCGAAGGCTTGCGCCACCGCCCGCATCTCGTTCGGAATCGATGCATAGTCCTTCGTCAGGTCAGCATGATTACCGCCGGTGCTGACGATGACAAGGCTGTAGCCTGCAGCTTCGAAAGTACCTGGAATACGCTCGATCTGAGGCTCTGTCGGCTCCTTAAAGTCGATTGTGATCATACCGCCGTGCGAGCAGGCCATCTGGTCTAGCATTCCTGACGGCTTGTTCCAATAAAGATTCTCGGCATGCTTGCCGATGCGCGACATCATGACCGCATCCATCTCTCCGTTGTTATAAAAGGTACTTAGTATCTGGCAGACCAGAACTTCGAAAGATGCAGAGGAGCTGAGACCTGATGCCGGAAGCACGTTACTGCTGACGTATGCATTGAATCCGCCGATTCGGTACCCGTGCTGCTGGAAGCCGTGTACGATACCGCGAATCAAAGCAGCCGTCCCGCGCTCGCCTGACTGAGGCTCTAGATCATTTAGATGGATGACTGACATGCCTGGATACCCTTCGGAAACGACGGTAATCACTCCGGTGTCCACGGCTGCTGCAGCCGCAATCGTATCTAACTGAATACTAGCCGCCAGCACCTTTCCATTGTTATGGTCCGTATGATTGCCGCCTATCTCGGTGCGACCCGGAGCACTGAAGTATTTCAAGGACTCTGTACTTCCATATTGGGTACTGTATCCTTCCTTACACCTCCTGTACCTGTCGATCTGTCCCTCTCGTTCTTCGCTACCGTACATCTGGTCCAGTAGCTGTTGGGCCTGAGCCGAATGAAAAAGCTGCTCGAATTGATCGTTCATCGTGAATGTTCCTCCTAGTTCTAACAGTTTGTGTTAGTAGTTATCATGTCCATTGTACCGGAAGGCAGCGCTCACAGGTAGCATATTTATGAAAGTCATCGGAGGCACGTCCATCTAAAAACGCCGGTAACCTTAAGCAGGTGACCGGCGTTTCCTTATTAGCGTTTCGGCATTTTGCTCTGATCCATGTACAGCAGGTTCCAGCGGTGACCGTCCAGGTCGGCAAATCCTGCACCGTACATCCAGCCGTCCGTTTCGCTCGGCTTGCCAAAGATGCTTCCTCCGGCAAACTCTACTTTTTGAATGAAGGCATCTACTTGTTCTCGGCTTTCAGCGCCAATTGAAAATATGACTTCTGCGCTATGGGAAGTATCTGCGATTTTTGAACCTGTAAATTTCTCGAACGCCGCATCCGGGAACAGCAGAATCGTTGTTTGGCCGATGGCAAGCTTGGCTCTCTCGTTACCAAAACTCACTGCATGTAATCCAATCTCATTGAAAAAGGCAGTTGACCTCTCAACATCTTTGACCGGCAGGTTAATCCAAATCTCCTGTGACATGGCGGTAGCCTCCTGGAATATAATCTCAATGGAAAATAATCTCAACTACACCTATTATACTCTACTTCTGGCAGCAGAAGCGAATCTTGTATAGGGGGCTTGGATGCGGCGTCTGCTGGATTTCGCGTCGGCTACGAAACGGGCAAACGGGCAAACGGACAGGATTACGTGATATCGTGTTGAACTTGTATGGCATAACCAATAGAGATATTAAGGCATTGAGAGAACCACGAAACGGTGAACGATTAATGATATTGTTAGACCTATACCTATAGATTTAATTTAGGAGGTTAATTAGGCGTGGGAATATTCGATAGGTTCAGGAAAAAAACGGAAAAGAAGGATAGTCTAAAAGAGATCATTTCTAAATTAGGCTGTGAGTGTCAAATTATTCGAGAAAACGATGTTCAAAGAATTATGACTAAGTACCAGCAAGCTCTAATTAAGGGAGAAGACGAAGGATATACGCCTCTAATAATTATTCCTTCTGAGATTATGATTGAAATCGTTGATACCATGACTGATAAGTATCGTAGAGAATCAATCATAGCCAAGGCGAATGATATTGATGCAATAGAATTATTAAAGAAACGAATTGATGAAGTCATGCCTGAGGAGGAAGAGTACGACATCATTGGTGAGTTTTCTATAGAGGAACAGATGAATGATTTTATGTCAATCGAAAATGTGGGTAATCAGACTATAATAATTGCAAAAATCCCTGCAATTAAACCTTGGGAAGTGGCCGCTTGGATACCGATGGGCGGATTTAATTCTTGTCCTTTACCAGAGGAGCAAGTTGCAGTGTTCAAATACTGGTATGAAAAATATGGAGCCAGACCAGGATTAGTCACTCATGATGTTTGGGAATTACTTGTTGAGAAACCGCCTAAAACACAGGAAGAATCAGAATTTCTAGCTTGGGAACAATTTGGGTTTTGTGGTGACATTGTTTGGCAAGGGGTGGGAACAGTAAATTCTCTAGCAGGATTACTTATTAATTCCCCACGATGGTATTTTTGGTGGGACTAAGAACATTGTTAATACACTGACGGTAAACTTTAGTTCATAACATTGATAAAGGGGCAATAGGATACAAACGCAGAAGGCTCCTCTTCAGATCGTCTCTAAAGAGGAGCCAGTATAGGTGAATCTCAAGTTTGTGAGTGCTCGGAACCGGGTGGAATGAATAGCGGAGGTATTTTAATCCAGCCGCGAGTTCGCATTAATTGTTTTAATTTAGCCCCCAGCATGACTTTTTCGGCCTGGAATTGAAGGAACATGATGCCAAAATCCGTGCGAATCGATTCTGCATTGGCACTTGCCGCACGGATAATCAAACTGGCTATTTTTAAAGATAACTCATTGGCCAGCACTTCATCCTTCAATTTCACACCAAGCGGGACACTGTTAGGATCCGAGTTGGGCATATCTTCATGAGCAGGCGGTAAAGTTATTCCTTCTTTCAGCATGAAGGTATAGAGCTGTTCCCGTTGACTTTTGTTGAGTTCCAAATCTTGTTTCAGCATGTTTTGAAGTTCCGTGTCATTCGTGGTATTCATACCGGATTGAACCGTTACTTTGGCCAATTCAAGTCCCGCCAAGTAAAACCAACAAGCCATGACCTCTCCTACATGAAGGGGTTGAGGCTTTTTTTCATCCGTTAGCGATTTAATCGTATCGATGGCTGATTCCAATATATTAGTCATTGATTCAACTCCTGATATGTAATGATGTCGAAAGTTATTTTTTGCAAGGAAAGGTTTTTTTATTCAATTCTCTTACAAGCTGAAACATGCTAATATAAGAATGTTTTAATGGAGGACAATGAAGGAGCGTTAACCCATGATCATCAAATTCATTCGTTTACGGTAATGTAAGGTGCAGCTCACATAACCCAGCTTTTTTTTACAAAAATGGCTAGGGCTTATTTGACTGTGCCTTTTTTCATTCACCTAATACGAATGAAAGGGTGCTTTTTGTGTTCGAAAAAAGTAAAAAGTTGATGAGCGCTGGTAAAATTGAAAGCTTTCAAGAGATATTTATTTGCCCCTTATGTAAAAAACAGATGCAAATGATCCATTTACGAAGTCTAGTTTGCAGCAATCAGCACTGTTTTGATATAGCAAAACAAGGATATATGAACCTGCTGTCCCGAGCCAGTAATACAAAGTATGATCAAAAAATTTTTGAAGACAGAAGGGTGATCAGCAAAAGGGGTTTATTTAATCCCTTACATGCTGCGGTAAGTGACATTATTAGGAGTCAACTCCCGAGCTATGAACCTATAAGCATACTGGATGCAGGTTGTGGGGAAGGCACTCACTTAAATAACATACTAATAGAAATAAAGCGGAAAAAACTAAACCCGCTATTGGCTGTAGGAATTGATATTTCAAAAGAGGGGATTCGTTTGGCTGCAGCCGAATATTCGGATGTGATTTGGTGTGTCGCGGACATTGCGAACTCCCCATTTGCAAATCAGCAATTCAAATTCATTCTAAACATTCTTTCACCGGCAAATTATTCAGAATTCCAGAGATTGATGACGGATCATGGTTTGGTGATTAAAGTCGTCCCTGAACGGGATTATCTGAAAGAACTAAGAGAAATCTTCTATCAGGGATCCGATAAACAGGTTTATTCAAATTCACTTACAATTCGTCATTTCAGCGAGCAGTTCAAGTTGTTAGATGTTGCAAGCATTCGCTATCAAGTAAACTTGAGTGGGCCCTTAATCGAACCTTTGCTCGGCATGACGCCGTTATCCTGGGGGACTTCCAAGGAGCGCATAGAAAAAATCGCACGGATGAATCTGAAACAAGTTACTATGGACTTTAAAATTTTGATTGGAAAGAGATAGAGCTCAAATGCATACAAAGAAACGGCAGTTGACAAGACTGCCGTTATTTAATTTGAACGATCAATACCCGCCGTTCATTTTCTTCAATAGATCGATGATTTCCTCCGGTTCCATCCGCTTCATGAAATCCGGATCGACGTAGGCGCGACGCACGATATGCTCCTTATCGATGATCAACGTCGCCGGAACCGGCAGTATCCAACGGTCTGTGTTATTGAACCCGGTGAGATCCCGTCCAAGCTTTTGATAGGTGTGCTGAAGATAAACGGGCAATTCAAACAAAAGGTTGTAGCTCTCGGCGACAAGGCCGTTCGGATCGCTTAGCACCTGGAAGGTCAGCTCCTCTTTCTCCTTCTGGGATAGCGTGTTATCAGGGCTTTGCGGAGAGACGGCAATCAGCCTGCCGCCGTACTTCTCCATCTCAGGCAGTAATTGCTGGTAGGCTCTGAGCTGAATATTGCAGAACGGACACCAGCTGCCGCGGTAGAAGGCCAGGACAACCGGCCCTTGGGCAAGCTCGTCATACAGGGTGATTGGTTCGCCGAGCGGATTGGTCAACGTGAAATTCGGAGCTTGGGCCCCTTCCTTCAGGCCGAAATCGATACCGGATTGCTGCTGCTCCTTCACGAGCCGTAAAATATCAGCCTGAACCTCTGCAAGTACTCTTGTCATAAAGCCCGCTTTTTGCTGATCCAATTGTTCTTGAAGCGTCATGGCACAACTTTCCTTTTTTGTGGACATTAGAGACGTGACAACACCCATATAAACATATTAGCAAAAGATACCATGTGGTATCTTTTTTGATTTTATCACATCCCGAGCGGAAGGCAAGAGTGTAATCCTAAATTTTGTTATAATGATTAAACAGAATCTCACTCGTAGGGGAGGATATATGAAAAAAGGGGAAAAAACACGGGAACATATCATCATGAAATCCGCGCAGCTTTTTAACCAACAAGGATACGCCGGTTCGTCATTAAACGATATTATCGCCGCTACCGGGATCCAGAAGGGAGGAATCTATCGCCACTTCAGCAGCAAAGACGAAATTGCCCTGGAAGCCTATCAGTATGCCGCCAGTGTTGTAGGCAGGAGTTTAGCCGAAGCGATTAGTAAAGAGGAGTCCGCAGCGGGCCGACTGCTCGCATTCTTCCGTGTATATGAGGATGTTGTGAACAATCCCCCATTCATAGGCGGTTGCCCCTTACAGAACACAGCCGTAGAGAGTGACGATACACATCCCACATTGCGTCAAAGAGCCCAACACGGTCTACACGATGCTTTGGACATGATGAAGCGGATCATTAATGAAGGGATACAAACAGGGGAATTCAAAGAAAACCTAGATATGGACGCATTAGCCTCGTTTGCCTTTTCGTTATTGGAAGGCGGCATTATGCTCAGCAAGCTGGAAGGAGACAACAGATACATGAAAATGAATATGGTCAGTTTCTCTTCCTACCTGGAGCAATTCTGCTCGAAGATCCATTGAACAACCCGGTTGCCCTCACCATTTTATTTGTTTGATTAGCTGGATGATCTCTTCTTGTTCCTTACCGCTCATTTGCCAGGTCCGGATTTCATTGATAATTTTCTCCAAATTGGTATAACCTTTAGCCAAACCGTTTAAGCGTGCAGCCAAGGTGGCATTCGTCAGTTCTTCATCGGTGGGAAGGATCGTTCTCAGTTTTTCAACCGCAGCTGGATACCGTTTCAAATAATATTTCTGATGTCGATCTGCGGCAGGATAAAAAACGGTAAAAGGAGCAATCTCGGTGTCCAGTATTCCTTGGCCTTGTTCCTCGATGCTTCTCTTGACCTCCTGGATGACATCGTTCTGTGTGGAATCTCGAAATAATATCAAGGATCTATACTGTCGGCCTTTGTAATCGTTGATATTCAATGGATTATGGTTGCTCCAGAACACATTCAACAGGGTCTCCAAACTTACGATACCAGAATCGAAATCCATTTCGACCATTTCGCTATGGTCTCCTAGATGCCGGTAAGTCGGATGATCCGTCGTCCCTCCGGCAAAGCCTACACGCGTTCTTATGATGCCGGTTAATTGTCCGAACAAAGCGTCAGGGCTCCAGAAGCAACCCATACCCAATGTTAAAGTTTGAATTGTGCCATCATTCATCTTGGCCACCTCCATATTCATCATACCATTTGGAAGCTCGATAATGAAAACGGAGAAAACAGCTTGCTTAGAAAACCCAAACTAAAGGAGAATGACATGCCAAAAAACTATCAAAGCCTCATTGACGATAAGATCTTCTTCGGCGGCGCTGCGGACGTTGCAGACATGGTGAAAAACGAAAACGTGGAAGTGATTGTAGATCTACGCGGCGAAGCGACGGAATGTGCGGATCCAAACGCTAACGTAGAATGGATTAAAGTCCCGCTGGGAGACAATGCACAAGGTCCCCAAGATGAATGGTTCCAGAAAGCGATTAACCATGTGGTTGAAGCCTACAAAAGCGGTAAGAAGGTTGGCTTTCACTGCGGCGGCGGCGGCGGCCGGGCCGGCGCGGTGGCTGCTGGAACCCTCATCACTTTAGGGATAGCGAAAACCCTTGACGAAGCTGAGGCCATGGCAAAAAGCATACGTCCAAAAGTAAATATTAAGCCTCCGCAGCGTGAAGCTCTAGAGAAAATATTTGACGGGAATTGATCATTTTCTTGGGAGAAGAGGCCATCCCGCAAGGGTGGAGGTTCTGCAATTGGATGATTATGCTATAATGGGCTTGAATCGGGAGACAAGGGAGGAACCAATGATGAAGCTTATCGACTTAAGCGTGCCGATTAGCCCGCGTATCCGCGAGCCTTTACCGGCGAAGATCGAGTATTCGAACCATGAGGCTGGGGCACAGCAAGCGGCGGCGGCACTTGGGCTTAAGCAGGAGGATTTTCCGGAAAGTAAAGCGTGGGCGACGGAAACGGTAACCCTGAATACGCATGCGGGTACTCATATCGACGCACCATGGCACTACTGGCCAACTTCGGAAGGGAAAGAGGCAAGAACCATTGACGAACTGCCGTTAGAATGGTTTTATTCCGACGGGGTCGTGCTCGATTTCAGCACGAAGCCGCCGGGTTACGAGATTACGACGGATGACTTGAAAGCCGAGCTGAAACGGATCGCGTACACGTTGAAACCGTACGATATTGTTCTCATCCGGAGCGATGCGGACAAGCGGTTGTATCACGAGCATTATGCGTTCCTTCACGCCGGTGTATCGGCCGAAGCTACGCTTTGGCTGCTGGATCAAGGCATCAAGGTAGTCGGTACGGACGGCTGGGGCTGGGACATCCCGCTCAACCTGCAAGCGGAAGCTTACAAGAAGCAGCCAAGGGAAGGTGTCCTGTGGGCCGCACATTATGTCGGCAAGGACCGGGAATATTGCCAGATCGAGAAACTGGCCAATTTGGAAAAAATTCCGAAGCCGTTCGGCTTCAAAGTATGCTGCTTTCCGGTCAAAGTGGAAAAGGCGAGTGCGGGCTGGTCACGCCCGGTCGCAATCGTAGAGGAATGAATTTGTTATGAAAAAACCAGCAAACCCTTGAGTTTGCTGGTTTCTTGTAATTCATATTACGGTGTTAAATAATGATCATGGATGTATGAAACCAGTTTCCCAATCAATTGACCTTTGAACGAATCAGGCACTGATTCGCCGCTAGGATTCGTGTACGTATAGAAGTTAGTTTCAATTTGATATGTAAAACCAAGATTTTCCAGGAAGTCCTGAACCTCAACCGGCAGCTGATCGGATCCTGTTTTTTGCTTGTAGTAATCTGTAACACCAACATTTATATCGACGTCACCTTTTCCTGTAAGAATAACGAAGATATCTGTAGGAGTTTGAGTGATCCATTGTCCTTTTGAGAAAAGAGATATACGGGCTTTGGCTAATGAATCAATTCCATTCAGATTAACACCGAATATTTCATTAATCATCCATCTGCTTTCCGATCCGGAAATTTCTTTGCCAAAGGATTGAAGGAATTTGTCCATAACGGCGACTTTGGCCATAGACATGATTTTGGCATCGAGTTCTGTAGATGAAGGATCAATATGCAACGATTTACGGACGCCCTCCATGATGTCTGCAGGGTAGCTAGCCATGATATTTCCTTCCCCTTTCGCGGAGATGGTATCCAGACTTATGTTGAAAATATCATCTACAGCTTTTCTTATGACTTTCCCTTTTGCTTTATTATGTTTGGATGCAAGGTAGATATCCATGACTTCTGTTTTTGACATTGTGTTAATCTGACGATCCATCTCTGTCGAATTTGGCTTAGCGCCTAGATAGATTCTAACTGCCTTCATCACTTCAAACGGGTATTTGTAGATCGGTTGATCGGCAGAAACTGAGGATGTTCTCTGGTTTCTCTGGAGGGACGAATTCGCTGAAACGGTTTGGGTGAAGGTTGGAACTGCCGCCAGAATGACTGCAAACGCAAGTACTGCCGCCTTTAGCATATTTCCTGCTTTGTTTTTCATATCAGTTTCTCCTAACTGAAAGCTTATATGTGTTACTGCCACAATTCATGGTACCTCAATATTGAATGGAGAGCAAAATAAAGAGATTGCTAGGCACAACCCGATCATCTTGCTTTTTACCAATCTAGAAGGAGAAAGAAATGAACATCAGAAAACTGAATTCGAACGAAAATTATCCAATGGAATTGTTATTATTAGCGGACCCATCCCGAAAGCTCGTAGAGGAATATGTCAAAAGAGGGGAGTGTGTTGTAGCCGAAGAGGATAACCGAATAATTGGTACTTATGTGCTTTTACCTACAAGACCTGCCACGGTTGAATTGGTGAACGTTGCGGTTACGGAAGATAGGCAAGGACAAGGTCTAGGGAAGCAGTTAGTCTTACATGCCGTCCATACAGCCAAGGAGAAAGGATATCAAACAATCGAAATTGGTACAGGGAATTCTGGCATTGGACAATTAGCCCTCTATCAAAAGTGTGGCTTTAGAATTATTGGTGTGGATGTGGACTTTTTCATTAGACACTACGAAGAAGAGATCTATGAGAACGGAATTCCGTGTAGGGATATGATTCGATTATCTCAAGACTTATAAGTTTATAAAGCAAAGGCAGCCGAACAGATCGGTTGCCTTTTTTGGAGTGTAATCCTGCAGTTAGCGAAAGCTTTTGTAGTCAACTGGGGAAGAGAGCTGGATATGTGTAGACGATTTGCCATAGGGCATGGCATTGTCGATAAAAGCTTCCAAAGTTTGTACCGATTCGGTGACAAGTTTAACAAGGTAGCTGTATTGTCCCGCAAGTCGATGACATTCCATCACTTCTGGATGCTCCTTACAGAATTCTGCGAAAGCTTTGCAGCGTTCCGTCTCAAATAAAATGTAAGCTGTTACCCGTTTATTAAAGGCTTCCGCAGATAGCTTCGCCCGATAGGCTTCGATGACGCCACGATCCTCAAGCTTTTTGACGCGTTCAGCAGTCGCTGGGGCTGTGAGGCCAACGCGCTGGCCTAGCTCCGTCATCGAAATGCGCGCGTTCATCTGAAGTTCCAACACAATTTTAAGGTCAACCTGGTCCATGAGGGCCTCCTTTATTTTAATAAGTATATCCTCGCAAATTCCTTGCTTTCATAAGTCGATTCATTAAAACACATTCATATCCTTGTGTAAATGAGCTGATCTTTTCGGTAGAATGATTGCATTAACTTACGGAGGTAGCAAAACTGTGACGATGAGCTTGATAGCACCAAAAACACCCTTACTCATGATTGATGTACAGAAAGCATTTGACGACCCCAAATGGGGGGAACGAAATAATAAGGATGCAGAGGATAATATGAAGGTATTGCTGAAAGCTTGGAGATCTTCAGGGAGACCCGTCATGTTCGTTCAGCACGTATCGCCAATAGAATCATCGCTTTTTTATCACAATCAACCAACTTGCCAATTCAAAACGGGGATCGAGCCGATGGGTGGAGAGCACATTTTCCTTAAGAACGTGAACAGTTCATTCATTGGCACTAATCTAGAGCAAGTACTTAGGCAGATGGCGTGTGAGCAAATAGTGATCGTAGGGCTAACGACGAATCATTGTGTGGAAACGACAACCCGTATGGCCGGCAATTTAGGATTTAATCCTATCCTTGTCGAAGATGCTTGTGCGACATTCGGTCGCAGCGGACCTGATGGAACCTATCACACGCCAGAGAACATTCACGAGATGACTCTAGTGAACTTGCATGAAGAGTTCGCACAGATTAGTACAACCAGCGATGTACTTGCGATCATAGATTATCACGAATCATATGGATAAAATTCATGGCAGAAGCAGATAATGGCTCGTTTCTGCGCGTGCAGATCGCAATCGAATTGATGAGGTTGATTCCATCGACATGAACCCGGCATAGCTGTCCGCGCTCAACATGTTCACGTACAACTAATGACGAGACGAAGCTTGCGCCGTAACCCGCGATAACGGCCGTTATCGCTTCATATAGCCCGTTGAATTGCAAAGAGATCGTCGGCGTGGGGGAATTGTAGGTCCGGCAGAGAGATAATAATCGTTCTCTCGTCGAACTCCCCTCCTCACGCATGACAAAGGGTTCTTTCATCATCTCGGACAGAGAAACCCGCTGGTTGGCATAGCGATGAGCAGGTGCGACGACAAACCACAGCTCGTCCTGAAACAATTCTTCGGACTGAATCGTATCCGGGTATACCTCGGGGATTCCCCCGTAAATGGCGATATCCACGTGCGCATGCAACAGCTGCTTCAGAGCATCCGTTGAATTCGTCGTGGTAATCATCATTTCAACCAGCTCGTATTGTTGTTTGAAATTGGCGATCCAGACAGGCAGCAGGAAATGAGCGGGCAAATAGGTTGCGGCTATCCGAATGCAGCCCTTGACCCCGTTGCGGTAATCCTGGGAGAACTGTTCAATTTGTTGTTCGACGGCAAAAAGCCGTTTCGCCAGATTAGCAATCTCGCTCCCGGCTTCGGTTAAGGCTACGCCTCTGCCTTGAGGTTCCAGCAGTGTGAGACGCAGCTCTTTCTCGAATTTTTTGATTTGGGCGGTAATGGCAGGCTGGCTTATATTCAGCTCTTTGGAGGCGCGTGTCACGCTTCCGGTCGTAGCGATGACATGAAACAAGCGTAAGGCATGGAGGTTCATTGCGATCTTCCCCTGTCTCTGCGACTTATACAAATAATATATAAATAGTCGTTAATCTTATATTATATTTATGATTATAACTCCTCTATACTGATAGCAGAAGTACAAAAGAAGAGGAGACGTGATCGGAATGAATCAAGCCAACGTATGGGAACATGTAGACCAGTATATTACTCAGCAATTGATTCCGCAGGATAATATTCTGGAGTCCGTTCTGCGAAGCAATCAACAGGCAGGATTGCCGCCTTATGACGTTACGCCGAATCAAGGGAAATTTCTCAACCTGTTGGTTCGCATGCATGGCTCCAAACGGATCTTGGAGATCGGTACTTTGGGCGGATACAGTACAATATGGTTAGCCCGAGCGCTGCCTGCCGGGGGCCAGTTGGTCACCTTGGAGCTGGATCCGCATCATGCCGAGGTGGCGCGGGCCAATCTGGCGCTCGCTTCGTTGAATGAACTTGTCGAGCTTCGGGTCGGCGATGCGTTGGAACAATTGGCACGGATGAAAGACGAGGGCGTCGCTCCTTTTGATTTCATTTTCATAGATGCCGATAAGCCTAATAATCCTAACTATTTGCAATGGGCGCTTCATTTCTCGCATCCCGGTACGGTCATTCTTGGCGATAATGTCATTCGTGATGGTGAAATCATTAACGAACATACGGAGGATCCGCGTGTGAAGGGGGTAAGAGCGTTTTATGAATTGCTGGCCGATGAGCCGCGGATCACGGCAACCGCCATTCAGACTGTCGGAAGTAAAGGATATGACGGGTTCGTCATGGGGATCGTGACAAGCGCGTAAACGAATCGATCAAATTTGTTGCGGCATCATGTATAATTCGTTAATTCAATGGCCATACTATCATTTATTGCGTTATGAATGGAACGGGAAGCAAGACTGATTTACCGGATAATGTTCGTTATATAAAGTGTATCCATTGTGGAATTGAAAATGAAATGAAGTATCGCCTGCAATTTGTTGAGTTCTCCTTTCAGGTAAAACGCAAGCAAGAAGCTGAAATTGATGGTTTCAGCTTCTTTTTTTTGTCATGACATTCGGAAATCGAGCGGTTTTTGAATGGCTGAAGGTAAATGCAAGCATGATTCAGATAAAATCACGAACGATTGTCTTGATAAATTCGAGAAATCTCTGTATTATGAATATAGTTGCCCCACATACTTGTTTATTATTTGTGTTTGAAGGTGATATCATGTCCTTGCCGGATGATTCGAATGAATTTAAGAAGAAGCTATGTCACCTGTATAACGAGATATCCAAGGAATTATTCGGTTTTGGCACAACGCTGCTCAAGGTATCGATAGAACAGAACATCATTACCTTTCATGCCAAGCATCGCCGTTCACCGCGCTCTACTGCTTTGGAGGGCGAGGCCCCGACGCTGAAGCACGAGGTCGACTTCTATATGTCCTCGATCTATAAGAAGCGAATCCGGGAAAGGCTGGAGCAGGAACTCGGTTTGTCCATGGAGGCGGTTTTAAGAGACTATGATCCACCGACTCAATGGGCCATAACGAACATTATTCTCAAACCAGCGAAATAGTCAGATGTCGGTTATTCTCTTTTGATCTATCTTAAGAGCCAACCGGTTCATATCCTTAGACAGATGTCTCTTTACATTGTTTACGATGGAAAGTGCTCTTGTTAGAAGTTTTTCTTCTACCAAGGGCACTTTTCTGTTTTTTTATAGCTATAGCTGGGAACAAGGCGGATAGATCTGCCGATGACAAGGGTAGAATATTAGTAAAATTTTACACGGGATTTACGCATCAAACTATATATGAACAAGAAATTGGGAGGTTGTTGAAGATGAAACAAAAAATGCTTCGAGGTTTGATTTCTTTATCAGTAGTAGGTTTGGCGTTGACGGGGTGCGGAACTGCGCCTTCGCAAGAACAAGGGGGAGCCAGTACGTCAGCGGCATCGCCTGCTGGAGCAGCCAAAGGGGAGCCTACGCAATTGGTTATTTCTACTTGGGGGTTCTCGGATGATTTCTTCAAGAAAGAAGTCTACGCACCGTTTGAGAAAGAACATAATGTGAAGATTGTCCTGGAGATCGGGAATAACTCCGAACGTTTGAATAAAGTGAAACAAGGCACTTCCAAAGTGGATCTTATCTATTTATCCGATTATTATGCCCAACAAGGGATTGAAGCGGGATTGTTCGAGAAAATCGACCGCAGCCGCATTCCGAATTTAAAAGATATCTACGATATCGCCAAAGCTCCGCTCGGAGAGGACTACGGTCCGGCTTATACGGTAGGCCGTTTGGGGATTGCCTACAGCCCCAAAGCAGCGGGCAAAGAGATCAAGTCGTGGAGCGACCTGTGGAGTCCTGAACTCGCGAAGAAGCTGACGATGCCTAACATTACGTCCACGACGGGGCCGATGGTCCTGGATGCGGCATCTTTGGTAGCCGGGAACACGACGTTCAATGAGGATCAAGCTTTCGCCAAAGTGAAAGAATTGAACAAAAGCGTCGTGAAGTATTACGGCCAAACGTCCGAATTCGTCAATATGTTCTCCCAAGGTGAAATTGCCGCCGGCCCGATTATGGAAATGTACGTGAAGGATCTGAAGGCGGCCGTGCCGGATACGAAGTTCATCTCCCCGACCGAAGGGGCCTATGCCATCATGAATACGGTCAACGTAGTCAAAGGAAGCGCGAATAAGCAGCTGGCGGAAGATTTCATCAACTGGCACTTGAGCAAGGAAGTTCAGGAGAAATCGGCGAAGGCCAAAGTGGATTCACCGGTGAACACGACGCTTCAACTCTCGGCTGAAGATGCGCAAGGGATTACTTACGGCGCCGATGTCGTGAGCGGGCTGCACAAATTGGATATGAAATTCGTCAATCAGCATCTCAAATCGTGGATTGACCGCTGGAACAAAGAAGTCGCTCAATAAATACATGCACACAAGGGTATATGAACAGGATATACCCTTGTTTTTTCAAATGGACTAGAAGGGGGCACAGTCATGAAAAAAAAGGTCATCCTCGATGTGGATACGGGAATCGACGATGCGTTAGGCATTCTGCTCGCCGTCCGCAGCGGAGAGATGGATGTGCTTGGGATCACGACGGTGAACGGCAACGTCTCATTGGACCAAGCAACGAAGAATACTTGCAAGATCCTGCAGCTGCTTGGCATGGAGCATGAGATCCCGGTTATCAAAGGAGCGAACAAGCCTTTGATGCGGGGAACTTTTTTCGAGCATCGCGTTCATGGTCATGACGGGCTTGGCGGCGCATTAAGCGATATGCCGGTTCATATACAGGCTGCAGAAGGGCATGCCGTTGATTTCATCATCGACCAAGTGAAGCGCCATCCGGGAGAAGTCACGCTGGTCATGACAGCACCGTTAACGAATCTGGCTTTGGCTGTTATGAAGTATCCTGAACTCGTTCATCAGGTACAGGAAGTCATCGTGATGGGCGGCGTCGTCCAAGGCTTCGGCAATGTAACCCCTACGGCGGAATTTAATATGTACGTCGATCCGGAAGCCGCCAAGATCGTCTGCCAAGCGGGTTTCCCGGCGTTAACGCTCGTTGGGTTGGATGTAACCCGGAAAGCGCTGCTGACAGAGGAGCATATCCGCCAGCTCGGGGACTCGCCGATTGGCCGGTATGTCAAAGAAAGCACAGCGGCGTATATGGAGCGTTACTATGAACGCAACGGAGTTAGAGCTTGTGCCTTGCACGACCCGCTTGCTGTCGGGGTGGCACTGAATAAAGGGCTGGTTACAACCAAACAGTATTATGTTGATGTTGAAACGCGAAGCGAGCTCTGCGACGGGCAAACGGTCTGCGATTTCCAAGGCCGTCTGGCGCGAGAAGCTAATGTTCATGTGTGTTTAGAGGTATCGGCCGACGAATTTCTCCAACTTTTCATCCGCACGCTGCGTGCTTAGCGAACCTTAGGAACAGGAGTAAGCTGCATGAAAAAAACGTACTTATATTTGCTTTTGCTGCCGGGACTTTTGTTCCTGACGGTATTCATGGTAGTCCCGATCCTTCTGACGATAGGTTCAACTTTTTTTGACAAAGGGTCATTTACGTTCGGTGGCTACATGAATTTCTTCAAAGACCCTTATTTTCTTAAGATCGTGTTGACGACGCTGCGTGTCAGCCTCGTAACCACGCTGCTTTGTATCTTGCTGGGCTTTCCGGTCGCTTATTACATTTCTAAGCAGAGTCCGAGAATGAAGGCGGTTCTGCTGGCCTTAGCGATATTTCCGCTGTTGACGAGCTCTGTGGTCAGGTCGTTCAGCTGGATGATCATTTTGGGAAAAAAAGGATTGCTTAATAATGTGCTGCTTGCCATCGGTCTCATTCAAGAGCCGCTTGATATTTTGTACACGCCGGCAGCGATGATGATCGGTCTGATCCATTTGTTCCTGCCGCTCATTCTGATTACGCTGGTCGGCGTTCTTGAGAATATTGATCCGGATCTGATCAAAGCGGCGGAGAGCTTGGGCGCTAACCGGTTCACGGCCTTCGTCAAAGTCATCGTGCCGCTCAGCGTGCCGGGCCTAATCATAGGCAGTATTCTTGTTTTTGTCGGAAGCTTGACGGCGTACACGACGCCTGCATTGCTCGGAGGCAAGCAGCGGGTCATCTCCACCTTCCTCTATCAGAATGCGATTACGCTCAACGATTGGTATCTTGCTTCCGTCATCGCCGTCATTATGATCGTGATCACCTTCGTCGTCATCGCACTGATGAACAAGCTGGCGACCAAATTAAATCCGAAGGGGTAGTAATATGCGGGAAAAGAATCGAGGACTGGCCTTATTTACGTTTCTTGTCTATGTATTCTTGCTCGGGCCGCTCGTTATTATAGCTTTTGCTTCATTCGAGCCGGGAAGCGTATTGAAATTTCCGCCGACAGGATTCTCGTTGAAGTGGTACCGCAACATTCTGGAAGTCAAGATGTTCATGACGACCGCGGTCACCTCTGTCATCGTATCGCTGATCGGCAATCTGTTCGCTCTGCTGCTTGGCATTCCGGCCGCCTATGCGTTAAGCCGGTTTTCGTTTAAGGGGAAAGAGGCGCTCAATGCCGTTTTTATTTCTCCCGTGCTTATTCCGGGTATCGTGCTGGGGTTCACGATGCTGAAGTATTTGATCGTCACTTATCACCTTCCCATCTATGCAGCCTTGCTGATCGGGCACACGGTGATTATGCTACCTTTCATTATTAGAGTCATTGCCTCGAGCTTGGCGAATTTCGATTTTGCCATTGAAGAAGCGGCATTAAGTCTGGGCTCCGGCCAATTGAAAACTTTTTTCACAGTCGTTCTGCCGAACATCAAATCCGGTATTATTGCGGCGATTCTGATTGCCTTCCTGGAATCGTTTAATAATGTCGACATCTCGGTCTTCATGACAGGGCCGGGGGTCAGCACGCTGCCTATCCAAATGCTGACCTATGTGGAGAATCATTTTGACCCGACGATTGCCGCTATTTCGGTCCTGCTCATGATCTTCACCGCGGTACTTATGTTCATCATTGAACGGTTGATGGGATTATCCTACTTCACCAAACGATAACGGAGGGTTACATCCATGGCATTGCTTACGCTGGAGAATATTTCTGTAGCCTATGATCAGCAATATATTTTGAAGGACTTCAACTTGCAAGTAGACAAAGGAAACTTGATTTCGCTGCTAGGGCCAAGCGGTTGCGGCAAAACGACGACGTTACGGCTCATCGCCGGATTCCTGGAAGCTAAGGCCGGCAAATTCGCTTTAAACGGCAAAGATTACACACGCATCCCTGTTAACAAGCGCAATTTCGGCTTCGTTTTCCAGAGCTACGCCTTGTTTCCGCACTTGTCGATTTATGATAATGTCGCCTTCGGCCTTCGCCTTCGGAAGGTGAGCGGCGCCGAGCTGGATCGTCGTGTCCGGAAGATTCTGGATGTCGTCAGCTTGTCCGGATTCGAGAAGCGTTATCCGAAAGAGCTCTCGGGAGGCCAAAGACAGCGGGTAGCCATCGCCAGAGCACTAGTCATCGAGCCCGAGCTGCTGCTCTTCGACGAGCCCCTAAGCAACCTGGACGCCAATCTGCGCATCAACATGCGGGTCGAGATCCGGCGGATCCAGCAGGAGCTGGGGATCACTACGGTCTATGTTTCCCATGATCAAGAGGAATGTTTCTCGATCTCGGATCAAGTTGCCATTATGAATAAAGGGATTATCGAGCAATTAGGCGCACCGGCGACGATTTTCAAATATCCGAAAACAGAGTTCGTTGCCAGATTCATCGGGTTTACGAATTTCATCACCTTTGATACAAGATTTGATACCAACGAACATATCGCCTTGAAGGTGAAAGAACGCATGTTCACGGTAACGAAGGATGCCGGTAAAGGCGAGCAGCTTGGCCTGAAAGGGGCTATTCGCCCGGACGACGTGGGGATCGCACTGCCTGCCGAAATCGAGGATGGGCCGAATCGCTTGACGGGCCGTGTGAAGGTGAGCACCTTCTTGGGGAGAAGCTATCAATATGTCGTTGAAACGCCGCTGGGAGATTTCACCGTGAATAAAGAGATGGAAACTCCGTATGCGAACGGTCAAGAGGTAGGGCTTCATTTTCCAAGCGAGAAATTGGTATTAGTTGAGTAGTGTACTTGGAGGTTAAGACATATGCAAGTAGATTTGCTGATCGAGAATGTACAGATATACAATAGCTACTTCAAGACATTCATTAAGGGCAACGCCGCCTTGCTGGATGGCAAGTTTCTATATATCGGGAAGAATGGCGCGGACACGTTCGAAGCGGCCGAAACCGTAGATGGGGACGGGCGTTACATGATCCCCGGTCTCATTGATATCCATCTGCATATTGAAAGTACGATGGTCACGCCGGAGACGTTCTCCTACGGTCTCATTCGCAACGGTGTGACGACGATCGTGCCGGAGCCTCATGAGATCGCCAACGTGTTCGGTCTTGACGGGGTTAAGGAATTCATCAAGGCCAGCAAGAATTGCACGGCGGATATGTTCTATGCCATTCCAAGCTCGGTACCGGCCACTTCGATGGAAACGACCGGGGGCTCGATCGAGATTGCGGATCTGGATGAGCTGCTGCGGACGGAGCGAATTATTTGTTTGGGCGAGATTATGAATTATGTTGACGTGATCACGGATCCGGACTGCAAAACGAACCAAATTCTGCGCCATATTCGTAAGAATTATCCTCATCTCATTATTGAGGGGCATGTGCCGAAATTATTGGATCTGGATTTGCACCGGATGATCTACAGCGGGGTTGATTCCGACCATACGCACCAGACGATTGAGGGCATGGAGGCCCGGATCGCGGCAGGTATGTTCATTGAGATTCAGGAGAAATCCATGACGCCTGAAGTGATGGCGTATTTGATGGAGCATGAGGTGTCCGAGCATTACTGCTTTGTAACCGACGATGTGATGGCAGATTCGTTCGAGCGGAGGGGGCACTTGAACCATATTGTCCGCAAAGCGATCCGGATGGGCATGAAACCGGAGCATGCGATTTATGCCAGTACGCTGTCGCCGGCCAAAAGAATGCGAATGTATGACCGCGGCGTGATTGCGCCGGGCAAAATCGGTGACTTTCAATTAGTAACCGATCTTGATCATTTGACGATCGATCAAGTCTTCAAGAACGGACGCAAGGTCTATGATGTTCAGGAGGCGTACACGTATACGGCCAGCTCTCCAGCTTTTCCTGCGCATTATTATGAGAGCGTCCATATGCCGCTGTTAACGGAAGCCGATTTCGCTGTCAAGGCGGAAGCGGCGGATGGCCGTTATGCTTGCCGCGCCATGATGGTGAAGAACGGCTCAACGTTCACGGAAGAACAGCACGTTGAGGTGGATGTTCACGCGGGGGAGCTCCGCTGGCAGGGAAGCGGCAAGGGACTTATTGCTACTTTCGAACGCTATGGGAAAAACGGCAACCGCGCTTACGGTTTGATTGGCGGCGATACGATTAAACGCGGCGCAGTGGCGACGACCTATTCCCACGATAATCATAATTTGCTCGTTGTCGGACACAATGCCCGCGATATGATGATCGCCGCCAATGAAGTGATTCGCAATCAAGGGGGCTTCAGCGTCGTAGTGGATGGCAAAGTGATCGCCGGTCTGAAGCTGCCGGTTGGCGGGATTCTGACCGAAGCGCCGCTCGAAGAGGTTGCGTCGGAAGTGGAACAATTGCGGAAAGCGATGGAGTCGTTAGGCTATAGCCATTATAATCCGATCATGTCCATCAGCACGCATTCACTGCCTGTCAGTCCGGCTTTGAAAATTACCGATTTCGGCTTAATCGACGTGAATCAGGGGGCTGTCGTGCCTCTCCTTATCAATCGTATATAATCCAGCAGGAAGCTGCTGCGTCAATCGCGGCTTTTTGCGTTGAATCCGGATGAATTCTATAACAATCTGACCGGTAACTATGAACCTATGCCTACTAAGGCGGGGTATCCCCAAGAATCACGATTTACGTTAGGCATATCCCCCGAATATGCGATTGATTCCACAGGCAATATACTTATTTATGATAGAATCAGCGCGAACTTAAGGAAAATTAAGGTGTTCGAGCCATAAAAATAAACCTTCCGAAAGGAAGGTTTATTTCTATGGGTATGCCCAAGATTACTTAGCATTCTCCGTATATTTCTTGAAATTGTCAAGAAACGCCTGCCAGCCTGCTTGCTGCTGCTCGACGGGATGCGTTCCTTCCGCTTCAAACTCTTCAACAATTCTGGTGTCATTACCTTGCGCAGTAAAATGAATGGTCACTTGTCTGCCATCTCCAAGCGTGTACACAAGCAATTCGTTTGTTTTCACTTCATCATACACACCGCCAAAATCAAAGCCAAAGCTGCCATCCTTAGCTTCCATTCGGGTTAGGAATTTACCGCCAGCCCTTAAATCATTTTCAGCGTTCGGCGCATGCCAGTCATCGGAAGCGAAAGACCATTGCGTAATGTGCTGCGGTTCCGTCCAATTGGCCCACACTTTCTCAACCGGTGCATGGACTGTGGTTTCAACCGTTATTGTCACTTTGTTACCTGTTTCCATTATCCTACCGCCTCACTATAGAGATTTGGACTTCTGACTAATTATACCATTACCAGGACAGGAATCGAAAGTTTTACAATAATAATAACAATAACGAAATCGGTTGGATACGCAAGACAGCCCTTCCGCCATGAATGACGAAAGGGCTGTCTAGTCATATCTAACATCAACCTCGGACCAATGGCTCGATGATGTAAGTAGATGTCGTTTCGGGTGAAGCGTCATGTTTGCCGTGTACGACCCATCCATAGGAAAGCACAGCTTTCAATCCGTCGCGCTCCTTCTCGGTAAGATGAGCCACGACGGATTCGCGACTTGGCTCCAGGTTTAGTTCGGCTTCATGCCCGTAAGCGAGCAGCAGCCAGCTGGCGATGCCGCGAAGTGTATTGTATTTGATTCGGTACCCATGCCGGACGGCATGTTCGAAGGCAGCCGAATCGCTGCCCGCCAGCTCGGTTAAGCGCGTATAGTCGAATTTGAATTTGCTGTCGTCTGTGGGGAGCTCGCCGTCACGGACCCGGCGAAGCAGCTCATCGGCCTGCCAACCTAGACTCTTAAGCGACTCCAGGATAAGCGCATCCCATTGGGACAGTTTAACCAGGTTTGTTTCGGAAGAGGACATCCTTAATCGCTCCTATCTGCGAGTACGATGCAAGAAAGAGACTGCTACGTCATTTTTCAGAATGAGGCAGTCTTTTTTGCATGCGGTTTACTTGCTAGTTTTATATTTGCTCAGGAACTCTTTCGCTTTAGCCGGATCGGCTTTGACTTCCAAGCCCGTTTTGACTAGCGGACTCAACGTCGATACGGCTTTGAACTTATTGTTTTTGTAATAAGCCAGGAACTCGTCTTGATTCAGAGAGTACAGCAAGGCTCTGCGCAAGTCGGCACTCTTCGCCACTTCGCGATTCTTGGTGTTGAACAACAGGTAAGACACAGCGTTACTAGGAATCGTTTGGAGCGAAAGCTTGCTATCGGCTTTCACAACGTCGAATTTAATCTCGGACACGCCGTAGAACAGATGAATCTCACCGCTCCTTAGCGCCGACAGGGAGCTTTCCGCGTCTTTAATGAAGCGAACTTTAATCGAGTCTACTTTGGGCTCGTATTTCGTGCCTTTCATGTATCCCGGGTTTTTGTAGAAGACAGCCTCATAATCGTTTTTATAGGACAGGATATAAGGACCGCTTGTATACAACTTATTATTGTATTTGGCGCCTTCGGTAACGGTTACCTGGTCGCCGTAAGAGATATCTTTATTCACGTCGTATTTCGCCACATCGTACGTATTAATGCTTTGGACTTGCTTCTTCGAGACGATACCCGCCGATTGGTGGGCGAGATAGTTCAATACTTGCGGGAAGGGCTCCGTCGTTGTCAGCTTAACGATCTGATACTTGCCTTCCTTATTGCTGGCCTTGGCTTTGTCGGAGACCAATGACGAAATTTTCGCATCAAGGCCTTTTTCCAATGCGGATTTGACCGTGTCAGAACTGCCTGACACTTTGACGGTTTCGAGAACGGCGGGGTCCGTTACAAGCTCAACGTTTTTGATATGTTCATGTAAAGTGAAGGTGCGGTGATTCGGAACGGAATTTTTGTCCTTAGCGCGATTCAGTGAGAAGATGACATCTTCTCCGCCTACGCGTTCGCCGGAATCGGCCGCGAGCTTGTCCTTAATCTCGGCGAATCGAATATCGTCCCGCAGGATGAAATAATAGTCGGAATTGCCTTCGGCGATTGCAAAGTTATACGACAGGGAACCTTCGGGGGTCAGCTTGTCGTCGTCTGCTAAGTTCAGTAAGCGCACGTACATGTTCGTGTTGATAATATTAATGGAGCCATCGTTAGCCTTAATCGGGTCAAGGGACGTTAATGAAGGAAGCGATGATTGCAATATGATAGGATCCTTGGCACGTTTGGAGGTATCCTTGAAGTCCAGCTCCTCCCATGGAAGGGAACGTGATTTCGAGAGGCGTACAGACTCTTTCTTTAGAATATCCTGATTAAACGCCTGGGCTTTAAGCGAGTTGTAGAGCGGCGCGATATAGGCTTTGTCAAAAACGAGCTGCTGCTCGAATTTCTTGTATGTTTCCGCGTACTGTTCCGGTGTCTGCGCTGCGGCTTGATCGATCAATTTGTCGATCTCGGGATCGCTCATGATGCTGTAGTCGCCGCCAGTTTTGAAGAGGGAACGCACCGCATAGTCCGGATTGCCGGTTACGGTAGTCCAGCTGGACAGGGCGATATCGAAATTGCCTGCGTCCTGCTGGGCTTTGAACGTGCCGTAATCCGGTTGGATGTTCAGTTTGACGTTGAAGCCGTTCTTGGTCAGTTGATCGCGGACGATGTTAAGGTCAGTCTCATTCGCGCTCGTGCCCAACAGCTCAATATCAACGGGAGTGTTGCTGACGGCAGCGTTCTCACTTCCTGGTGCTGGCGTTACGGCAGCCTCATTCTTGGTTGTGAGGTTGCATCCGCTTAGCAGCATAGTGGCGCTGAGGATAACGGGGAAGATAATCTTACTTTTCTTAATCATGGAACTTGCCCTCCTATTAATATCTAATATATGAACGTACATTCATACCGAAATCCTGCATGTTTCGTAACGTAGCGGCTATGGAGTAAGAATGGAAATTCCTGAAGCATAACTTTAGTCCAGCTTGGGATCAAGCGCATCGCGTAATCCGTCTCCTAGAAAGTTGAAGGACAGCACCAACGCAATGATGGCAAGGCCGGGATATATGGCCGTATAGGCATGTGTTTCGAGATAGGAACTGCCTACTTTCAAAATATTGCCCCACTCCGGGATATGCGGTTCAACGCCTAGCCCGAGATAGCTCAAGGAGCTCGTTGAGATGACAGCTCCGCCGACAGTCAACGTGGACTTGACAATCATCGGCGCAATGGCGTTCGGTACGATATGCCTGAGAAGGATAGTCAGATCTCCTGCACCGAAGGCGCGTGCAGCCTGCACATACTCAAGCGATGAGACGAGCAGTACGGTAGCTCGCATCGTTCGGGCATACGTAGGGATGGCCCCTATGCTCAGCGCAAGGATGAGATTGACCGTACTGGCGCCGAAAGCGGCGATGATCGCAATGGCCAGCAGGATGCCGGGAATGGCGTACAGAACATCGAGCGCCCGCATGATGAGATTGTCCGTATGGCGTCCATAGTAACCGGATAC
The DNA here is from genome assembly GCF_031456485.1 of Bacillus sp. 3255. Taxonomy (NCBI): domain Bacteria; kingdom Bacillati; phylum Bacillota; class Bacilli; order Caryophanales; family Bacillaceae; genus Bacillus; species Bacillus sp. 3255. Next base: position 103,010 of record NZ_JAVDUS010000006.1, read on the forward strand.
CGCCCCCAATGCCCCGCCGACGATGACGGGGATCAACGTGGAGAGGATGCCGACGAAGAGCGAGATGCGAGCGCCGAATACGATCCGGGAGAACAAGCAGCGTCCGAAATTGTCTGTCCCTAGCGGATAAGCCAGGCTTGGAGCTTGCAAGATCGCCCCGTAATTATTGTCGATGGCGATTCCATAATCGAACGTCAAGTAGCTGCACAAGGAGATAGCCAGGAGAAAGCCAATGAACCACAAGCCCAGCATTGAGGTGGTGCTGCGGGACAGCCGGTCGATGACCTCATTCAGCTTCGATTCTGACGTACCGTCCGTATTCCGAAGCTTGGCTATCAACAGGACACCGAGCGTCAGCGCGAACAAATTACCGGTTACGGAGGTCACCAACAGCAGGGCGGTGACTATCCACATCCACTTGGGCATGATCTTATTTTCTGCGTATTTGGCGACTAGCAGCAGGGCAATCAATTGAACGGCTCCGGCCGCCAGCAGAAGAGACATACCGGGCACGAATAAGTTGGATACATATGGCTTAAAGACGTTCAATGCCGATACGGCGCAAACGAATACGGTCGTCAACAGCGCGTAGACCGCGAGTGTGTAAGCTGAGCTCTTTTGGCGCTTGATAAGCTGAAAGGCAGCCGTTACGACAAAGATATTGACGGTCAGCAAACTGGTTAGCAGCACATAGCCAGTTAAGCGGGTGGTGCGGCGCAGCTCTCCGTGGCGGATCAAGTCTCTGCGGATCAGAGCCATTGTACCCAGTTGGAGCAGCGTGAAGAGCAAATAGGCAGCAAAGGTAGCGAAGACGACAGGCTTCACGAACGATGCTTCGCCCCCCTGCAAGCTGTTCATGAGCAGTACCAAGGCCATAACCAACGAAGCTATTCCGGCGAAGCCGGCTTGCCCGTATTCGGCACAGGAACGTAGTCTGAAGTGCATGTGTTGTTTCGATAGAGTGGGTTGTCGGATCATGCGGCTCACCTGCTAATATTGTTTCATTTTGGAACGTATTCTTGGATCGATGAAAGCGTACAAAATATCAATGATAACGTTGACGATCGAGATCGTGATGGCGGTATAGATGACCCCGCCCATAATGCTTGGGATATCAGGGATGAACTGCTTGTCTACGATATAGCTTCCAAGCCCGCTGATATTGAAAACCTTCTCCGTCACGGCAGCTCCTCCGAGCATTCCGCCGAACTGAAGTCCGATGACTGTAATGATAGGGATCAGGGCATTGCCGACAGCGTGCTTCCACAGCACTTGCCTGCGCGACAGTCCTTTGGCCTTCGCCGTCGTAATATAATCCTCGTGAATGACCTCAAGTATAGAAGAGCGGGTCATTCGGGCGACAGCTGCCGTAAGACCGGTTCCCAATACGATAATCGGCAGGATCATCGTCAACGCGTTCTGCGGATTATATGTAGCGGGCAGCCAATGCAGCTTGATAGAGAAATTCAGAATCAGAATCAGTCCTTGCCAGAAGTTCGGGATCGATAGTCCGATCAGAGCGAGAAGCATGAACGTGTAGTCCAAGAATGAATTAGGCCGTGTAGCAGAAATGAGCCCAATGGGCAGCGCGATCAAAACGGCTGCGACCGTCGAGATGACGGTCAGCGTCAGTGTCACGGGAAACTTCGAAGCGATGGAAGTGGTGACCACTTCATTGCCTGCGAATGACTTGCCCAGATCGAAAGTCAGTATACCCCGGAACGTATCCCAGAGCTGAATGAGATAGGGCTGGTCCAGTCCGTATACCTTGTTGAATGCGGCAATCTGCTCAGCGGTAGCGGTCTCCCCAATAATGTTGGCGGCTGGATTCATCGGCGATACATAGAGAATGGTAAAGACGAGAAAAGCGACTCCGAAAATAACAAAGACGGTCATCCAAAGACGCTCGATTGTATATTTTAGATAAGGGTTGCTATAGATGAACATCAGCGCATACATAAGGAAGCCAAGGATAACCGATATCGTGAGAAACACAGGGTGTCGGATTAACCGGACAAACGTATCCGCATAAGTAACCGGCGTTTGGTCCTCTCGATTGGACCCGGCTGTGAGCTCGCTTAATAAGGCTTCCTTGAATGTGGCCGACGCAATCCGGTCAGCATCCCGTTCCAGCTTCTCCGGCATAACGGCTTGTCCGAAAAATTGATGCTTGCGTACAAGCTGTTCCTTCGTCTCCGTGAGCAGCTTGTCCCTGCAGCCGGATGCAATCCATTCCCGCTCTAACTTATCCAGCGCATTCTTATACCTACTCTCCTTCTTGCGGCGGAGGTAGACGAGATAGATGACTGGATGCAAGGGAGCTCCGGTCAGCAGGAGCAAGATGCGGTAAGTCGGATGCAATAGCATTTTGATGAAGATGTTCCCGAGTCGGTCGACTAAACGGGAATCCATTGGGACAGTGTGCCCGCTCAAGTTTGTGTGCTCCTTTTATTGGTTAGTTTTATATTGCATTATTCCGATCGATATAGTAGATTTTAAATTGAGCAATCAAAGTTGTCAATAACACTTGAAATATTATTTCTTTCTGTATGATTTTGATAAACTTATATTTTTGCAAGTGACTCAGATCAATAGAATGATTTTGCCAATTATTCATAAGACAAAGGTGATCCTATGAAGTCAATCTTAGAAGTAAACAACTTATCTGTTTCGTTCTATGCCAGGGATAAAGAAGTTGAAGCCGTTCGCCATGTAAGCTTCTCGGTACATGAAGGCGAAACGCTGGGCATCGTAGGGGAATCCGGCAGCGGGAAAAGCGTTACGGCACGTACGATTATGCGGCTGTTGCCCGCGCCTCCTTCAAAGGTGAAGAACGGGAAGGTTCTGTTCAAAGGAGAGAATCTGGCGGATAAGACGGATTCGGAGATGGAGGAGATTCGCGGACGTGATATCGGCATGATCTTCCAGGATCCGATGTCCTCCTTGAACCCGACGATGCGCATTGGCCGGCAGATTGAGGAGAGTCTGATTAAGCACAGGGGGCTCGGCAAGGAGCAGGCGCATCGGGATGCGGTCGAGATGCTGAAGCTGGTCGGCATTCCTGACGCAGAAGCCCGCTATTTCCAGTATCCGCATGAATTTTCCGGCGGGATGCGCCAGCGGGTGATGATCGCAATTGCTCTTGCTTGCCGGCCGTCACTGCTTATCGCCGACGAACCGACGACTTCTCTGGATGTCACTATTCAATCGCAAATTTTGCACCAGATGAAGGAAATTCAGCGCAAGCTCGGCACATCGATTATTTTAATTACCCATGATCTGGGGGTGGTTGCCGGAATGTGCGACCGTGTTGTCGTTATGAAGGACGGTGAGGTCGTCGAGACCGGCACGACGCAGGAAATTTTCTCTTCGCCGAAACATCCATATACGGTGCGTCTGCTGCAGGCATTACCCCGGCTTGATGAGAAGAAGAAGGCCAAGCCAGTCTCCGCTGTCAGCCGTTCAACCAATAACCTTCCCCTGCTGGAAGTCCGGTCGCTCAGACAACACTTCAATTTGGGCAAAGGACAGATTATTCGAGCAGTCAACGATATCAGCTTCGATATCCGCGCAGGGGAGACACTTGGCGTCGTCGGTGAATCCGGCAGCGGCAAATCCACCACCGGGCGGACCATTCTGAGATTGCATGAGGCGACGGGCGGAGAGGTGCTGTACAAAGGCATCCCGATCAATCGGCTGTCCCGCAGCGAGATGAAGACGATGCGGCGTTACATGCAGATGATCTTTCAGGACCCCTATGCATCGCTCAATCCCCGGCTGCGCATTGCCGATATTATCGGCGAAGCATTGGACCTTCATCGGATGACCACCGGCAAGCTGGAGCGGCAGCGAAGGATCGAGGAGCTGCTGGACATGGTCGGTCTCAGCGCATCGCATGCTATGCGCTACCCGCACGAGTTCTCGGGCGGTCAGCGGCAACGAATCGGCATCGCCCGCACATTGGCTGTCGAGCCCGAGTTTATCGTCTGCGACGAGCCGTTGTCAGCACTCGACGTCTCCATTCAAGCCCAGATCGTCAAGCTGCTGGAGGAACTGCAGCAGCGGCTGGGGCTGACGTATTTGTTCATCGCTCACGATCTGTCGATGGTTAAGCATATCAGCGACCGTGTGGCTGTTATGTATAAAGGGAAGATCGTCGAGCTGGCGGAGAGCGAAGAGCTGTACGCAAACCCGCTGCATCCATATACCAAGTCGCTGCTGGCTGCGATTCCGGTGCCAGATCCAGCGGTGGAGTCCCGCAAGAAGTTCGTGCCGCCTATCGATCCTACGACTCAGGATCCGTACGGGCTGGAACGGTCGCGGTTCGTGGAAGTGAAGACCGGGCATTGGCTGGCGGTAAGCGAGTAACGGAGAATAGAAGTATGAATGATGCAGAGCAGCCGATATGGCAGCTTTTTTTAATCGTGGTGACCGAAAGCGCGGATGAGAATCAAATCATAATGCAGCAACATTTTATCGTAATTCAGCCAAACATAAAACGGTCAGGTTTTGTTAAGCTATCTTTTAATCCATATAACAAATGTTGACAAGGAGAGACTATGAGAAACCTGGAAGCGGCGAATAAGAAACTTAGATTATGGTACCGGAAGCCGGCCAAGCAGTGGACGGAGGCATTGCCGGTAGGCAACGGTCGTTTAGGCGGCATGATTTTCGGCCAGGTCATGGAGGAGAAGATCCAGTTAAACGAGGATTCCATCTGGTATGGCGGGCCCAAGGTGGGAGAGAATCCGGACGCGCTGGAGAACCTCCCGCATATTCGCAAGCTGCTATTCGATGGTGATGTAGAGCAAGCGACTTATCTAGCGAGGATGTCCATGTTCTCATCGCCCAAATATTATAATCCGTATCAGCCGCTTGGGGAGATGAAGCTGTTTTTCAACATTAGGCAAGGAGAGGTCCACTCTTACTTGCGTGAATTGGACCTGCAGACAGGGATAACCCGGGTTCTTTACCATGTTGGCGATACGGCTTACACCAGGGAAATCTTCGCAAGCTACCCGGACCAGGTGATGGCCATTCATATGACCTGCAGCAAGCCGGGCGGGCTTACGTTCTGTGTGAATTTGAACCGGCGTCCTTATGAGGGAGATAGCTATGCACGGTCCTCAGACAGCATTGTGATGAACGGCGAATGCGGCAAGGACGGAGTTGCCTTCAGCGGCGTGCTTAGAGCCAAGTCTCCGGATGGCGTGATCAAGACGATCGGCGACTTTATTTCCGTGGAAGGCGCCTCCGAAGTGACGCTGCTATTTGCGGCCAACAGTACATTCCGGGAGGCCGATCCGGCAGCAGCCTGCTTGCGCCAGCTGGAGGAAGCGGATGCGTACACATATGCCGAGCTGAAACAGAGGCACTCCGCGGATTACCGGTCGCTGTTCGAACGCGTCGAATTCAGCTTGTCGTCACCGGAAGAGGAGCAGCTACTGGCAACCGACGAGCTCATGCAAGCGGCAGCGGAGGGAAGGCCGAAGCAAAGCGAGCGGTTGACGGAACTATATTTCCAGTATGGCCGTTATCTGACCATTGCCAGTTCCCGTCCCGGAAGTCTCCCTTCCAACCTGCAAGGGATATGGAATGACAGCTTCACGCCCCCATGGGAGTCTAAGTATACGATTAATATTAATACACAAATGAATTATTGGCCGGTTGAGGTCTGTGGTCTGTCGGAATGCCATGAACCGCTGTTTGGGCTGGTGGAAAGAATGCGAGTCCCAGGAAGAGTAACGGCGAAGAAGCTGTACGGCTGCGGAGGTTTCGTGGCGCACCATAATACGAATATATGGGGGGAGACCCGGCCTGAGGGTATTCTCGCCACCAGCGTCCTGTGGCCGATGGGGGCGGCATGGTTAAGCCTGCATCTGTGGGAGCATTATGCGTATACGTTGGATTTGACCTTTCTGCAGGAGCGGGCTTATCCTGTGTTAAAAGAAGCGGCGGAGTTCTTCATGGACTATTTGACGGAAGCCCCGGATGGAACCTATGTGACAGGGCCTTCGATTTCTCCGGAGAACAGCTATATATTGCCGAACGGAGTGAAAGGTACTCTGTGCATGGGCCCGTCCATGGATACGCAGATCGTCCGCGCCTTGTTCGAAGCTTGCATCGCAAGCAGCGGGCTGTTGTCGTGCGACGAAGACTTTCGCAGCCAATTGACGGAGCGAATGGCTAAGCTTCCGCAGCCGCGAATCGGAGCGAACGGCCAGTTATTGGAATGGCTCGAGGATTATGCGGAATTCGAACCCGGCCACCGGCATATCTCGCACCTGTTTGCGCTGCATCCCGGAACACAGATTGACATCCATGCGACGCCGGAGCTTGCGGAAGCCGCTATGGTGACGCTGCGAAACAGACTGGCGAACGGAGGCGGCCATACGGGATGGAGCTGTGCGTGGATCATCAACATGTTCGCACGGCTCGGGGATGGCGGCTCGGCGCTCGCCTATCTGTCGAATCTGTTCGAGAAATCCACATACCCGAATTTATTCGACGCACATCCGCCATTCCAGATTGACGGGAATTTCGGGGCGGTAGCGGGCATTGCAGAGATGCTGCTCCAGAGCCACATGGGCGAGCTTAATCTGCTGCCGGCCCTGCCTGACGAGTGGAAGTCCGGCCGTATCAAGGGCATTAGAGCGCGAGGCGGCTATGTTGTTGATCTGGTTTGGGACGAAGGGCAATTAAGCGAAGCGGCGATACAAGCATCTAGGAGTGGTGTCTGTACGGTTCGCAGCACCGTCCCTATCGTCGTGATGTTGGATGAACAGGAGGTCGCCCGGTCCGGCAAGGATCCGTTAACAAGCTTCCAAGTGCAGGGGGGACATACGTACCGGCTCCTCAAGTGTTAATACAAACACAACATCAGTGGTAAAAAACACATTCCTGATCGTCCCCAGCGAGGGTAAGATGTAGATATCCGATTCCGTTGGATAATTACGATAAAGAATGGGGCAGAAACGAATGAGAAAAGGGATGGTTGTTACATTAACCCTGGTTCTGGCAGCTGGCGCGCTGATGGGGTGCGGGAGCGGAGATCCGAAACCGCAGGCGGGCCAGGCAGCCAAGAAAGAAGACGTACAGAAATTTTCCATGTCCATGAGCACCAGCGGATTCAAATATGCCGAGCAAACGCCAGATGTGAATAAGGAGAAATGGGTGAAAAAGCTGGAGGAACTGACGAACGTTGATCTCGATCTTCGGATGATTCCTCTGAAAGATTTCGACCAGAAGATGTCTCTGATGTTCGCTTCCAACGATATTCCGGATGTCGTGCAAAATGTCGGTGGCGCTACGACGAAGGGGATGTCAGGATCGGTGGAAGCCGGGGTCTTCATGCCATTGGACGATTTATTGAAGCAGTATGCTCCAAACATCATGAAAGCGGTGCCAAAGGAAGCGTGGCAAGAGACCAGCTATAACGGTCAAATCTACGGGATTCCATCGTGGCTCTCCAATCCGTCCCGCCGTGCCACCTTCATTCGAACGGATTTACTTGCCAAAACAGGACTTCCCGCACCAAAAACAGTGGATGAATTTCTGAATGTGATGAGAGCGCTCAAAGCCAACGGGGTTGAGAATCCGTACCAAATGCGTGAGAATTTCAAGTATGCCGATACGATTCTCGGCGCGTTCGACGTGCTCCCTGCGCAATTCGAAGTGAAGGGTGAGCAAGTCGTTCCGAAATTTTTCGATGTGGAGAATATGACCAAGGCGCTTCAGACGTTCAAGACGATGTTTGACGAAGGCTTGATTCCCAAGGATTTCGCCTCCATCAGTTCAACCGATTATAACAAAAACATCGAAGCGGGCAAGGTCGGTATGTGGTCGGCGAATGCTCAAAGCTTGTCCAATTACCGCAACAAATTGAAGAACCTGGTGCCGGATGGGAAAATTGAAATTATTTCATCCCCTCGCGGTCCGGAGAACTTCGGCGGACATCTGCTTTACTCCAGTATCGGTACGTCCTATTACATTAATAATAAGGTCTCGAAGGAGAAAGCGATCGGGATTATTCAATTCTTCGAATGGATGCTGACGCCGGAAGCCGAGAAATATTTCTCCTTCGGCATCGAAGGCGATACGTATACGACCGAGAATGGCCAAATCAAATTTACGCCTCCAACGGCTACTGCTGCCATTGAGGAAGATCAATTCCGCGGGATGTTCTGGTTCGTGCATGATGTCGTCTACAACAAAGCCAAAGAAGAGATGTCCGCGGACGGGCGCGATATGATCAAGTACCTGGACACGGTCGTCTCCAAGGAGGGCTTAGGCACGATCCGTTTCGTACCGCAGCTTGAATCGTTCTCGAAGTATCCGGACGCAGCCCCTGCGGGCGACGATGTAGGACCGAAACTTATCCTCGAGCATATGGTTAAGATGATTTACGGCAAAGAGCCGATCTCCGATTGGCCGAAAGTGATTGAAGAGTATAAGAATAAAGGCGGCAATGATATTATAAAAGAAGCTACGGAGCGTTATAAGAAAGGCAATGGCGCTATCGTTTCCAAAAATGTAAATTAAGATGGTCAGTTCACAGGAAAAAGGGAATTGTTCCCGCAAGCGGTGGACAAGTCCCTTTTTTCTTTGGAGCGGAGGCGGAGGCTTGGGCAGCATGAGACTGTTAATCGTAGATGATGAACCTGTAATTCGCAACGGCCTGATGATGATGGCGCAAAGCTATACGCACAAGTTTCAAAACATTGAAACTTCGGTCAATGGTGTGGACGCACTGGAGTACATTATGCAGTTTGAACCGGACCTGCTTGTGACGGATATCCGAATGCCCAAGATGGACGGCTTGGAGCTTTGCCGTAACGTTTATGAGAATTACCCGCATATTATGATGGTCGTTGTGTCGGGCTACAGCGATTTCGATTACGCGCAGAAGTGCCTGTCATACGGAGTCAAACACTATTTGCTTAAGCCGGTTACACCGCCGGATCTGCATGATGTATTCGACAGTATGATGAAATCGCAATCGCAAGGGTATATTCCGGTTACACGCTATGTGGACTGGGTTGAACGGATCGAACACAGTATCTGGCTGCTTCAGGAAGACGAGCTGCGGAAAATTATGGAGGAGTGGAAAGAATCCGGCTCCCATTTGACTGCGGCTCAGCTGAAGAGTCAACTGCTGGATACGGCAGCGCTGCTGCAGAAACAGTTCCAAGAGAAGAACCGGCAGCTCAGCACCGAGATGACGGAAGCCTTCGAAGCGTCTTCCAAGGCGGAGCTTTATCAAGAATTCGAGGATCGGCTGCAAACTGTGATGTCGGATATTTTGGTTATGCGCCGGGGCAATTTCAAAGATCCCATGGAGGAAGCCAAATCTTACATCGATAATCATCTGTCCGTCGATATTTCTCTCAAGGAAGTGGCGGATCGGGTAGGGATTACACCGAATTATTTCAGCACCTTGTTCAAAAAGATGACGAATGAAACCTTCGTCAGTTACCGGATTCATAAACGTATGAACAAAGCTCGCGAGCTGCTGGCGGTTCCACACCTGCGAACCGTGGACATTGCGGCAGAGGTAGGATACGAGGATTACCCCCATTTCACCAAAACCTTCAAGAAAATCTTCGGTATTTCACCATCGGATTACCGGGATACGCTCGGCATGAAATGAAGAGATTGAATTTATACCCTAAATTGTTTCTGTCCTATTTGGTTGTGATTCTGATTTCTTTGACCAGCGTCGGCGTTTTCTCCTACTGGAGCTCCTCCAACGAACTGGATCAAATCGTGGAGAAGCAGCTGGCACAGGTGGTAGGCAATGCCGCTCACCATACGGATCTGTATATTCGGAGCTATGAGAGGTCGATGGTGTCATTATTGAGCAGCAATGATGTAAAGAGGTTCATCGACCTCCCTGAAGGTGAGAACGGATACCCTTATTATGAGCTGCGCAAGCTGATTAAGGAGCTTATTATTGAACCGGCGTTCGCCCGTAACCCGGAAATTTCCAATATTTATATGATCTCCTTCCATAACAATGCGATGTATTTCTATAATGATTCCGTTGGCGGCTCGTTCAACAAGCTGGAAGCTCAACAACAGCTGGAATTTCTCAAAGCCAATACGGATCCGAGTGGAAGCCTGAGCGTGCTGAACTACAGCATTGTGACCGGACAACCCAATATCTCGCTGGTCCGGCAGATTCGCGGACTTTCCTCGACGGAACCCCGAGGCATTCTGGTGGTGGAATTGCGGGCGGCCGAGCTGTCCGAGCTGTGGAAGGGCATTGATCTGGGGGAGAACGGCTACTTCTTCATCTCCGATGAGAACGGCAAGTATGTGTATCACCCGGAGACGGAGCGAACGGCCACGAAGCTGCCCGAAGAGATACGCAGCCAGGTGCTGGAGGCAGGCTCGCATGCCTTCACGGCGATTCTGGACGGCAAGCCGCAAATGTTCATGAGCAAGCGCTCCACATATGGCGATTGGCGGCTGGTTGTCGCCATGTCGGTGGCGGAGCTGCGCAAACCGAGCGATACGATTCGGACGACGACGATCGTTGTCGGGTGCTTTACGCTCGGTATTGCGCTGTGGATCGCATTCCGGTTCGGCCGGTCGATCACGGGGCCGATACGCTTGCTGCGAGGTGCAATGCGCCAGACGGAGCAAGGGAACTGGGTGCAAATTCCGCTTCCGGAGCACCGGGATGAGGTTACGGAGCTGATGAGCCGTTATAATCTCATGGTGACCCGCCTTTCGGAGCTTATCAATCAGGTCTATCAAGCCGAGTTAAGCGATCAGAAGAGTCAGATGGAGCGCCAGAAGGCGGAGCTGCAGTCTTTGCAGCTGCAAATAAATCCGCATTTCCTGTACAATACGCTGGAAACGATCGTCTGTTATGCAGTCATCCGGGATTCCAAAGAAATATATGAAATCGTCAAGGCGCTTGCCTATATGCTGCGTTATTCGGTACAGACGAATTTGGAAGAGATCACCGTCACGAACGAATTAAAGCATGTTATGTTCTACCTCGTCGTTCTTAAGCATCGTATCGGCAGGGAGTTCGATATCGATGTCCGGATTCATCCGGATTATTTGCTGTACAACATGGTTCGGTTAACGCTGCAGCCGCTGATCGAGAACGCTTTCCAACATGCTTTCGCAGACGGCGTGGAGGATTATCATTATATTCGCATCGACGCAGGGGAGGATGAAGATAAGTTCTGGGTTAGCGTGGAGGATAACGGACTCGGTATCAACGAGGCCAGGCTGGAGGAGCTGCGTGAGAAGCTGCACACGAACCAGCTCGCGGATAAAGAGAAGGACGCTGCCACAGGCATCGGCGGCATTGGCATGGTGAATGTCCACCGGAGAATTCAGATGGTGTTCGGCGAACAGTACGGCTTGCAGATCGAGAGTCAAGTGGACAAGGGGACCAAGCTGATCATGGTCATGCCTACCTTGGCCAGGGGTAATTGATTGTAGGGAAGGACCGCCATGCTGCGGTTCTTTTTTTATGCCCGGATTGTTGAAAAACACACCTGGAATTGAAGTTTCTCCATGGTTTCACCCGGATGTCCATAGTATGATGAGTCCATCAAATTCCGATGGAGAGAAAGGAAAGAACATCATGGCGTCCAAAACAGAATCAGCCGGCCAGCCGGTGTACACATTTGCATCTCGAAAAGCGAAAAGAGCCTTTGTCATGAAACACTGGCCTTTATATGTCATTTCGATTCCGGGGCTTATTTATTTTGTCATATTCAAATATATTCCCTTGCTCGGCTCGTCAATTGCTTTCCAGAATTACAATATCTTCAAAGGCTTAACAGGCAGCCCGTGGGTAGGCTTCGAACACTTTCGACGGATGTTCGCTTATGATGAGTTTCTCATCATTCTCAAGAACACGATATTGCTCGGCGTTTATGATTTGCTCTTTGCTTTTCCCGTGCCGATCATCTTAGCTCTGTTGTTAAATGAAATCCGGTTCAATGGGTACAAAAGAGTTCTGCAGACGGTCATCTACATGCCGCATTTCCTTTCCTGGGTCATTGTCGGCGGGATTGTCATCGGGATCCTGTCGCCAACGACCGGCATTATCAACCACATCCTGGGCTTGTTTCATATTGAGCCTATTTATTTCCTCGGTGAGAACAGCTATATTCGTTCGATTCTGATTACCTCAGGCATATGGAAGGATAGCGGTTGGGGAACGATTATTTATTTGGCGGCTATTGCGGGGATTAATCCGGATCTCTATGAAGCGGCTGAAATCGATGGGGCAGGCAGGTTCCGCCAGGTGCTGTCGATAACGCTGCCGTCGATTATGCCGACAATAACGATCTTGTTCTTATTGCACATCGGAAGCTTCCTCGACTTCGGGTTCGAAAGAGTCTATGTCTTCTTAAACTCGCTGAACAGTGAGAACGGCCAAATTCTGGATACTTATGTTTATCGCGCAGGTCTGATAGATCGCCAATACAGCTATACGACAGCGATCGGACTCTTCAAATCCGTGATCGGCTTATTGCTCATCATGCTTGGCAATGCTTGGAGTAAAAGAGCGACCGGCAGCGGCTTGTACTAATTTAGTTCGATGATGAAGGAGGACAATAGAAGTGATTCTCACCAAAGGACAGCGTGCTTTCCAGCTATGCAATATGATCATCCTGCTCGTCATCGGCCTTACGATGTTTCTGCCGCTCTTGAATGTCATCTCGCAATCCTTCAGCGATGCGGCTGCCATTAACAGCGGGGCCGTAGGGCTATGGCCAGTGGGCTTTACGCTGGAGAATTATCATATGATCTTGAAGGACCCCTCGATATGGGTCTCATTCCGAAACAGCGTCGTGATCACGGTATTCGGGACGCTCATGAATTTGGCGGCGACGGCAAGCTTGGCTTATCCATTGTCCCGTGCCGAATATATTTACAGGAAGCCGGCGCTTATTCTTGTGCTGTTCACGATGATTTTCCACGCTCCGCTCATTCCGAATTATTTGCTCCTCAAAAATTTGCATATGCTCGATACGCTGTGGGTATTGATCATTCCGGGCGCCATCAGCGCCTACAACTTGTTCGTCATGCGTTCCTTCTTCATGACGCTGCCGGCGGAAATGTTCGATTCCGCCAAAATGGACGGCTGCGGCGAGTTTCGTATGATCTCGAGCGTCGTTCTCCCGCTGTCCAAGCCGGTGATGGCTACGATGGCCATCATGTACGCAGTGGGGAACTGGAACATGTATTCGCAAGCCATTTACTACATCAGCAGCAGATCGCTGATTCCCCTGCAGGTACGGCTTCGCGAAATCGTGATTACGGACAACTTGGGCTCGGCAGACGTCTCCTCCGAATTGCTGCTGTCCGTCTCGCCCGAAGGGCTGAAAATGGCGGTGATCGTTGTGGCGACGATCCCGATTATGCTGGTCTATCCGTTTCTTCAGAAGCACTTTATCAAAGGAATGATGGTCGGATCGATTAAATCGTAACCGAGGGCGGCCCTACTCTATGGGCGCTCGAACTTCCGGTAGGAGCGCGGCGAGACGCCGGACAGCTTTTTGAACACTTTGCCGAAATGGGAGAAGCTCTCGAATCCGCAGTGCTCCGATACGTGCAGGATGCTCCAGTCCGTCTCCCGCAGCAAGCGCTCCGCCTCTCTCACCCGAGTAATATTGACATATTCGGTGAAGCCGAAGCCTGTCATTTGTTTGAAAACACGGCTCAGATGGCTTTTGCTGATAAAGAACTGTTTGGCTATGAGGTGCAGCTGGAGGGAGTCTCCGAAGTGCAGGTTGATATGACGAATAATATCCGTCACTTTGTGCCGGACCGGCGAAAGCTCGTCATCCCGCTCGCTCTGCCGCTTCAGCATGTAGCGGGAGGTGAATAGCAGGAGCTCCACGGCTACGTTCCGGATGTGCAGTTGATAACCCGGCGGCTGTTCGTTCAGCTCGTTCAACAGGGACGCAAGCAGTGCTTCTACATGCATCTTCTCCTGGAGGTTCAATCGGATTAGCGGATTGCCAAGTGCGAAGGGGGCCAGGAGCAGCTCCTTCTCCGCGGATTGATAACCGGCGAAGAAGGACGGCGAGTAGTATAACACAATCCGCTCATGGTTGGGTTCGCGCAGGTCGGACGTCTTGTGAAGGGCGTTAGAGTCGACAAGCACCATATCGCCGGCTTGTACCCGGTAGGCGGAGTCTTTGATGAAATAGTTGCGCTCCCCCTGAAACAGATAGTACAATTCATGTTCGATATGGTAATGGTTGTTTTCCATCGCGTAATAGCCGGTTCTACGGTCGAATTCGATTCGTAACGGGTCGTCTTCCGAGCCGAACCGCAGCATGTCAGGAAGAAACGGTGTTGTCATGGCAGACTCCTTTGTAACAAGAGCTAGGTCTATTTATTATAGCAAAATAAACGGATTTTGAGACGGGGATGCGAGCATAAGAAGAGAAGACAATTGTATATGGCGCTATAACTGAACAAGTCCCCCGTAACCCGGCGGGGCTTATTTCAGGTTGTGCCGAACCTCGCAAAAGCCCGTTGCAGCAGGGGTTTCGGAAATCGGTTTATGTTCTGAAATTAGTTTGTTGTGTGGAAATAAGCAGTCCGCGTATAGTGTGATTACCAACTTAGCGACAGAGAGAAGGAAGGGATGCACGTGGACCAGAGCGTAGCACAGACGAAGCCGACATCCGTCCGGACAGCCGAGAGGCGCCGGAGGGCAGCGGAGTTTCTGAAAGATTACCAATTGTATGTATTGCTTATTCTTCCTATTGCGTATTTCATTGTATTCAAGTATGTCCCGATGTACGGGGCGGCCATTGCCTTTCAGGATTATAGTATTTTCCAAGGGGTGACAGGCAGCGAGTGGGTCGGGTTCGATCATTTCCGCGAGCTGTTCGCCATGAGCCAGTTTTACCAGGTTGTGCGAAATACGCTCTTGCTGAACTTCCTGGATTTGTTCTTTTCATTTCCGGCTCCCATTATTTTAGCGCTGCTGCTCAATGAGCTGAGGGTGATCTGGTTCAAAAAAGTGGCGCAAACGATTCTGTATCTGCCTCACTTTATTTCATGGATCATTATCGGCGGTCTCGTGTATCAAATGTTTGCCACGAAGGGCGGTCTCGTTAATAATCTGATACAAGACATCGGATTGCCGGCCTTTCCGTTCTTGACCGAGAAGAACCACTGGCTGCTCGTCTATCTCGGAACCGGAATCTGGCAGAGCGCCGGTTGGGGAACCATCATTTATTTGGCGGCGTTAACCGGCATTAACAAGGAACTGTACGAAGCGGCCGAGGTGGACGGTGCGGGAAGATGGAAGAGAGTGTGGCATATCACGCTGCCCGGCATCCGGTCGACCATTGTCGTAATGCTGATTATGCAGCTTGGCCATATTATGACCATCGGCTTCGAGCGGCCGTTCGTCATGGGCAATCCGCTCGTGATGGATTATGCGGAAGTGATCTCTACCTTCGTGTATAAAGCAGGTCTGCAATCGGCGCAGTTCTCGCTGGCCACCGCCATGGGCTTGTTCCAAGCGCTGGTCGGACTGATCTTCGTCATCCTGGCCAATACGATTGCCAAACGATTCGGAGAGCAAGGATTATGGTAGGAGGAACCTCAATGAACTCAACACTATTGCGCAAATCGAGGAAGTTCCGGCTGACGGACGCCGTGATCGTCCTGACGATCGGGGTGGCGCTGCTCATCTGCCTGCTCCCGTTCCTGCATATCATCTCGATCTCGTTAAGCTCCAAGCATGCGATCTTATCGGATCTCGTGACCATTTTCCCGGTGGAGCTGGACTTTCACGCCTATCAGATCGTTTTCACGGATACAAGGATGCTATGGTCGATGGGGCTTACGATCGTGCTGACGGTTACTTACACGGTCGTGAGCATGGTCATGAGCATATGCGCCGCATATCCGTTAACGAAAGAGCGTTTGAAGGGCAGGAAGGCATTCACGCTGCTTATCGTCTTCACGATGTTCTTCAGCGGCGGATTAATTCCCGATTACCTGCTCGTGAAGCAGCTCGGGCTGCTCGACAATCTGGCGTCGCTCATCGTACCGGGAATGATCTCCGCATTTAATCTGATCATTCTGCGTTCGTTCTTCTCCTCGGTACCGGCCAGCCTGGAAGAGTCGGCCTATTTGGACGGGAGCTCTCACATCGGGACGCTCATCCGCATCGTGCTGCCGCTGTCGCTGCCGGCGCTCGCGACGCTCAGCTTGTTCTATGCCGTATCCAGATGGAACGGCTTCATGGATGCGCTCTTCTACATCACCCATGCGGAAATGTATCCGATCCAGCTCAAGCTGTATCAGGTCGTGATGAACAGCATGGTGACGGATTTGACGGCGCAGGAAGGCGCTTCACAGATCGAGTCCGTCCCGGAGAGCATCAAGGCGGCCAGCATCATGTTCGCCACCACGCCGATCCTGATCGTGTATCCGTGGCTGCAGCGGTATTTTGTGTCCGGCATTATGATCGGAGCGGTGAAGGGGTAGCCGGCCATGTGCCGGAATAGACGAAACTCGGTTACCACCTCTGTCAGGTCGAGGTTAACATATACGATATATCTTCATTGTGAAAGGGGTTAGAGTTCTATGAAAACAAAGCAACGCAAATGGTTGGGAGCTTCCACGGCCCTGCTGGTACTGACCGGCATGCTGTCCGCTTGCTCCAGCGCTTCTAACGAGTCTTCGTCCGGGGCAGCCGCAACAAGCGGCGCAAGCAAAGAGACCGTGACCTTGAAGGTCGAAATGTTCGACAGGGGGAACGCGCCTGCAGGCGCAGGGTCCGTGGATAATAATTTCTGGACGCAATGGATTCAGAAAAACTTCGGTGATCCGAACAACATCAAGATGCAGTTCGTTCCGGTCCCGCGCAACCAAGAGGTGGATAAGCTCAACGTGCTGATGGCATCCGGCGATGCGCCGGACATTGTGTTCACTTACGATACGAACACGATTAACAATTATGTCAAGAACGGCGGTTTGACGGATCTTGGCAAGCTGCTGGACGAGAATGGGCCGAATTTGAAGAAGTTCCTTGGCCAGGAAGTGCTGAATTACGGTATATTTAGCGGCAAGCAGTACACCCTTCCTGCGAAGCGGCCGCTGCAATATGCGCATACCTCCTATATTCGCAAGGATTGGTTAGATAAGCTGGGCATGCCGGTGCCCAAAACGACGGACGAATTTTACCAAGCATTGAAAGCGTTTAAAGAGAAAGATCCCGGGCAAACCGGGGGTAAAGTGATCCCTTACGATTTCAGCGCGATGAACGGCACGAACATAAGTTCTCCGGGGCTTCTCATCAGCTCGTTCGTCAAGAAAATATCGGAGGAAGATTTCTACGCGACGCCAGAGCTGCTGAAGCCAGGCTACAAGGATGGCGTTCAATTCCTGAATAAGTTGAACCAGGAGGGCTTGATCAATCCGGACTTCGCGCTTGACAAAGACGGCAAAAATTTCGAGAAGGATGTTTCCAACGGTTTGGTCGGCGCTTTCAGTGCGCTCGCTGCCCATCCGAACTTAATGGGAACCGGCAACGTCTTCGATTCGCTCAAGAAGAATGTGCCGGGCGCCGAATATGTGGGGATGGATCCGTTCACGAATGAGGAAGGCAAACGTCCCAAAGCGATTTACGATCCGATCGGCGCCTACCTGATGATTCCGAAATCAAGCAAGCATGCAGCCGAAGCGATCAAATATTTGGACTGGATGTCTAAGCCGGAGGTCTTATTCACGCTGCAGAACGGGATTGAAGGCCAGCATTATACGCTTGAGAACGGATACCCCAAAGCGATTACAACGGATGAAGCGAAGAAAACGTTCTATAACAACACCGATATCGCGATGATAAGCAACGGGAAGGACTTCGGGGCGCCGGACAAAAATATCGAGGCCGCATCCATTCAATTCCCGAACTACAAAGAGCTGGCGAAACAAACCATCATCAACGCTTTGAATGACGGCTACACCAATCCGCGTTTCGATCGTCCGATCGATGCCGAGATCAAGAACAGCAAAACGCTGGGTGACAAAGCACAGGAAGCGGTCGTCAAGAGTGTACTGGCGAAACCGGAGGATTTCAGCAAAACCTTCGACAGCATTGCCGCAGAATATTTGAAAATTGGCGGTCAAGCCGTTATCGATGAGAAAAGAGCCGCTTATAAAGAAATGAAGAAAAAATAAGAACAGGAACGACCGGCTCCCTGACGCAATAGGGGGTTGGTCGTTTGCTAATTTGGAAGCGCACTCATGCTCATACGATTGTGTTATAGTAAGGTAACTACAAATGCTGCTAACCAGGGTGAGTAAACGATGAAAAGTAACACGTATATCAAACGCATGATGTTTTCGTATCTTCCCATACTGTTCCTTACGATTTCGATCCTCATTTCGATTTTCGTTACGATCATCAATGAGCTCAATGTGCGCAACGCCATACAGGCCAACAAAGTGACGACGGAATATATCAGCAACATGATCGATAATTCCCTGAAAACCATCGATGCCGATGCCAGGAAAGTGATTGAGACGAATGCGGAGCTGCAGGCATTCCTGGATACGCCTTCCGACCGGCTGCTCAGTTATGCAGCATCCAACATTTTGAGCGAAATGATGGTTCAGCACAATTTTATCGATTCCATTTATTTTTATCGAACCAAAGATAGCAAGGTGCTCGATCAAAGCACGATTCGCTCGATTGACGAATTCCCGGACCGTGCGTATATTCTGGAGTTGTTAAAGCAACCGTATCCTGTGAATTGGTCCTCGCCACGCGTTAAAAACGGGAGCAACAAGACGAATCTTAAAGTGATCACGCTGGGAAGAAAAGTGCCGCTGGATACGGGCAGTCTCGGCTACATGATCATTAATGTCAATCTGGAGGCGATTGGCAAATTCGTCGACGGGATGATTGACCGCACGGTAACGAACGCGCAAATTTACGATGCAGGGCATCAGCCTTTTTTCCCGGACATCGCCTTCGATTCCCAGGATCAAAGCGTCCATGCCGCAGTCACTTCCGATTACTCGGGCTGGACTTATCAGACCGGGATTAAAGGCGGCCGGCTGTACAGCATTTTACTTCACGGCAATGCGGTATGGATTGTTGCGGTATTAGGCGCCATCGCCTTAGCCATCGGTTCCACCTTTTATGTCACCCGCCGGAGTTATCGGCCGATCGAAGCGATATTGCACCGGATCGACCGGTTCTCGCACTCCTTCATGTCGCACGACCTGAAGAGCGATAAGAACGAATTTGCTTTCATCGATCATGCGATCGAGCGGCTCATTACGAATAATATGGCTTTTCAGGAGAAGCAGGTGGAGCATCTGGCGATCCGCAGGCAGCAATTTCTGCAAAATCTGCTCAATGGCGAATATGCTGAAGATCAGGAAGTGTGGAGGCTGGAAAGCGAGCATTATGGGATTCAGCCTGATACCCGCTTTATCGTCGCACTGCTCGAAATCGATCATTATGTCCAGTTCGGGACGACCTATAATCAGAAAGACCAATCGCTGTTCAAATTCGTCATCAGCAGTGTGGCCGTGGAGTTCGCCGAACAGAATCAGCAGCAGGTGATGATGGAATGGATCTCCAAAAACAGGCTGGTTCTGCTCCATATCTCGCACGAGGATCAGGACCCCGAGCACCATCTGTTGAAATTGGCGGAGCATATTCGTTCCTGGATCGAGGCGCATCTTGATTTTACCGTAACCTTTGGGGTTGGCGGCGTTGCTGAGGATGTCGCGTTGATTCGCCGTTCCTATCAAGAGGCCGGCAGAGCAGTCAACCGGAAAGTAACGCTGGGAATTAATCAAATCATCGATACGGTGGAGGACAATGAGACATTATCGGACGAATGGTTCACTTATCTTCAGCTCATCCAAACCGTCGTACGGCAGATTCGCATGTCGGAGGCCGGATGGCCGGACGCGTTCGCCAAGCTGTTCCACGAAATGCGGGTTCAACGCTTGCAAAGAGAAGATATCGAACGGCTTCTGCAATATTTCGTCTTCCAGATGGAGCGCGAATTGGAAGGCATTCAACCGGAAATGGACGCCTACTGGAAGAACGGCTTGAAATTAGAATTGATGCAAGGCCTGGAGCATTCGGAGACGCTTCAACAAATCGAGACTTGCTTCCGCCTCGTGTTAGAGCAAATGGCCGTGCGATTGTCCGAGCTTTCCCAGAACCGCAGGCATCACGCCTTGATGAGAGAAATTCGCAGCTATGTGGCGGAGAACTTCACAGACCCCAACCTTTCCTTGACCTTGTTGAGCGACCGTTTTCAAATCAATTCCAAGTATTTGAGCCAGTTGTTCAAGGAGGAGCTCGGTGAAAATTTCAGCGATCTGTTAATTTCGCTGCGGATGGAATTCGCCAAGAAACTGCTGGTCGAGACGATGGAAACCGTGCAGGACATCTCTGTCCGGGTCGGATATACGAATTCGATATCGTTCAGCCGGATCTTCAAGAAGTGTGTCGGCCTGTCGCCAGGTCAGTTCCGGGAATCCCAATTGTCCTAGATGAGAGCAATAAATGCGGGGTTTGCTGCTTTTCAGTTATAAATGCGGAGAATTCCATCCAATATTATGTTATTTTTGATAGTGACGCTATAGGAGGAATAGATCATATGCGAAAATTCGAATGTAATGAAAACGAAGTCAAAGAACTTATAGACCGTGTAGTCCGCAGAACGATGAACATGGATTTCACTTGGAACTGGTCCTGCGGGGTGGCTTATTACGGAATCGGCAAAGCTTGGGAAGTAACGGGAAACCAAGATTATATCGACTTTCTCGTCAAATGGGTGGACGAGTATTTGGAGCTCGGGCTGCCGCCAATGATGGTGAATAGCTGTGCCATGGGACATACGATGCTGACTCTGCATGAAGCAACAGGCGACTCCAAGTACCTCGATCTGGCGCTGATGAAAGCCGAGTATTTGCGCAAGGATGCCATTCGGTTCGGGGAGGGCGTTTTCCAGCATACGGTTTCCTCCAAGAACGATTTCCCGGAGCAGGCGTGGGCGGATACGTTGTTCATGGCAGCCTATTTCTTGCTGCGACTAGGGTTTAAGCTTGACAAAAAAGAATATATCGACGATGCGCTCAATCAATTTTATTGGCATGAAGAATACTTGCAGGACACGAAGACGAATCTGTTCTATCATGCCTGGGATAATGTCAGACAAGATCATCTGTCCGCGATTTATTGGGGCAGAGCCAACGCATGGGCCGCTTATACGATGGCACAAGCTTACAAAATGTTGAATCCGTTCATGCCGATGTGGATGCAGATCGGGGGAGCGCTCGGCGACCAATTAAGCGCTCTGGTCAGGCTGCAATCCCCGAACGGGCTGTGGCGTACGGTACTGAATGACGAAACGTCCTATGAAGAAACCTCGGCTTCCGCCGGTATTGCCGCCGCACTGGTTAGCTATGGACATCCGATGCATCAAAACTATATGGCCAAAGCGTACGAAGGCATTCTGGCCAATATCGACGAAGACGGATCCGTCCGGAATGTGTCCGCAGGTACGGCGGTCATGTATTCCGTTGACGATTACAAGGTGATCTCCAAGAAGAGAGTGCAAGGGTGGGGCCAAGGATTGACCCTGGCTTATCTGGTCGCACTGATTCAGAATAAGGAAATTGTCAATAAAATTTAAATGAACGTGGAAGACCGCTGGTCAAGACCCCAAATTGTAGACATTGAAAAAAAGCCCTATACGGCAAGCTGGTGCCGATACTCTATCGGTGTCAGCTTGTTTAGCTTTAATTGGAATGCGTTCTTCATTATAAAATTGGATAAAAGCCTCAATTCGTTGTCGAGCTTCTTCAATCGAACGGATATCATATGGGTAGAGCGCTTCTGCTTTGAGATGCGAGAAGAAGCTTTCCATAACGGCGTTGTCTAAACAATTGCCGCGACGCGACATGCTGATTTGGGCGCCAACCGTAGTCTCCTGTTCACGGGGGCACATTAATATTCCCTGACGGTTTTTCCTAGTCAGCCGCAGGGCGTAACTGGAATTTCTCCCGTTATTCGCGTGAAAATTAGCCCAGTTGTACGAATAAAGGGAATTCCTCCCGTTAATTTATCCCCATTTCGCGTAATGGCTGCGAGTTAGGTCTGAATAACGGGAGGAATTCCTGTTATTCAGCATTCAAGGATCCGCCAGGCTGCATGTAACAGGAGAAATTCCCGCTATGGGCGGGACTCTCGGTAGAGGCTTGGCTCTCTTGGAGGAGCCGAGCTTTCTTGTCGCTGCGGCTTATTTTAGAACCTGACATACGCTTGCGTATGCGCCAGGAGGTAGGCTCGTTCCATGAAGTCACTTCGATCCTTGCCGGTAATGAAAGTAAGCTTCGTTTTGCCGGCAGCATCCAGGAGTGCCGACTCCATGAACTCGGATCTCTCGGGTCCGAGCGCCTCATACCTGCGTTGAACATAGTCCAGGCTATCCGGCAGGTTCAGACCTTTCAAACGCTGAAACTGAGAAGCCCACATCGTGAAATCGCCTCTCAAGCTGCTGCAGGGAATCGCGAATTCTCTTAAGCCGACGACTCCGAGAGTGGTGGTAATTGCCATGAGCCCGCAAAGCTGCGATTGGTCTCCCAGCTGCCGCTTGGCTGCAAGCTCGCTGTCATATCGAAATAGTTCGATTCGAATAATTCTGTAAGCCCCTAATGAGTCGAGACCGTTCGCCGGATCAGACCATTCTCGGCTATCTTGCCGCTGGGGATGAATATCCCGCTCGCGGTGTGTGTGTTCTTTCATCGTGATCGACATGGGATCCCTCCTGCAAACAAGTTGGATGATAAAGCAAAAAAGACCTTCTCCGGAAGCAGAGAAAGGTCTTAAGCTTACAATGTCAGATCCTCGCTCTTATCTCCCGGATTCGCTATACGTAGCGTCTCCGCAAGAATTAGCACCGTGCACGCCTTCGTGTTACGAAGGTCTGTCGGTTGCCGGGCTTCATCGGGCTAGTCCCTCCACCTGCTCTTGATAAGAAAATTCAACATATTCAATTGTTTTTATCTTACTATAAAAGGCCTTGTTGTCAAGGGAATTTCCATCATGCCTGTACACGAGAATGTCAAAAAACAAGAGACGAGCCAATGCCGTTACCGGCATTGGCTCGTTTTTTTTGCATGACAGCCGCCTGAACGTAAAATATTTACAAAAAATAAAAGTAAACTTGTAAATAAATTTTACACTTGTTCATTATCATTACAGGAGATGGCGTCACATCAAATTTGATAGAAGGTAGGAGAGAACTCATGCGATTAGTACTAATGGGAGATCTACATTATCACGAGGTTGATGAAGCAATTCCAGGATGGTTGGAAGCCCGTAACGATTTCTATCAAACCTTTTTGAGACGATTTATGGAAGTGGAAGGGGATGCTCATATTTCTTTGGGCGATCTCACCAATTACGGACATTCCTCGGAACTGAATGAAGTCTACGAGATCTTACGCAATGGCGGCAGAACGTTTTACCATGCTCTAGGGAACCACGATCTATATGCGTCAACGAGAAACGAAGTGCTCGCAATCAGCGGACAAGCCCGCTATCATGTCGTTAAGACGGAAGTGGCTGACCTCGTGTTTCTGGATACGGCCAAAGAGATGGATTTCGAGGATTGGGGAGGCTGGGTTGACGAAGAGCAGCTGAGCTGGTTCGAAGAGGTCATCCAAGCATCCGGAACGAAGCCGGTATTAGTTTTTGCCCATCACCCGGTACATAAGACGACGACGAATTCGGATAAGGATAAGGGCTCCATTCATCCGGACATCGATATGTGGAAGGTGCTGAGCAAGAAAGAAGGAGTCGGCATTTATTTCAACGGCCATACGCATATCGATTCGATCGTGAATCAGCAGAACTGGACGTTCGTTCAGCTGTCGGCGTGTCTTGACCAGCACGGTTTGCGGGTTGTGGAGATCGACCGGGATGAAATTCGCATTAGTGCTGTAGATGTAGCGGACGCGGCCCTCACAGACAATGTCGAGATGCTGTACAACAACATGAAGCACTTTAGACACAACCCTCTTGCTCGCGGCCAAGAATCGGATCGGGCATGTACGGTTTCCCTGCGGCTGGCAGCGGAACACAAATAGCGGTTTCGGTTCGAACACAGGCGTTTACCAGGAGGTCTGATGGATGAAGAAGCTTAAGAACGATGAAGGCGAGCTGTTTTTCCAACGGTTAAGCGCACACCGTATGGTGGCCTCGATCAAGGAGCCGAAGCAGATCGAACTTGCTTTATCGCTCAGAAACCAACTTAGCGGCGTATTTCTGCTTACCGGGCACATTGGGGTCATCAAAGGGTACGTGGATGTGTTCAAAAGTCATCAGCTGCCGGTCTTCCTGCATTTGGAGAAAATAGGCGGTTTAAGCACGGACGCCTACGGCATGGACTACTTGGCCAAAGTGATCAAACCGACCGGGATTATTACGACGAAGACGAATGTCGTCAAAACAGCGAAAAAGATGGGGCTGCTCGCCATTCAACGCTTTTTCCTCGTAGATACCGAAGGGTTGGAGAACATAGCCAAGAGCCTGACCCAAATCGAGCCCGATATCATCGAAGTGATGCCGGCGCGAATTCCGGAGATGATCCGGGAGATCAAGAAGTTCACCTCCCTGCCGATCATTACCGGCGGTTTGCTGTTCGAACGAAGCCATGCCATGGAAGATTTCAAATATGGAGCCACCGCCGTATCTTCTTCCAAGTCGGAGTTATGGCGTGAATCTTTTGCCCCGGATGAGAAGAAGCTTCGCAGCATTGTGTGAACCGTAGGCACAGACCGGAAATTTTCAAAAAATTCATAGTCATTTAACACACGGATAATACTCAGCCATTATGATGAATGCAGACAAGTAAATACAAAATGGTTGGAGTAGTGGAGAAGCCTGATTAGCGGCCGACAGCATGTCGGCGGTTGATTTAGGCTTCTTTTTTGCTGGGTGCATTCAAAAATTGGGAGGGAATCAACCATGTTAAACAAGAAATTCGTATCCATCGTGACGCTTAGTTCCGTACTCATGCTGTCCGCTTGCGGTGCAGGCGGTGCAGGCGACAAGGCCGCTTCGGGCGCAGCCAGTACGTCCGCGTCCTCGGACAAGAAAATTGTGATCAAATACTGGACAGCTAACGGCGGAAAAATTGAAGAAGCGAAGCAAAACCTGGTGAAAAAGTTCAATGAGTCGCAGAACAAAATTGAGGTGCAGCAAGCGAACCAAGGGAATTACGACGATCTGCACGCGAAGGTGCAAGCGGCTTTTGCCGCCGGCAACGCGCCTGCCGTGTTCGACCTGGAGATTGCCTCCACGGGGATTTTCTCCCGCTCAGGCATGCTCGTGGATTTGACCCCCATGGCGACCAGGGATGATGCCGAACTGAATTTGAAAGATTTTATTCCGGGACTTATGGGGAACGCCTACGTGGATGGCAAGCTGTACGGTATTCCGTTCATGCGAAGTACGCCGATCTTCTACAAAAATGTGACGATGCTCAAGGATGCCGGCCTGGATCCTGCCGGTCCCAAGAACTGGACGGAGCTCGAGCAATATTCGCGGGTGTTGAAAGCCAAAGGCAAGACAGCTCTGACGATGGCGGTCGGCGTCTGGGAATATGAGGCGCTTGTTGCGCAAAGCGGCGGCAAGGTGCTGAGCGAGGACGGGAAGAAAGCGGCGTTCAACTCTCCGGAAGGCGTTGCTCCTGTGGAGTTCTGGAAGAAGATGTCCGATGACGGCCTTATCAAATTCACGGTAGGCAAGACAGCAGGCGCTGACGCCGAGAAGGATTGGACCAATCAGATTTCCGCTTTCAAAATCGGATCTACAGCAGGCGTCTCGGCAAGCCTGGAAGTGGCGAAAGGCAACAATTTCGAGATGGCGACCGACTTCATGCCGGCCAATAAATCTTATGGCGTTCCGACCGGGGGATGCCAGCTGGCTATCACGTCCAAACTTAGCGAAGCAGAGAAAGAAGCCACTTGGCAATTCGTGAAGTTCATGACCAACAAGGAAAATACGATCTATCAACATAAGTATGTGGGATACTTGCCGAACCGTCTGTCCGCGCTGCAAAGCGAAGAGGTACAAAGCTATTACAAACAGTTCCCTCAATACAAAGTAGCTTCCGACCAATTGCAGTATGCCGTGCTTCGCCCTAACGCCAATGCGTATTCCGAGGTATCGAAGACGATTATCGACGCTATGACGAAAGCCATCCTCGAGAAGGGTGTCAAGCCGCAGGATGCGATGAACGAAGCTGCGGAGAAAGCGAACAAATTGCTCAGCAAATAATAACCCGGACCGGGACAGGGACAGGGAGTTCCGGTTCCGTCCGGCAGAGAGGTGCCGGCTTCCCGACATGGACGCAAGCGGAAGCCGGCAGGCTCTCAATTCATCTAGAAGAAAGGCTGATCTCACCAGTGGAATGGTTCTCTGACATTAAAGTAATCATCTTCGATATGGATGGAACGCTGTATCAAGAAGACACCTTCATGGATCGTTATATCCGTTATTTGCTGGAAGGAACCGAATGGGAAGCGGAAACGGACAAGGCCGTTACGGCCTCAAGAAACATTTTATCCGGTACTCACAACGTACGGTTAGGCCATTTCTTTCATCGAACGGACCGAGTGGCGCTTGCCCATCGGGCCGGCAGGTTGATTCAAGGTTTTACGCCGGAAGGCGAGGAGCTGGACGGAGAGCAGTTCGCAGCGAAGTATGCGTCCTTATCGATTCATGATTCGAATCTGATCTACATGGGGGACCCATGGGTCATCGTTGGGGCGCTGCGCCATAGGTACGATATTCCCGAACAGAAAATG
Organism: Bacillus sp. 3255; assembly: GCF_031456485.1. Classification (NCBI taxonomy): domain Bacteria; kingdom Bacillati; phylum Bacillota; class Bacilli; order Caryophanales; family Bacillaceae; genus Bacillus; species Bacillus sp. 3255. Next base: position 129,869 of record NZ_JAVDUS010000006.1, read on the forward strand.
AAACAGGCTTTTGTGCAAGTGCGCGAAGAGATGCTCCTTAAGCCTTATCAATTCGGGCTTCATCACGAGCTCTTTGCAGCCATCCAGCATGTCACTGCTGTAGACCGCAAAGTATTAATGACCAATACGTACGAAAAATCCGGGATCGACTTTTTGCATTATATGCAAATACACCATATGTTCGACGAAATCTACTGTGGTGCAGATAAACCGTTTGGCATACAAACCTACATCCAGTCTCTCCTTGAACAGGGAGTCCGCGCGCATGAAATTTTATCGATCGGAGATAATCCTTGGAACGACTTATACCCGGTTCATGAAGCCGGCGGCAGAACTTGCTTTATCTCGCCATACCGGAGCGGGGACGAACGGCAATGGGATATCCGCCTGCATCGGTTGGAGGAGCTGGCCCAGCTGATGCGTGCGATTCAGAACGAAAAGGAGATGAGCGTATGGCAAGGATCCAACTAGTCAATATCGGCAAAAAGTATAAAGAAGAAGCGATTATCAGCGGTTTGAATCTGACGATTAAAGACGGCTCGTTCACCGTTCTCGTCGGTCCGTCCGGCTGCGGCAAATCCACCACCTTGCGCATGATTGCGGGTCTTGAGAAGGAGAGCGAGGGGCAGATCTGGATCGGCGACAAATGTGTGAATGAAACGCAGCCCGGACTGCGTGACGTGGCGATGGTCTTCCAGAACTATGCGCTGTATCCGACGATGACGGTGCGCGAGAATATCGAATTCGGGCTCAAGAACAGGAAGGTGCCGAAGCCGGAACGCGAAGCGTTGATCCGGGATATTTGCGAAATCGTAGCCTTGACGCCTCATCTGGATAAAAAGCCGCAGCAATTATCCGGAGGACAGCGTCAACGGGTGGCGCTTGCCCGGGCGATGGTCAAGAAGCCGAAAGTGTTTATTCTGGACGAACCGCTCTCCAACCTGGATGCGAAGCTGCGCAACCAAATGAGAACGGAGCTGATCCAGCTTCATAAAAGGCTGGGCACCACGTTCGTTTATGTCACCCATGATCAAGTGGAAGCCATGTCGATGGGCGATGAGATTGTCGTCATGAACAAAGGGGTGATACAACAGTCGGATTCTCCGCTGAAGCTTTATCATGATCCGGATAATGTATTCACGGCGCAGTTCATCGGCACGCCGGCTATGAATATTTTTCCATTCGCCGACGTTCAAGGATTAAAGGTTGGGGCTTCCGCATCGATCGGTTATATCGGCTTCCGGGCCGAGCATGTCGTGATGCCGCCGAATCGTCCTGAAGACGGATGGGTGATTCATGGGGAAATCCTGACAAGAGAAAGTCTGGGAGCAGAAAATATTTATCAGATTCAGTCCCGTATGGGTACTTTCTTCGTTAAGGCGTTCTTGTCCACGCTGCAAACGGAAGATCATATCCAAGTCGTCGTTCCTTACGATAAACTGTACTATTTCGGTCATGACGGCCAAAGAATTCGCGATATAGAAGGCGGCGGTGTATAAGATGACAATGTGGGAGAGACTGCGTCCGTACGCGATGGTTACACCCGCGATTACTGTGTTTTCCCTGTTTTTTATATATCCGATCCTTTATATGATGTACCTGAGCATGTACGATTGGAATTTCATCAGTCCAACGAAAAACTTCGTCGGCCTGCAGAATTTTACCGATCTTCTGTCGGAAAAAGAATTTATTCAAGTGATATCGAATTCAACGATTTACACGATTTTAACGGTCACGTGCATCACGGGTCTCTCGCTGCTGTTAGCGCTCTGGTTAAATAAATCCGGCTTGTTTCCCAGCTTCGTCCAGGGTGCGATCTTCAGTCCGCATATCGTCTCTTGGGTATCCATCTCCATGATCTGGGCTTGGGTCATGGATCCGCAGTACGGCTTATTGAACTGGTTCATCGGTTTGTTCGGCTTCGGGAAGCTGGCTTGGCTCTCCTCGCAGAATACGTCTCTGATCTCGCTCGTCATCGTTGCGGTCTGGAAAGGGCTTGGCTACAACACACTGGTGTTCATTGCCGGCTTGCAAAGCATTCCCAAGGATATCTATGAAGCGGCTGCGCTTGACCGTTCCAAGCCTTGGACAACGTTCTACCGGCTGATACTTCCCATGTTGTCGCCGACGATCTTCTTCCTCGTGATCATCAACATGATCGGTTCGTTTCAGGTGTTCGAGACCATTGCGATTATGACGCAGGGTGGACCGGTCAATTCCACGAATACGCTCGTCTATTATATTTATGAGTATGGGTTCCGCTTCTTCAAGATCGGTTATGCTTCTGCGGCAGGCGTCATCTTACTGTTCATTGTCGGTGTGCTGACGATCATTTACTTCAAAATGATGTCCAAGCGCGTTCATTATCAATAGAAAGAAGGGAAACCCGTGAAAGCCGAGCAGACCATTCAACATTCCGATCGCAGCTTGATCTATGTCAAAAGCAAAGAAGAGATCTTATCGAGAACCCTGCATTACGCCCTGCGCGTCATCAGTGTGATCGGTATGATTGCCTTAGTGCTTGTGTTCGCCATGCCTTTTGTCTGGATGTTATCGACATCTCTCAAAACGCTCCCTGAAACGATGATTTTCCCGCCGAACTGGATTCCCAAAGATTTCATCTGGAGCAATTATGCCAAAGCTTGGGGCTCCGGCCCGTTCCTGCATTATATTACGAACAGCTTCATCATATCGATCGGCATTCTCATCCTGCAGATGCTGACGATTATTCCGGCGGCCTACGCCTTCGCGCGTTATAAATTTATAGGCTCCGGCGTTTTGTTCGGCCTCGTGATGGTGACTCTGATGATTCCGTCGCAATTGATTTTCCTGCCTGTTTATTTGCAGCTGAGCGCCTGGAAGCTGCTGAATACGCATCTCGCTCTGATTCTACCTTTCGCATCCAGCGCCTTCGGTATTTTCCTTCTGCGGCAGTCGTTCAAGCAGGTGCAGGAGGAATTGATTGAAGCTGCGCGGCTGGACAGCGCTAAGGAGTGGCAAATTATTATGAAGCTCATGGTGCCTATGGCTAAGCCGGTGCTCGCGACCTTCGCGCTGTTCAGCTTCATCGCCCACTGGAACGATTACTTCTGGCCGCTCGTCATGACGACGGATGAAACGGCGAGAACGCTGCCTCTGGGAATTGCCAAAATCCGCGAGGAAGAAGGCGTAGCCAACTGGAACGTGCTGATGGCCGGGAACATGATTCTGGTCACGCCGATTCTGATCGCATTCTTTTTCGCGCAGAGACATATTATTCGGGCATTTGTTTATACAGGGGTTAAATAAATAATCCTTGCTGTTGGAGGGAATGTTGATGAGAAGAGGCCTCGGTTCGGGGTCTCTTTTATTTGCCGCCGGTTTGTAATACTTTATCAAAAAATGTAGACAAATCTCCAAAAAAATATGTATTATTTGGTCTTAATATGATAATGTAGGTTAATATATAAATTCGGGGTGAAGAGCATGCAAACTACTGATGTCCAAAAAGTGCCAGCAACATACTCAAGAACAAATCCGTTTCAAGCGAAAGTGATCAAGAATGTCAACCTCAACGGTGCCGGTTCGAACAAAGAAACGAGACATCTCGAACTGTCGCTGCAAGGATCCGATCTTTCCTATCTGCCAGGCTATGCGCTGGGCATTCTCCCGCAGAATGATCCTGAGCTCGTGAGCGCTCTGATTGAAGTCATGAAGTGGGACGCAAGCACACCGGTTGCAGTGGGGAAAGAAGGCGAGACACTTCCCCTGCAGGAAGCATTGACGACGCACTTCGAAATTACGCTGCTTTCCAAGAAGATTGTACAATCAGCCGTGGCTTTCACGGATAACCAAGAGCTGCACAACCTGTTGTTGGCGGAGAATGCCAATCAGCTGAAAGAATATACGAACGGACGCGATCTGCTTGATCTATTGCGCGATTATGGTCCGTGGAAAGCTTCGGCGCAGGATATCGTCTCTCTTTTAAGAAAAATGACGCCGCGGCTCTATTCCATTGCCAGCAGCATCGCCGCTCATCCGGAGGAAGTGCATCTGACGATCGGTGCGGTTCGTTACACGGCTCATGGGCGTGAGCGCAAAGGCGTTTGTTCCGTTTTGGTTGCCGAACGCATCCAAGAAGGCGATACGCTTCCTGTATTTGTTCAAGCGAACAAACATTTCCATCTGCCGGAGTCCCCGGATCAAGCGATTATTATGGTGGGACCGGGTACAGGGATTGCACCGTTCCGTTCCTTCATCGAAGAGCGCGCTGTGACCAAAGCAACAGGCCAATCCTGGCTGTTCTTTGGAGACCAGCATGCGGCAACGGATTTCCTGTACCAAGAAGAGTTGGAGCAATACCAGAAAGACGGGGTTTTGTCGAAAATTGACGTAGCCTTCTCGCGTGACAGCGAGCAGAAAGTTTATGTCCAACACAAAATGCTCGAGAACAGCCAGGAGTTATTCGCATGGTTGGACAAAGGAGCTTACTTCTACGTTTGCGGCGATAAACTGAACATGGCTAAAGATGTTCATCATGCGCTTCTGGAGGTTATTGAGAAAGAAGGCAGCATGACTCGCGAAGAAGCCGAAGCGTATCTAAACGGTATGCAAGAGCAAGGACGTTACCAACGTGATGTTTATTAATAGATAGGTTCGAGAATGAGAAAGTGACTTCAATCCGCGTGCGGCGGTTGGAGTCACTTTTTTTGCGAAAGGATGCTTGACTTCCTAACGGGAGGATTCAATCTCTGTCCATCTTCTTTGGAGAGCGGTCAGGTCATCGATGAAATAACGCATTAAATTGGGGCGCCTCCTGACGGCTAACGGATGGTACGTAAAGCCGATGGGAAGCCCCTGGAACTCGTGCCAGCTCCCGCGAAGTTCCTTCACCGTGGCATTCTCCTGCCCTGGAAATACGGATTCGGCCACAACGTTCCCGAATCCAAACAATAGACGTGGCTTCTTCTCCAAGAGCTGCGTCTGCAGATGAGGCGAACAAGCTTCTCTAGCCGCAGGCTTATTATAAGCGCGGATGGGTCTGCATTTCAGCAAATACGTCACATAGACGGAATCGATGTTCAAGCCGGCTAAGCTCATGCCGTGCTGCAGCGTTTCGCGTGTACCGCATAGAAACGAATTGCCTTGCCGATCCTCCCGGGCTCCCGGGTTATCCAGAATGAACAGGATGGGAGCGTCCGGATTGCCTTCCCCCCAAATGACACGACTCCGCTGGTTGGATAGCTCACATCGTTCGCAATGCTGGGCATTAACCGGTGCCGCTTCTTCGGGCAGGATCACATAAGGGGTATCTACTTGCTGTGACATGGCGATCTCCTTTCTTCGATAAAAATGAATTTCCCCCCCATGCATCATCAGATTGCCTATCACGGCATAACGTTATTATCGATTAGAATAAGCATATCCATCCCTCAGGGATAATATCGCCATAGGATTGAAGGGAGCAGTCACATGTTGTGGACAGTGGAGAAATTACAGGCGCGAATTCTTGAACTTGAACCTTACCGCTATCGCGGCGAAAGGGCTATAGATACGATTCGAATCAAACGCGACGCCGAAGGAGCGATTGGCGCTTACCCGGCGGAAGACGGCGAATGGAGCGGCATTCAGATCGGAGACCGTTGGAAAGGGCGCGATGTGTATTATTGGTTAGCCGCCGATCCGCAGATTCCGGCAGAGTGGCAGGGTAAGAAAGTGCTTGGCCGGTTCAAGCTGGGGCAAACCGGTGACGGAACGAACAGCGGGTTTGAATCGCTTCTTTATGTGAATGGCGCGCCGTTCCAAGGCGTGGATTCCAATCATGAGGAAGTCTTCTTCCCCGACGAGCTGATTGGATCCGTTGTACAGCTTCGCTTCCGTTTATGGTCCGGGCTTGGCGGTTATCAGAGCTACCGTGAAATGGAAAGCCAGCTGGAATGGGCGTCCTTGTGCTGGCTGGACGAAGCTTGCGACGATCTTTATTACACGGCGAGAGCTTTGCTGGAGACGGTTCGGATCTTGGAGGAAAGCCGTCCTGAACGGCACGCGCTGCTGACTATGCTGGATCAGGCTTTCCTGCTTCTCGATTGGTCGAGGCCGGGAAGCGACGGCTTCTACAGCTCCGTGGCGATGGCGCAGGAACAGCTGAGCCGCACGCTCGCTTCCATGCCCAAGCTGCATGCGGTTGTCGTCCAATGCATCGGGCACACGCATATCGATGTCGCGTGGCTCTGGCAGCTGAAGCATACGCGGGAGAAGGCGGCGAGATCGTTCTCGACGGTACTGCGTTTGATGGAGATGTACCCGGAGTACGTATTCTTGCAAACACAGCCGCAGCTGTATGCGTACATCAAGGAAGATTATCCGCAAATTTATGAAAGCATCAAGGAACGGGTGCGGGAAGGCCGTTGGGAAGCGGGCGGCGCGATGTGGTTGGAGGCGGACTGCAACCTGGCTTCCGGGGAATCGTTGGTCAGACAGCTTCTGTACGGAACCCGTTTCTTCCGGGAAGAATTCGGCGTTGAATGCAAGTACCTGTGGCTGCCGGATGTATTCGGCTACAGCTGGGCGCTGCCGCAAATTTTGCGCAAAGCGGGCATCGAATCGTTCATGACGACCAAAATCAGCTGGAATCAATATAACCGCATGCCGCACGATACCTTCATGTGGCGGGGGATTGACGGAACGGAAGTGCTGACCCATTTCATTACGACGCCGGATCCCGGATCGAGCGAAGGGGCCTTTTACTATACGTATAATGGGAAAGTGACGCCGGCTTCGGTACAAGGTATCTGGGACGCGTACCGCGATAAGTCGCTGAATTCGTCTCTGCTCCTTGCCTATGGGTTCGGCGACGGCGGAGGCGGCGTCAACCGGGAAATGCTGGAGATGCGGCGCCGATTAGACCAAATCCCCGGCATTCCGGCCGTGAAGACGGGGCGCGCCGACGAATATTTCCGCGAGCTGCAGCAGCGGGTGGCAAGCACCGATTCCTACGTGCACACATGGGACGGCGAGCTGTATTTGGAGCTGCACCGCGGTACGTATACAAGTCAAGCTTACAATAAGCTGATGAATCGCAAGCTGGAGCTGCTGTACAGGGAAACGGAATGGCTGCAAGTGTTGAGCAGCGTTGCGAACGCGGCCGCGCATGCGGCAAGCGGCGAAAGCTCTCAGCTTCTGCATAAAGGCTGGACCATTATTCTGCGAAACCAATTCCATGACATCATCCCCGGCTCGTCGATTCGTGAAGTTTATGAGGACAGCAGGGTCGAGTATGGCGAAGCGCTTGCCCTCGGAGAGCAAGTGCGGAACCAATCCCTTGCTTACTTGACAGATGGTGGACAGGGCGGGGACCGGGAAGTGACGGTGTTCAACAGCGCTTCCTGGGAACAGACGGATATCGTTCGCTTACCCCAAGGGGACGCTGCCGCTCATGAGGTCTGGTTGGATGCCCGGAATCGTCCGCTGGAGACACAGTTGGTGGATGGAGAACGATGGGTGAAAGTAGCGGAGATCCCTTCGATGGGCTACACGGTGATTCATCCGGCGGAAGCCGCGGATAGCCATGCGCCTGCGCCGAAGTCTGATGCCGATGTATTCCATTCGAAGGAGCGTGGTTTGGTCACGCCTTTCTATGAAATCGAATGGAATGCGAGCGGTCAGCTCGAACGGCTCTATGACCGGCTGGCGAAGCGGGACATCCTCGCAGAGGGGCAGACCGGCAACCGGCTGGAGGTGTTCGAGGATAAGCCGAAAGGCCGGCACGAGGCGTGGGACATCGACATTTTCTACACGGAGAAAAGGCGCGAAGTGACCCAGGTGACCCGCATGGAAGTGACGAACATCGGGGCTCTGGCCGCGATCGTCCGCTTCGAATGGGCGTATATGGATTCGACCATTATTCAAGATATGATCGTCTACGCGCACAGCCGACGAATAGATTTCAAAACGCATGTTCATTGGAACGAGCAGCGCCAGCTGTTGAAGGCGGCATTCCCGGTGCGAATCCGGGCGACGGAAGCGACGTACGATATCCAATTCGGCAACGTGAAGCGCCCTACGCATTGGAATACAAGCTGGGATTACGCGCGCTTCGAGACGGTCGGCCATCAGTGGGCCGATCTGTCGGAACGCGGGTACGGGGTCAGCCTCTTGAACGATTGCAAGTACGGCTATGACATCAAAGACAACGTGATGCGGCTGACGCTGATCAAGTCCGCCATGGTGCCGGATCCTACGGCCGATATCGGTGAACATCATTTCACCTATTCGCTGTTCCCGCATGCCGGCGATTGGTATGACGGGCGAACGGTGCAAGCCGCATGGTCCTTGAATAACCCGCTGACGAGCACCGGCGGTAAGCGTGCCGATGCCGAAGCGTCATTCAGCTTATTCCGTCTGTCCTGCGATCATGTCATGATCGACGCGGTGAAAGAAGCGGAGGATGGCGGCGGCGTCATCTTGCGGATTCACGAGTTCGCAGGCATCAGCGGGCAGCTGGAGATCGCGAGCGATGCCCGGATCGCATCCTGGCAGGAATGCGATCTGCTCGAACGTCCGCAGGGCGGGAAGTTGGTGAGCGCTCAGCTAGACGTTCCTATGAAGCCTTATGAGATCAAGACTTTTATTGTCCATTTCCAATAAATTGTAGCGTCAGCAAGGCCGCAAATTCCTTTGCGGCCTGTTTGCTTTCGGTATTTATTGACAGGCGGTTGACCGGCTGTCGAAGACAGTTGAATTGTCACACGGACACAGTTGAATTACCACTCCCGCATCGCCGCGAGCTTGTAATATGCTTAGACTACTAGTTTAAGTATAAGGAGAAGATGTCATATGCGCAGAAGGGGTTCCCTGTTCAATTCCTATGTTTTTATTTTGCCAAGTCTGTTTCTAACTTTGGCGCTAGGCATATACCCGCTTATATGGGCGTTTCGTTATATGTTCTACGATTACCAGGGGTACGGTGAAGAGAAATTTATCGGTATCGATAATTTCACAAGATTGCTGCGTGATACGGAGTATTGGCACTCCGTGTACAACACGCTCATATATGCAGGCGGCAAATTGATTATCGTCCTGCCGCTTTCCCTCATCCTTGCCGTCATTCTGAATCGCGGCATCCGGGGCAAAGTGCTGCTCCGCGCCGTGTATTTCATGCCGACCATTATCAGTACTTCCGTCATGGCGATCGTCTTTTTCACGATATTCAATTCGTATAACGGCCTGCTCAATCAATTTCTATTGAAGTATGGCTTAACCTCCAAAGCGATCGATTGGCTCGGACCGGATTATGCGATGTTAACCGTTATTATTATGGCCGTCTGGGGCGCCATCGGTAACTATATGCTTCTGTTCATTGCCGGACTGCAAGGAATTCCGGACGATCTGTACGAAAGCGCCTCGATTGACGGAGCGAATGTCGTGCAGAAGTTCTGGTACATTACGATTCCGATGCTCGGACCGGTTCTGCAAATGATCGTGATGCTCGCCATCATCAACTCCCTGAAAGGCTATGAGAGCATTATGGTCATGACCGAGGGCGGACCTTTCGGTAAAACCGATGTCATGTACCTGTACGTGTACAAGCTGTTCTTCCCGGTTTCGGCGGCTTCTCCGACAGTCCAGCAGATCGGATACGGCAGCGCCGCAGGCTTCGTAACGGCTCTCATCGTCGGGGTCATTACCATTGCGTACTTCGCGATGTCCAAACGTTTGAATCAGGATTAACAAGGGAGGGTATACAATGATTACTAGCATGAACTCCGGCGGTTTCCGAGGCGGCCGTTTCATCGGGCATGGCATCAAATGGATATTTTTGATAGCGGTAGCCTTTTTCACGATATTTCCGATTATTATGGCGATCTTGGGTTCGGTCAAAACGAATGCGGAGCTGACGACGGGAGCTACCATCCTGCCTACCGTCTGGCAATTTTCCAACTACGCCACAGCCTGGAAGCAGGCTAATTTTGCCCAGTTTACATGGAACAGCCTCTTTATCAGCATCATCGTAACGATCGGAACGCTGCTAGTGGCTACGATGTCGGCTTATGCCGTGGATCGAACGCAGTTTCCTGGCAAAAGGCTTTACGTAGCTCTGCAGGCCAGCACGATGTTCATTTCCATTGGCGCCGTTGTTTTGATGCCTCAGTTCAATCTCATGGTGAAGCTCGGTTTAAATAAATCGCTATGGGGTGTTATCCTTATTCTCATCAGCTCGCATGCCGTGATCTATTTCATGCTGATCGGCTTCTTCAAGGCCATTCCCAAAGATCTGGACGAGGCGGCATACATCGACGGCTGCAATTTCTTCACGGTCTATTGGCGGATTATTCTCCCGCTTCTGCGCCCGGCATTGGGCGTTACCGCGTTGTTCACGTTCCGCGGCGCATGGAATGAGTATATTTTGCCCCTCGTCTTCACGATGACGAACCCGAAGCTGCAAACGTTGACGGTCGGCTTGGCGAATTTGCGCTACGGCATTGGCGCAGCAGCGGAGGCGCAGCTTATGATGGCCGGCGCTTGTCTGTCCTTCCTGCCCATTCTGGTCGTCTATGTGCTTGCGAACAAGTCGTTCATCCAGGTAACGGCCGGAAGTGTGAAAGGTTAAATTGATACAGAAACATACAAAACAGTTATTTTCCCCCACCTGGAAAGTTGATTTGTCCTTCACGGTTCAGCCGGATATCGAGTTATCATGAAAACAGTTACATGAGATGTGCATCACATTCCAGGAAGAGATAACAGGAGGGTTTCACGACATGAGTAAAAAGATCGTATTGAACGCACTGCTTGGAGTTACGTTGGTGGCTTCACTTGCGGCATGCGGCAGCCAAACCGATTCATCCGCTGCCAAAACGGGTGCGAGTGCCGCCCCTGCGGCAAGCGGACAGAAGACGAAGCTGAGCTATTGGACGATTGACCGTCACGATGCCGATTATATGAAAGAAGTCATCAAGAAGTTCAATGAGACGAACAAGGACAACATCGAGGTTGAGATGACGGTCATGGCCGATAACTTCAACCAATCGGTCGATATTGCTTTCGCCAGCAAGCAGGCGCCGGATATTCTTCGGACGAACGATTTCCCCGGCTTCGTGAAGAAAGGGTATCTCTTGCCGCTGAACGATATGATGACAGACGAAATGAAGAAACGGTATAATAATTTACTTGTAGAAGAAAGCAATATGGTCGATGGCAAAATTTACTCGCTTCCGAACACAGGGCAATACTGGCGGTTAATCTATAACGTCGATCTGTTCAAAAAAGCCGGCATCACCGAACCGCCGAAAACGATTCAGGAAATGGTTGAGGATGCCAAGAAAATTACGGAAGCCGGCAAAGACATCGGTGCTTACGGCTTCGCGGAAAACTTCAAAAATCCAAGCTCGGCCTTCTCGCGGATTGCCAATCCGATCGGTTCGCTCAGCGGTACTTCCGTAGTCGACGGTTACAATTACAAAACAGGCCAGTTCGATTTTGCGGCGTATAAGCCGATTGTCGATGCACTTCGGCAGATGAAGCAGGACGGCAGCATGCTGCCTGGCGTTGAATCGCTCGATATCGATCCGCTTCGCGCCCAATTCGCGGCTGGTAAGATCGGTATGTACTTCAACCACTCCGGCGAACCTGCCGTGTACCAAAGCCAATTCCCGACCAAAATTAACTGGAGCGCGGCACTGCCTCCAACGATTGACGGGAAACTGACAGGGACTGTGAACCTGGCCAATGCGGGTAACTATATCGGCATTAGCGCCAACACGCCGAACAAAGACAAAGCGTGGAAATTCATGGAGTACATTTATAACCTGAGCTTCCAGAAGGAATATCACGAGAAGGGTCTCGGGATCTCGATTGTGCCGGACGTTAACGCAGCGGCCCAGAAGCCGGCTATGCCGGGAATCGAAGGTTTCTTGCCGACGAAGTATGACGCTCTATATGCACCTTCACCAAGCGGTGTCGTAGAGACGAAGGTGGAAGGCACGAAATTAGGCAACGTCGTGATTAAATACATGCTCGAAGGCGGAGATTTGGACAAAATTTTGAGTGATTTGACTACCCGCTATAATACGGCATTGGAGAAAGCGCGTGCTGCGGGCGAGACCAAGATGAAGGCGGATCCGAATTTCGATCCGAACAAATTGCAGGGCAGCCTCGCGAAATAGGGGCAAAGTTTAATGGATACAATAGGAATGGGGCGCGCGGCCGAAAGCAGCGCGCTCTTCCTTATTATTGTGCGGAGAAGGGGGAGTCAGCTTGCATACATGGTTTTACCGGCTTTCGCTCCGCCGGCGGTTATGGATCTCGGTGTTGATGTTGACCGTCATCTCCATTTCAATAACGGGGATGATGTCTTATTGGATCGCCTTTCGATCGACAGAAAGCGAAGCGTTCATATCCAGCCAGAATACGTTGAATAAAACGGCGCGCGTGTTTGACGAGAAGCTCAGGCACATTATCGTGACCACCTCGTCGATGATGCTCAGCGATCCGTTCAGGAACGCGATGGAGGATGTCTTATCGAATAATTCGGCCTCCTACTATACACGGCTCTCTTCTTTGCAAACGCCGCTTGGGCAAATGAAACTGATCGAGCCCTCTATTCAATCCGTATTGATCTACACACCGGTTGGCGAAATGTATGCTACGAACGATTTGCGGAACGGGCAGGTGCGCTTCAAGGAGACGATCTTTGCCCGCTATCTGAATACAACCGACCGCGTCGTGTGGGTGGAAGACCATGAAGATCCTCTTTTCCAGGGGAAACAGAGGGTAATTTCGCTGGTGATGAAGCCCGTCACAGAGGCGGATGTCCGGGATGTGTACGTGGTGGTGAACGTGAATCAGGAGTTAATCGGCGGGGTTATCACGGATGACCTGCTGGATCCATCCCAAAATTATTATCTCATCACGAGAGATGGGGATACCGTACTTCCGTTAAGCAGTCAAAAAGCGCTGTTTCAAAGCGATCCCGATTTCATAAGCCAGCTGCAGCACGAGGATCGCGGTTTCTTCAAATATGACATCGCCGGCAGCAACTACCTCGTCAATTATTCGCGGCTCACGCTTGCGGACAATTGGATGATGGTCAGTGTGCAGAAGCAGTCGGATTTGCTCCATCAGGTGAATCGGATCAAAACGATTACGCTCTTGATCATGCTGTGCTGCGCCGTATTGGCTTTCGTGCTATCCAATGTCATGTCGAGCTTCCTGCTGAAGCCGCTGCATAAGCTGCAAGGGTTGATGAAGAAGGTTGAGCAAAATCAACTCGACGTGCGTTTTACGAGCAAATATGAGGATGAAGTGACGCAGGTCGGGTTGAAATTCAACCGGATGCTCGAGGAAATTGCTTCGCTCATTGAGGATGTGAAGGACGCCGAGTACGAGAAGCGCAAGATGGAGGTGAAAGCTCTCCAGGCGCAGATCGACCCGCATTTTCTGTATAACACGTTAAACACGATCATTTGGAAGTCGGAAACGTCGCAGAACCGGGATGTAACGGAAATGATTACGTCGCTGTCCTTAATGTTCCAGTTCGGTCTGAATGGCGGTAACGAGATGACGACTTTGGCCCGGGAAATCGATCATGTAAGGCAATATTTGATGCTGCAGCAGCAGTGTTACGAGGATCTGTTCGATTATACGATTAAGCTCGAAGATGAGTCTTTGCTGGAGGTTCCCGTTTTGAAAATTATTTTGCAGCCTTTGGTGGAGAATTCCATCCTGCACGGTTTTCAAAGTATTGAAGGGATGGGGAACATTCGGATTTCGATTTGGAGAACCGAAGACGAACTGCATCTTCAAGTGGAGGATAACGGGGAAGGCATGGATGTGCTGTCCGTTGATACGGATATGCGAAGGGAGCACTCGGCACCCAAAAGCTACGCGCTTCGCAATGTATATGGACGGTTGAAGCTATACTACGGCAACCAAGCGGACATCCGGCTTAGCAGCGAACCTTTCGTCTCCACCACGGTGAAACTAACTATACCATTGACAGGCGAGTGATGAAGCAGTGACGACCGAACTTAGAATGTGCGTAATCGACGATATCAAGACCGTGGTGCAGGGCATCGCGAATCAAATCAATTGGGAGACTTACGGCATTCGTATTACGGGCACGGCCAGCAATGGCGAGCAGGGGATCGAATTGATCCGGGAGACGGAGCCCCACATTGTACTGACGGATATTCGCATGCCGAAAAAAGACGGGCTGGAGATGACCCGGCAAGTGCTGGATATGTTTCCGCGAACCAAAATTGTGTTCCTCAGCGGTTATACCGACTTCGATTATGCGCAAGAAGCGCTGCGTTTGGGCGCATTCGACTATATCGTTAAGCCGTACACGCCTCAGAAAATTATCGATGTGGTGCTCAAGGCCAAACAGGCGGTTGAGGATGAAATGTCCGAGAAGCAGCGCTATCGTGAAATGGAAAGAAAGCTGAGGGAAAGCTTGCCGTATTTAAGGCAGGAATACTTCCAGCTGCTGCTGCAATTCCCTACGACGCCGGAACAAGCGCAGAGACGCTGGGATTTCTTGAACATCGCGCTTGAGCGGGAACGATTCATCGTCATGCTGATGGAAATCGATCAGTTTACCGAACAGACGGATGCGCTTCCGGTCCAGGAGGTGGAGCTGATCCGGTTCACGGTCCAGAACATTTTGGAAGAAAGCTTGACGGAGCATACCAAGGGATTCGTATTCCGCGATCACACGAACCGATTTGTCGCCATATTCAATCCGCCGGAACATATCAGCGTAGAAGCCATTGCAGAGAAATGCCGTGAGAACGTCAATCACTATTCCCGCTATACCATTTCGATAGGACTTGGAGAAGAAGTGCAGGAGATCCACCGGATCTCCTACTCCTACTCCCAAGCATTCGCGGCCCTCTCCTATAACTTCTATACGGGCGGCAATACCGTGTACAGCTACCGCCATATGAGTCCCGTCCCCCAATCGCTGCCCCGTTACTCTCCCGAGAAGGAGAAAGAGCTGTTCTATTGCATCAGGTCCGGGAACCTGCAGAAGGCGAGCGGTATCGTGGACGAACTGTTCGAGGAAACCGTCAATGCGTCGATGCCTCCGGCTCCGGAGGTCGTGAAGGGAATGTGCGACGAGCTCGCCTTCCTCATCAATCGGGTGTTCTCGGAGAAATTGACGCGCGAAGAGATGGAAGGGATCGAACGGCAGCTGTATCATATCACGAACCTTTCCTCGTACAAGCTGAAGGAGCTGCAGGATAACATCAAGGAGATGTGCAGGATCGGCTGCGAAATCATTCAGAAGCGCCATGTTGAAGATGTGAACCAGGTCGTAGAGCAGGTCATCGCCCATATCCGGCAAAACGTGGCCTCCAATATGACGGTCAATGATTATGCCAAGCTCGTCTATTTGAGCGGCAGTTACTTTGCCAATCTGTTCAAGAAAGTAACCGGGATGACCGTAACCCAATTCGTCACCTCCGAGCGCATGGAACAAACGAAAGCCATGCTCCTCGAAGGCAAGCAGGTGCAGGAGATCGCCCAAGCTCTCGGGTACGAGGACAGAAGGCATTTCAGCGAACTGTTCAAAAAGCATACCGGCATGACACCGTCTGAATTTAAGCAGCTGTACACAAATTGAAGTTCAAATCTAGCAAATGAGGTGCAAGTCATGCGTCATAAGTTTTCTTATGTGCCCCCGAAGAACGGGTATCCCGAATGGAATAACAACCCGGAAATATTCCAATTGAACCGAATGCAGGCTCACGCGACGTTAATGCCGTTCGCGACGTTGGAAGAAGCGCTGAAGGGGGACAGAAGCGGCTCGAACTATACGGCTTCGCTGAACGGCTTATGGAAATTCAGCTTCGCCGAGAACCCGGACAAGCGGATCGTCCCTTTCTACGAAGCCGGCTTCGATACGAGCGGTTGGGACGACATTCAAGTGCCGGGGCATTGGCAGCTGCAGGGCTACGATTATCCGCAGTATACGAATGTCAGGTATCCATGGGAAGGGAAAGAGGATATTAAGCCTCCGTTCGCCCCGACGAAGTATAATCCCGTCGGTTCTTATGCGCGAACGTTCACTGTACCGGAAGCTTGGCATGGCCAGCCAGTTTATATCAGCTTCCAGGGGGTGGAATCCGCCTTCTACGTCTGGGTGAACGGCGAAATGGTCGGTTACAGCGAAGATTCCTTTACTCCGGCGGAGTTCGATCTCACCCCTTATCTGCTTGACGGCGAGAACAAGCTGGCTGTTGAAGTCTATCGCTGGAGCGATGCCAGTTGGCTGGAGGATCAGGACTTTTGGCGGATGAGCGGCATTTTCCGCGACGTCTTCCTGTACAGCACGCCGAAAGCGCATGTGTATGATTTCCGTGTCGTTGCCGATCTGGATGACGCATACCGGCACGGCCATTTGCACATCCAAGCGACGGTGACGAATGCGTTCGGCGAGCGTCTGGGAAGCCACACGCTGGAAGCCAGCCTGTATGACAAGGCGGGGAACCGCGTACTGGCGCCGCTGACGGCGGACGTCGAGTTGAACGACGGACAAGAACGGCAGCTGCAGTTAGGCGCAAGCGTGGAGAACCCGCTGAAGTGGACCGCCGAGACGCCGAATCTGTACACGCTGGTACTGGCGCTGAAGGATCGTTCGGGGGAGCTCGTTGAAGCGGTGAGCTGCCGCGTCGGGTTCCGCAGGTTCGAGCTGGCCGACGGCTTAATGAAAATCAACGGCAAGCGCATCCTGTTCAAAGGCGTGAATCGCCATGAGTTTAACTGCGAGACCGGCCGCGCCATCGGGTATGACGATATGGTGCGCGATATTCAGCTGATGAAAGCTTATAACATCAATGCCGTCCGCACTTCCCATTATCCGAACCATCCGCTGTGGTACGATTTGTGTGACGAATATGGCCTCTATGTGATCGATGAAACGAATCTGGAGACACACGGCAGCTGGTCCAATTTCCAGGAAGAGGAAGGATGGACCGTCCCGGCGAGTAAGCCGGAATGGACGGCTAATGTCCTCGACAGGGCGAATTCGATGCTTCAGCGGGATAAAAACCATCCGTCCATTGTCATCTGGTCGTTAGGCAATGAATCCTGGGGCGGGGACAATTTCATCCGCATGCACGATTTCTTCCGATCCAATGATCCGACCCGTCTCGTTCATTACGAAGGCGTCACGCGCTGCCGCAAATCGGACGCGGCTTCCGATATGGAAAGCCAGATGTATACGCCGCCGCACAAAGTTGAGGAGTATGCGCGCTCCAACCCGAAGAAGCCTTTCATCCTGTGTGAATACAGCCATGCCATGGGCAATTCCAGCGGGAATCTTGTCAAATATACCGATTTGTTTGATCAATATCCGATTCTACAGGGAGGCTTTATCTGGGATTGGATCGACCAGGCTATTCGTACGACAACTCCGGAAGGCACCGCGTATTTGGCTTATGGCGGAGATTTCGGCGATACACCGAACGACGGCACTTTTTGCGGGAACGGTCTTTTGTTCGCAGATCGCCGGGTAACCCCCAAATTGTACGAAGTGAAAAAATGTTATCAGAACGTCAAGCTCGAGGCGGTTGATTTACAGCAAGGGCGGATTCGCGTTACGAACAATTATTTGTTTACGAACCTGATCGATTATGATTGTAAGTGGGAAGTGGCGAGAAACGGCTTGCCGATCCAGGAAGGGGATGCCGCACTGGCTGCAGAAGCAGGAGATGCTGTAGAAATTATAATTCCTTATGAACAGCCTGCCGATATGCGCGACGGTGAAGAGTGCACATTGACCGTAAGACTGGTGGAGAAAGCCGAGCAGGCGTGGGCGCCTGCAGGTCACGAGGTGGCGTTCGAACAGTACGTGCTCCCTGTTAAGACGCGTCCGGCACAACAAGCGGTCTCTCATCCCCTCCGGACGGAAGAGACGGAAGCCGCATTTATGGCATTCGGAGCGGATTTCCGTGTGACTTTCAGCAAGCTGACAGGCGATATGACTTCTTACCGTTATCAAGGCGTCGAGCTGATGAAAGAGTCGCCGAGGCCTAACTTCTGGCGGGCAAGCATCGACAACGATAAAGGGAACAAGCTCCCTGAACGCAGCGCCGCTTGGAGGGAAGCCGGACAAGAGCGCCAACTGCATGACATGCATATTCAGACCTATGCACATAAGGTTGAAATCGCGGTATCGTATCTGCTGCCGACGACACGCAGTTCATTGTGTCACTTGCAATATACCGTGTTGGGCAACGGCGAGATTCGCATTCGCGAAGAGCTGCAGCCAGGCCATAACCTGCCGGAAATTCCGGAGATCGGGATGATGTTCCAGCTTGACGGCAGCCTGGAGAACCTGAAGTGGTACGGCAAAGGCCCGCATGAGAATCATTGGGATCGCGCCGAAAGTGCAAGGTTAGGTATTTATGAGGGGAAAGTAGCTGACCAATACGTGCCGTATTTGCGCCCTCAGGAATGCGGGAACAAAACGGAGGTGCGATGGGCGGAACTCACCCGTGCCGACGGCATCGGATTGCGGATCGAAGGCGCCCCGGCCGTGGAACTGAACGCGCTGCCGTATACGCCGGCTGAATTGGAAGCGCACGATCATCTGTACAAGCTGCCTCTCAGCGACAAAGTCGCTTTGCGCGTGAACTACCGGCAGATGGGGGTTGGCGGCGACGACAGCTGGTTGTCGAAGACGCATCCTGAGTTTACGCTTTACGCAAACCGCAGCTATGCATACAGCTTCACGCTGAAAGGGATTATTCAATAATTCGTTGGGGGAATGAGCAGTGGCACTGAAAGCATCCATGATTGTAGACAAAGACTTCATTCTGGCAGAGGTTGATCCGAGAATATACGGTTCTTTCATTGAACACCTGGGCCGTGCGGTGTATGGAGGGATCTATGAGCCCTCCCATCCAACGGCTGACGAGCGGGGTTTCCGCAGAGATGCTTTGGAGGTCATTCGGCGGCTGCAAGTCCCCATCATTCGATATCCCGGAGGGAATTTCGTCTCCGGCTACAATTGGGAGGATGGCGTCGGTCCGCAATCGGAGCGCAAGCGCAAGCTGGAGCTGGCTTGGTGGACGACGGAAACCAATCAGGTCGGAACGAATGAATTCGCCGAGTGGGCCAAGCTTGCCGGCACAGAGGTCATGATGGCGGTTAATCTCGGTACCCGTGGCGTGGATGCTGCGCGGAATCTGGTGGAGTACTGCAACCATCCATCCGGCTCTTATTGGAGCGACCTGCGCATTTCTCACGGCTACAAGGAGCCTCACAAATTCAAAACCTGGTGCTTGGGCAACGAGATGGACGGCCCTTGGCAAATCGGCGCCAAGACAGCAGTCGAGTACGGCCGGTTAGCCAATGAAACGGCGAAAGTGATGCGGTGGGTGGACCCGAATCTGGAGCTTGTCGCTTGCGGGAGCTCCAGCAGCGGGATGCCGACCTTCGCGGATTGGGAAGCAACCGTTCTGGATCTGACGTATGATCAAGTCGATTATTTGTCCCTGCATACGTACTACAACAATAATGCGAACGACTCGGACAATTTTCTTGCCCGTTCGATGGATATGGATCAATTCATCGGGACTGTAGCTTCCATCTGCGATTATGTCAAAGCCAAGAAGCGGAGTAAAAAGAAGCTGTATCTTTCCTTGGACGAATGGAACGTATGGAATTCGATCGGCACCAGCCGGGCGGATGAGCGCTGGCAGGTGGCGCCGCCCGAATTCGAGGATACGTATACCCTTGAGGACGCTCTTGTGGTAGGCTGCTGCTTAATTACGATGCTCAAGCATGCGGACCGGGTGAAAATGGCTTGTTTGGCTCAGTTGATCAATGTCATTGCGCCTATTATGACCGAGAACGGAGGACCTCTCTGGCTGCAAACGACGTATTATCCGTACCTCCATGCTTCCCTATACGGCAGAGGGAAAGTGCTGCACCCTGTCATCCGCTCGCCTAAGTACGACTCCAAAGATTATACGGACGTACCTTATTTGGAAGCCATTAGCGTCTATAACGAGGAGCAAAATCAAATTACGGTTTTCGCCGTGAACCGGCATCTTCAAGATACGCTGGACCTGGATATTAATCTTCGCAGCTTCGGTAAAGTCAGACTGGTCGAGCATTTGGTGCTTGAGCATGACAATCTGAAAGCGACCAATACCAAGGGACATCCGGACCAGGTTATCCCGCATAATCGCGGGAGCGCAAGATGCGAGGACGGACATATTCATGCCCGCCTGTCCAAAGCTTCCTGGAACGTAATTCGATTGGAAGTTATCCATGCATAGGTAAAACAAACAAGGTCAAACGACATGATGTCGATTGACCTTGTTTGTTTATCCGTATGTTTATCCGGATATGGATTCCATAAGAATGGCCAGTCTACCGCCGGCTACTTCAATGCTGCAGTGCCCGTTGGCATCCGGAGGATGAAGGGATTTGTCATGGAGGCTCCATACCGGAGAACGGGATGGAACGGAATACGCTTGTGCATGTTCCGCTCCGTTCACAAGCAGGAGGAACAATACTTGCTCGTCCCGGAGCACCTTGTACATCCTGCAATCTGATGATTCGGGATCAACCGGACTATCAAGTACGGTAACGGTCAGCCCCGACGATGCACCCGATCTCGGATAAAGCAAGGCCAAATAATCGTTGCCGCTATCGCCGCTTATTCGAAAATGTTCCTGCGCCGCTAACGGATAACCGCCGGATACAGCTCCCAAATCCGTAGCTGCCGAAAGGCTGTCCGGCTGCAGGAAGGTGACTTCCAGTTTCATATCATTCAAGCCGTGTGCCGTGATGCGATTCCCCTGTACCTCCGACGAGGAGCTCATCGCATGCAGATTCCAGACGCTGCTTCTCTGGCTGCGGATATGATCCCAGACGATATAGACGTCGGCGCCGGCTTTCACATAAGCGAAGTGGCGGCGGTAGGCATCGGCATTCACATCCGGGATGAAGCTGCGGACATAATCCAGCTGCTCCGAGAAGACGACCTCCTCGCAAATGCTCTGAAACGGTCCGTTCTGCACAGTGCCCGCCTCGTCCGTGAACTGAACCACGTTATGCGCATGGCCGTTCACATACCAGTGACGGTCTCCGTTGTAATATCCGCCCGTTCCGGGATCCAGGGTCAGAGGGGTGCCGTTGGCCCATAGGGAGAAATGGCCTTCATCATGATGAGCATGATAGGTGAGCGGGGATGTCTCGAAAATAGCATAGTTCTCCCGGTTCCACTTACCGAAATGCTGCCGGAAGATGACATACCCGATCCCCTCATAATGAACGGATGCCAGATCCGGCGCTTCCTGCGCAAGCTCCGGCTGCGGATAGAGAAGCGCGAGCAGTGTGCAGGGATGTGCACCCGTATCCCGGACCACGCCGCCGCCATGCTGCCAAGTCCACATCATCTCCCGGCTTAGCCGCGAATCCGAATTCGCGTAGAAAGGGGCGGCATAGGCGAACAATCGGAACCACTGGTCATCTACCGTCGAATCGCCGACAGCAGGAGATAGGAGGGCGGATGCCCGTCCCGGACCGCCATGAACGGCATCCTTCGGGGTCACCGTGCCGATTAAGAACCGGTACATGTTCTTGACCTTGTCGCGGGACCAATAATCAATCCCCCTTAGACGCTGCAGCAGCGTGAAAAATAGAAAGTAGCGGTGCAGCACAGCGCCGTGGTAGCGGATATTTTCCGGCCATGCGCCGTCCCGATCGACCACATGGTCCAGCTGCCAATCGACGACGGCGCAGGCATGCGCCAGATAAGCGTCCGCCTGCTCCTCCTCGGGGAAGACCAAGGCATAGATGCCGAGGCCTGTGGCGCGGTCCGCATTCCAGTTGCTGCGCTTGCCTCCCTTCTCATCCGCAAACTGCTCCAGATCGAACCGGTAATAGCCGGTATCCATCATCAGTCCGGCCATGTAACGGAAGTGCGACCGGATTCCGGCGTCTTCCTCCTGCGGAATGACCCCGGAATCCGCGATCTGGTCATAGATGACCGAGAGCACCGCGATGCCCCGTCCGATATGGACCGCTCCGTAGTTATCATCCACATGCCAGCCTGTCGCCTTGAATATATCCATGCCTTGGCACATATCCGGCAGCATGTACAGGAGCTTCCGCTTGGCTCGCTCCGCATATGCCGCATCCCCCGTCACCATATAGACATTGGCATCCGCTCCGGCTGTCTCCAGCAGGGCGGCCCAGATCGTAGGCGTCTTGCGGTTAAATGGCGGCGATGTAAGCTTCATGGTCATGGGCAGCCCTGCGGCATCCAGAAACTCGACTTCCACGAACACGCCTAAGGATAAAGGTTCGTCCAAGCGAAGCATCTTCTGAATGCTGTAATGCTCCAGAGCACGTACGGGAACCGCTTCGGCATAAGCCAAAGTAACCCAGTCGTCATGGGTGGTGTTCTCCGCACAGAAGATGTGCCCTTGTCCGGGGGCCTCGGATGGTTGGAAGAAAGCCGAGCTAGAAGAGGCACGCGACGTAACGGACCACCCGGCTAGCCCTTGCGCGAAACCGCCGTTCGACAGCGGAATCGAAAGTCCCCGTTCCGAATGAGTCAGCTGCAGCCGTTTGATTCGGGCTTCGCCCTTCCCCCGAATATGGATAGCGATCCGGATCCATCCGGCGTTCGCCGGTGTTCGGAAGACGAACGGATCCGTTCGGAAAGCGCCTCTCAGGTGAATAGGCAAAGACTTCTCCGTTCTTGCGTAGGCATCGGATAGCATCACCTGACGCTCATATTCCTCCCGCAGCTCCGGCTGTGCGGCAATCCTGCTGCGGATGCTCGCCAACTGCCCGGCCTCATAGCAGGCGAAAGGGCGTTTGACCGTCTTCCTCGTAGTGTGGCTTCTCATGTGTATGGACCTCCCGATCACGTTGATTCACTTTCGTTTCTACCAATATAGCATCAGCTTGTGAGCGAGAGAGAGGGACAAATCCCGGATGGAAGTGGGGGAAAGCAACTGAAAAGTTCACGCCAATTAGTTAGAACTCAGCCCAAACCAAAAAGCATGCTGCAAATCCAGCATGCTTATCTGTGATGGCCTTCTAACTTTCGGGTTACCGGAATATACTGTCAGGCACGTAATAAATTTTTTGGGTATTTGTTTTATTCACGGGGTCAGTAACGATGGTAAAGTAGACGTTGCTGTTCTTCGTCTGTACGCCTTCGATCTCATGCGTTCCCACATTTGTAATACGGACAAGCGTCTTGAATGCGCCGGTGTTGGACATCATCGCAATCTGCGGCGTTTCGGTTTCCGCTCCGCCGGACGTATAGATTTCCGTACTTCCTAACAGATCGGCGCCTTGGAAAGATTCGTTCGGTCTGACGATCGCAGTGCCCGACTGCGTAAAGTTGGTCACGCACGCGCTCATCGCCGCCGCACTGTCCATGCGGACCTGCTCGTTGGCGTCAAGCAGTTGGTTCAAGGCGACCGTGTCATAAATGGACCATGTGACGTCGCCGTTCTTCGTTTGCACACGGAAAACCGTATGCGTGCTGTTGCCGCCGGCGTCCACACGGTACGTCTCGCCTAAGCTCGTGCCGGTCTTATTGGCATAATTCATATAAGTGAAGCGGTGAAGATCCGTATAATCATAGGTCGCACCGGCTGCGTATTGAAGTCTGGCTACTTGAAGCGACCAGTAATTCGTTGTATCGGGGTCTGCTTTGGAGCTGAAGTAGAAATAATTAATGTCGTTGTAGGTGTACATATCCAGCGTTTGGCAGTGCCCCGCATTGGTAACGGTCATTTCATCAACGTAGTTGGCGTCGGTTCCGTTAATGAGCAATCTGGACAGATAGCAGGTGCCCCCGGACCGCTGGGTTACGTAAAGATACGTTGACGCAATATAGGCTTTTTGAACGGCCACGTTGTGTTTAAGGCCTTTGAGGTTATAAGCGAGCGTTGCCGAAGCGTTGACGGTTTTCTGAGGTGTTGCTGCGAACGCGGGCATAACGGACATTCCCCCAATCAGGATGGAGAGAACAACAGAGAAGAGAAGTTTCAATCGCCATTTCATAAGGCTCAATGCTTGAACTCGAAACATTCGAATACCTCCTTTGGTGGGCAATTCTTTACGACTGATCCTATGCTGCATGCTGTTTGGCCGTAAGCTGCGAACGGCACCTCCTCCTGTCGGACGAGTCCGGTGAACACAATAAAACCCGAGCAATAAGATCAGCTCGTTAACGAGCCAATCCAATTGTTCGGGTTTCTCAAGGACTCCAACCGTCACCTTAGTATTTACTTAGGGGTGTATCGCAACGCGAATGGTCGCGATTACAAATTCATGCTATCAGTTTGAATTCTGAAAGTCAAGCGGTTCGGTCGTCACGAGGGACCTGGACCCGCTGCAGATACCCATGCCTTAGCAGCGATCGAGCGGCCGGCTCCTCGGCTTTGAGCCTCGCAGGGCGGGATACCTGAACACCGGTTATCGGGCGAACCAGACTTTAGATCTGCCGACAAGGAAGATAGCGGCTAGCCCCCAGGCCCACACGATGACTTCGACGAACCATAACGGCAGCATCTCGGCTTGATACAGGCCGGCAAAAAAATCGATACACGCATGGATCAGAACCGCATACAGCAAGTACACGATCTTGCGCGTCCGAACGCCATACAGAACGATCAAAGATAAGGCCATCTGGATACTTATCGCCGGAATTCGCTCGAACGCCCCAAGCCAGTATTCAACCTGCGTTGTTTGCAGCATTTTGTCTTTCAGGGCTTGGAAGAGCGCTATTTGCTCGGACGTCGCTTCGGTGCCGAAGGACTGCTCGAATACACCGGCGTTCATCATGGTAGCAAGCACGATACCGACGATACCCAGCAAGACGCCAATCAGCAGCACCTCCATGCCGCCGTGTCCGATCCCGAACGCAATGCCGTCTTTGCGCTCCTGGCGCTTTCGCAGAAGGAGCGAGAACCCGACCCAACGTCCGGCATTTTCGAAAATACCTGCGGCAAGACCGCCGTAGACGGCCATGAGCCAAGGGTTGGCCAGCCATTGCGCTGTGGTGCGGTTGCCTGAGAACATGTAAGCATGCAGCAGTTGTTCCAGAACCTGCGAGAATACAAGGAAGACAACGATGCCGGCACCGACCGCACGGAAAGAGATTTGAAGCGTTCGCTTGTAGTAAAGGAGCAGAAAAAGAATGAGTGCAATTCCAATAATGACTTGAACGATCATTGCCATGATCGAGCCTTGATGGACCATGTCCTTCACTCCTTGTTCTATGTATTTGCCGCCCAATAAGGGGGCTCGCTTCACGATCTGAATGAAATCCCATGAAGTGTGATATTGATATGATATCACTTTTGGAAATAACTTCAAGTTATTTTTTGAGATGTTGGACACAAAGGCAAAAGAAAATAACCGGTCAAGCGGGGAGCGCTTGCCGGTCATTTTCTATCTATTCATATGAATGGCCGTGAAGCGGAGCAATGTGCGGAAGCAGCTGCTGCACGTCGGTCCTGTCGAATTGGCCGTCACCGGTCACATCAAGCTGACCATAAGGGGATATCAAGTATTGGATGATTTCATTCACCTGGATGCCGTCCTGCGAGTGGTCGAATGATTGGATTCTATAGAGCGCCTGCTCCAGTGCGGTTCCATACACATGTGAAAACCGAATCGGCGCATTCGTCTCGCCGTTCGAGCCGGTCACCGCGCCGGCTAGGATATTGAACAAGAGTTGGTCCGTCGGATTCGGCTGCTCGCTGATCGTCAAGTTGACCTCGGCAGCACCTTCGGCGTATACAATTCCCGTTACGGTGAGCGGGGTATTCCCATTGTAGATTTGATAATAGGTCACATCCGTCACCGCGTTAAGCAGCGGGTCTGAGAACGTCAGCTTGACCTGCGTTCCTTCCATTTCCCAACGTTCGAGTATTGGTGCATATGCCCGGGACACATAGATGGTATAGAGACGTGTCGTTATCCCATCCTCCGCGGTGACCAGGACACGGATCACATTCGGAGTATCCGGCAGTAAATATAACGGATCGCTGTCCGTTCCGGATTGCACGGGTGAATATTCCCCGTTATTCAAGCTGACCCGGATCGAAGCATCCGGATTGTCCGCCGACAGCACGGGGCGCACCGTCAATGAAGAAGCCGATTGTCCGACAGTAATGGAATACGCCGACGTTTGCTCGGCGAATTGGAGATTGCCCGAGGATGCGGTTAGACCGCTCAAAGAGTTCCCCGAAGGGGTTCTGCGTTTTACGGTAATCGTGTACTGCTTCCTGATGCTCGTATCTTCCGCCCAAACTTCCACCAGAATCGTATTCGTTCCCTCCTCCAAGGGAAGACTCATGCCGTACCCGCTAGTTACGGGGATGAAGTTGGGATTGGTTATGTTCTTCATTCGGATATAAACCCCTGCCGGATCAACAGCCGTAGGCGTGACGGTTATGCTAGAGGTGGAATAACTAACGTCCGCCATTGTATAATCCGGCTTGTCGCTGGAGAACTGCTCGTTTAAGTTACCTGGAGATATGGTTAAATTGCTTAGATGCGCTTCATTGTTCAACCGTTTCACCGTTATGGTGTAAACCTTGGAAGAGCCGTCTTGTGCTGTTACTTTCACAGAAATCACATTGCTGCCCACTTCCAGAGGCAATGGCGAGCTTGGAGAACCGCTGCTTACAGCGGCATAGGCTGCTTCGTTAGCTTTGACTTCCACCGTCGCATTCGGATCCGAAACCGTAGGCGTTAAAATGATTTGGTCAGCTGCATATGCCAGTTCGGGCAAATAATAGGCCGTTTGAGCGGGCTGAAAGGGATACGTCAACTCGTAATCCGTCACGGCCAGCATGCTTAAATTCGAATTCGTGCTCGGGGCTGAACGAGTGACATCAACCGTATAGGTCATGCTCTGAGTCGTGTCTTGCGAGCGAGTAACAACCGTAATGGTATTGCTGCCAACATCCAATGGGATCGGAGCGGTTGCCGTTCCGCTGGATACAGCGATACCGTTTACTTCCATCGTGGCAGCCTGGTCCTTCAGTACGCTTGTCAGAGCGACATGGCTGGTCGAATAAGGAACCGTCGCCGAGTAGGACGTGCCGGCGGATTGGAAGGGAGGGCTCAGTGTGCCTTGATCCAGGGATAGCGTGAATAATTCGGCATCGTCCGCCTGCGGATAGTAGATGTGAATTGTGTACGTTTTGGTTGTCGTACCGTCCGTTGCCGTCACTTGCACCTGCATCGTATTATCACCGCGATTGGTAGAGAGGTAGCCGGTAGAGACGTTGTAACCGATCGGTGTCCAAGCGCTGCCATTCATCGAGTAGGCGATTGAAGCAGAAGAATTGGATGAAATGAATGCCGTGTAATAGTTCGGATCCGTGCTGCGCATGCGCACCCAATATTCCGTAACGCCGGAAGAAAAGCCCGGCGACAGGCTTCCCGAGCCTTGATAAATACTTTGTAAATCCGCATTGGAATCACCGTTCGCTCGCGCCTGCCAAGGAATGACGAGCATAACGATGATGAGTGTCAAACTTGTTATCAACCATCTTGCAGCTATCACAAATTCCCTCCTGATCGTTCAGTTTCTGTTTGGCGAATAATGTTGTTTATTGTCTAATTATAGCATAGAAACGGGTAATTTTTGGTAGAAATTTTGAAGGAGAGGAGACCGCCCGCGACCCGCAGGCGTCGTAACCGGCGTTGCCCTCATGAACAAGAGCGATAGGCTGGCATGTCGTGGCCTTGCGCTCTGTTGCTGCAGCGCAGCTTCTAGGCAACCCTGTTTGTTCCTACGCAAAGATGCTCGCCCCACATATACCTTGTTCATACTTAATGCTAATGGTTATAATGGGTTAACTACCCATGTTAAGGAGTCGTCTGTCATGGAAAATGCGAATCGGATTCTCATCGGCGTGCTTGGATCGCAAGATTTGGTTAACCAGGTGCTGCATGTCATTACCTCGTCATTTCCTTCCCTTCATCCGGTTGCCCGGATTTGTTCGGAGGAAGAAGCGCCGGCTGCGGCTGCGGCTCTGCTGGATCAGGTCGAGGCGCTGCTCGTTACCGGACCGGCTTTGTACCGGAGAGTCAAAGACCAGGTGATCACGCACCTGCCGGTACACGCGGTTCCGTTAACGGATACGGGCTTCATCAGTGCGCTGTACCGGCTCCAGAAGCGGGTGCAGCCCGGGCGAAGCGAGGCGGCGTACAGCATCGACTCGTTCTCCACTTCGGCTGTCGGGCGCATCGCCGCAGACATTGGGGAATCGCCCGGCGCTTTTCGCGTTTATGACGGTCCGCCTTATCCGCCGGCAGAGGAGCTGGTCCGTTATCATGCGGAGGCTTTCCTAAGCGGTGTGTCGCAGGGAGCTTTGACGACGGAGAGCGAGGTTGCCGCCAAGCTTGGCGAGCGGGGAATTCCATGCGAATGGATTAAGCCGACGGATCAAAATATAACCGTTGTCCTGGAGCGCGCACTGCTCTCCACGGAAACAAGGCGCAGCAAGGAAGCGCAAATTCTGGTCGGCATGCTGAATGTGGACGACTTCGGCAGAAGGCTCCGGTTCAAAGGATCCGAGCATGATATTCAGCGCTTTAAGCTGGACATTCATCGGATGCTGATCGACTATGTCGAATCGCTGGACGGCTATTTGACCCCTCTTGGCGGGGATGAGTATTTGTTTTTTACGACTCGGGGCATCTTTGAGCGGGAAACCGTCGGTTACAAAACGGTTCCTCTGGCCCGGGAGATTTGGAAGTCGCTCGGGCTGTCGTTAAGCATGGGCATCGGCTTTGGACGCAGTGCGAATGAGGCGGGGACGCATGCCCGCTTGGCGCTGCGCCGCTGCAAGGAGGCCGGCGGCAACACTTGTTTCATCGTGCGCGAGGACAAAACGCTGATCGGTCCGCTGGAGATGGCGGACTCGCTGAGCCGCGATTTGTCGATGACGGATCCCGCGCTGCTGCGGAAAGCCGAAGAAGCGGGGATGACTTCCGCTTACTTGAGCAGGCTGCTGGCTACGGTCGCGCGAACGAGCAAGCTGGAATACGAGGTGCACGATTTGGCGGCGATTCTCGGCATTACCGTTCGCAGCACGCACCGGCTGCTGCTGCAGTGGATGGATCATGACCTTATCACGATAGCGGGATCGGTCAAAGTGCCCAAAGGCCGGCCCAAGCAGCTGTTCCGGCTGTCCTTTCTGGAGGACGTGTGACGGGTCGCACCTATGCGAAGTTTCGGGAGGGGCTTGTTGTTGTGCCCCTGAAATCGCACGCATTCTAACGGTCACAGGAGCCGTTATTCTCATGAAAGCCGTGGTGTGCTGATTCTAACGGACACCCTAGGCTTTATTTGCCGATTTCGCAGCCGAAATCGAGTGAAAACAGGCGAATAACGGCACTGGTGTCCGTTAGAATTCCCAACAGTCGCAAGATCATCGAATAACGGCCGCTGTGTCCGTTAGCTAGTCTACTAGTGTGCCGTCACCCGCCAAGAGTGCCTTATCCCCGCCGGTATCCGAATTTTCGCCAAGAGTGCCTTATCCCCGCCAGTATCCGAATTTCCACCCAAAGTAGCTTATCGCGCCAGTATATAGATTCTGGCATGGCAGCTGCCTGCTCCATAAGCCGTTAGTTCATGCAGCACGCATTCTAACGGACACGGGAGCCGTTATTCTCGTGAAAACCGTGGTGTGCCGATTCTAACGGACACCCAAGGCTTTATTTGCCGATTTCGCAGCCAAAATCGAGTGAAAACAGGTGAATAGCGGCACTAGTGTCCGTTAGAATTCCCAAATGTCGCAAGATCATCGAATAACGGCCGCTGTGTCCGTTAGCTAGTTTACTAGTGTGCCGTCACCCGCCAAGAGTGCCTTATCCCCGCCGGTATCCGAATTTCCACCCAAAGTAGCTTATCGCGCCAGTATTCTGTTCCGCCCCGTGTGCCAACACCCGCCAATAGTGCCGTCACCCGCTAGTATCCAATCGCCGCAAATAGTGTCGTACCCCACCAGTAACCAGTCTACCAAGAGTCCATTTAAAGACAATTAAAAGATTTGTCTTTTATATAAAACCCCCTGTATACTTGCCTCATTACCACCAATTGGTTATGACGAGAGGGGAATGCAAGGATGCGAACACTGCAGGAACTGGACGAAGTTATGGCGAAGCCGTCGCCGGCATTAATCGCTTTTATGCAGGAGCTGCAAGGGGATATCATGCTGCTGGGCGTCGGCGGGAAAATGGGGCCGAGTCTCGCCAAGCTGGCGATGAACGCCATTGCGGCAGCAGGCGTGAACAAAACCGTATACGGCGTATCGCGCTTCTCGGAACCCGGATTAAAAGACGAGCTGCAGGCGCTAGGCGTTCAGACCATTGCCTGCGATCTGCTTGACGATCAAGCGCTGCAGGAGCTGCCCGAAGTCCGGAATGTTATCTATATGGCCGGAACGAAGTTCGGAACGACGGGCAAGGAACATTTCACCTGGACCATGAACGCGTATTTGCCGGGACGCGTTGCCGAGAAATTCCGCGACTCGCGCATCGTTGTCTTCTCGACAGGCAATGTGTACCCCTTCACGCCCGTCGCTTACGGCGGCGCTCATGAAGGCGTAGCCCCGGCCCCGGTCGGCGAATACGGCCAATCATGTCTGGGGCGTGAGCGCGTGTTCGAGCACTTTAGTCACAAGAATGGCACTCCAGTGCTGATATACCGGCTCAATTATGCCATTGACTTGCGGTACGGCGTGCTGCTAGAAATCGCCAAATCTATTCGAGATGGACGCGCTATCGACCTATCCATGGGCCATTTCAACTGCATATGGCAAGGAGATGCCAATGAGATTGCGCTTCGATCCCTGGATGCGGCGCAGAGCCCGGCCAATTTCTTGAACGTCACCGGACCGGAAACGATTTCGGTTAAATATGCAGCCCAGCAGCTCGGCCTCAGACTAGGCATCGAGCCTGTATTCAAAGGCGAAGAGTCGTCTACGGCGCTCCTGAGTAACGCGTCCAAGAACATGCAGCTCCACGGATATCCGCGGGTTTCGCTTCTGCAAATGTTCGACTGGGTGGCGGAATGGGTGCAGCACGGCGGAGCGACCATCAATAAGCCGACGCATTTTCAAGAAAGAGAGGGGAAATTCTGATGGCGACGACTCGGCGGGAGCTAACCGTGCAGCAGGAAGCTGCGCTTCATGACGGTCTGGTTATTCCGGCACATCCGCTTGCATTGGGGGCCGACAGGCTGCTGGACGAACGAAGCCAACGGGCGTTGACCCGTTATTATATCGCGAGCGGGGCAGGCGGCATCGCCGTAGGGGTTCATTCCACGCAATTTGAAATTCGCGATCCGAAGCATCGTTTGCTGGAGAAGGTGCTGGGCATGGCGGCTGAAGAAGTGAAACGAGCTGCATTGGCGAGACCTTTTATCCAAGTAGCGGGCATTTGCGGCCCTACGGAGCAGGCGTTGTACGAAGCGGATTTGGCGGTGGGGCTGGGCTACGACGCAGGCCTGCTGTCGATGGGCGGTCTCGGCGGGTGGAGCGAGGCTCAAATTCTAGAGCGCACGGCGAGGGTCGCAGAGCGCATGCCGGTAATCGGCTTTTACTTGCAGCCGTCGGTCGGGGGCAAGGTGTTCAGTTTTGATTTCTGGCAAGCGTTTGCCAATATTCCCGGCATCATCGCGATCAAAATCGCGCCGTTCAATCGCTATCAGACGATTGATGTGGCCCGTGCCGTCTGCTATTCGGACCGTCGCGACAAAATCGCGCTGTACACAGGCAACGACGATAATATCGTGAATGACTTGCTAACCGTATTCCGATTCCAGGTCGACGGCCAGCCGGTTGAGAAAAGAATTGCCGGAGGCTTGCTAGGTCATTGGGCGGTTTGGACGAAAAAAGCGGTAGAGCTGCTGGATGAGATCAAACAAGCGAGGAAAAACGAACGGATAGCGCTGGATTGGTTCACGCGCAACATCGAAGTTACGGATACGAACGCGGCTTTCTTTGATCCGGCTCACGCGTTCGCGGGCTGCATCCCCGGCATTCATGAGGTGCTGCGGCGTCAGGGACTGATGCAAGGCACGTGGTGCCTCAATCCGCATGAACAGCTGTCCCCGGGGCAAGTGGAAGAGATCGACCGGATGTATCGCGACTACCCGCATTTGAACGATGATGCCTTCGTGCAAACCCATTTGGCTAACTGGTTGTCCGAATAGACGAGGTTGCTCCTGCTGCTGCAGGGGCTTTTTTTTCTGTCTAACACACGGATCCCTTCTTTCATACTTTGTTTATGGATAATAATGGCTGTTGTCGAAATTTGGAGGAATGCGCTTCCTATACATAGAAACTCTAACACTCGATATAAATACCTTCAGATATTAATAAGGAAGCGTGTGAGTATGTCACTTCGCCGTAAATTCATGCTGTATGTTGGAGTTGTCGCCCTGGTGCTGATGGGGATCCTCTATACCATTTCCGACAGAATGATGCTTCGTAACTATTTGATGATGGAGCGGGAATACTCCCTTGAAGGGATGAAAAGGGCGCTGATCGCTTTATCGGACGAGTATACGAATCTTGGAGCTATGACCATCAATTATTCAGGCTGGGACGAAACGTATCAATTTATCCAAAAGGAAACGCCCTTCGATATGAACGATCCTTATTTGGCAGCCAATTATCCGGATGCTCTGTTTACTTCCAGCCGGCTCAACCTTGCGGTGCTGTTGAATAATCAGAAGCAAGTCTATTTTGCCAAAGCGTATGATTTCGGCGGGAATAGGAGACTGCCAAATACGGATACATACATACAAACTTTACAGAAAGAATATGCTTCTTTCCTAACCCATTCGGATATCAATTCGCGCAAAGAAGGCTTGGTCGTGATTGACCATAAGCCGATGATTGCCGCTTCCTATCCGATCTTGACGAGCGATAACGCGGGACCTGTCCGCGGGGCGCTGCTGTTTGCCCGGTTCCTGGACGACAGTTACATCCAGTATATTTCGGCCAAAGCGGATATTCCCTTGACGTACACATTAGTGGAACCTTTGTTCAAAGTTCCTTCTTCTAGTACGACCGTGAACATCCGGATGTATCAGAACATTCCATTTTGGACGGCAACCGAAGGGGATGCAATGAAGAGCTATGCTTTATTAAGCGACATTGAGGGCAAACCTGCTGTTTTACTGGCTTATTCAGTTCCAAGAGAGCTCTATATGCAAGCGCGCAAAAACACGCAGTTTTTTTTGATTTTCCTTACCTTATCCGGAATTGCCCTATTCATCGTTGCAATGGCTCTGTTGGAACACAATATATTCATCCGACTCAGCCGGGTGATCGGCGGTATGAAAAAGATTGAAATGGACAAGGATTTTTCCATCCGCATACGGGTCTCCGGCAACGATGAAATTTCGCAGCTTGAGAAGTCTATGAATCATATGATGTCGTCCTTGGAGCATGCGCAATCGGAAATTCAGTATCAAGCCCATCACGATGTGTTGACAGGCTTGGCGAACCGCAAAGCGTTCTATCTTCAGCTTGAGCAGCTGATTGGCACTTCTAAGGGGACAAGTTCGCAGTTCGCTGTGCTGTTCATTGATTTGGACGGTTTCAAAACAATTAATGATACGATGGGGCATAGTGTCGGTGACTTGCTTCTAATTCAAGTTGCTCGGCGCCTGAGGGCTTGCGTGAAGGATAGCGAAAGGCTGTGCCGCTTGGGCGGCGACGAGTTCTGCATCATTTCGGTTTCCACGGAAATCGAGCAGCTGGCGGCCGGTTTGAAGGAGTGTCTGCACAACCCGTTCCTGATACAGGGCCAACATGTCGTTATTTCTGCCAGTATTGGAATTAGTCTATATCCAGATCATGGAACTACGGCCGAGCAATTGCTGAAGCAATCCGATACGGCCATGCTGGACGTGAAGGAATCCGGCAAGAACAATTACCAATGGTATTCCGCGGCGTTCGAATCGCCGCGGGCCCGCAAATCGCTGCTCGAAAGGCAGCTGAAGAGTGCGCTGGAGCTTGGAGAGTTTCGGCTGGTTTACCAGCCGAAGTGGGAACCGGAGCGCAAAAAAATAACGGGAGCAGAGGCGCTGCTGCGTTGGAATAACCCGGTACTTGGGCAGGTATCTCCTGCTGAATTTATCCCGATTGTGGAATCGTCCGGCATGATTCATGAAGTCGGTGAATGGATCATGCGTGAGGCTTGCCGGCAGTTCAAGAGATGGGAGCATGAGCAGCAGCATGTATGCATACGGATCGCGATCAACATTTCCGGCGCCCAACTGCTTCACCCCCACTTTCTGGCGTGTATCCAGAATGTGTTTGAAGAAGAGGGGGTACAGCCGTTTCATTTTGAATTGGAGGTAACGGAGAGCGTGGCCATCGGTATGGTCGAGCGCGTGATCGATGTGTTCGGCAAGCTGCGGTCCATGGGCTTTCTTATTTCGCTCGATGATTTCGGGGCGGGTTATTCTTCCATGAAATATTTGTGCATGCTGCCCGTACAATGCATGAAATTGGACAAAACATTAATCGATCGCGTGAATCACGACGAACGCAGTCAAGTGATTGTTTCTACGCTTATCCTGATGGCGCATCAGCTCGGGCTGTTTGTCGTCGCTGAGGGCGTCGAGCAGCCGGAGCAGCTTCAACTGCTGCAAAGGTATCATTGCGATCAAATTCAGGGCTATCTGATCAGCAGGCCGCTTGAAGCGGATCAATTGATGAAGATGCTGGTCGGCGCCTCCCATGCATAGAATTCCATTTTTAGATAACATTATGGAATAGATGATTGGATGGGGTGATCAACTTGCGGCAAAATCTGATCAAACAGATTCTTGTTTTCGTGTTGATAGCTCCTTTGCTTGGAGGCTGCTGGGACCGGTTGGAAATCGAAGATCGTGCCGTCGTTCTGGCGATCGGGATCGATGAGGCGAAGCCTGGCGATGAGAAGGAGAGCAGCAATGCTACGCATATCCGGAAACAGGATGAAGGCGCGAATAGGGATCTCATTCGAATAACGGTGCAAATTGCCGTTCCGGGACGCATTCCATTAGGAACGGGCAGCGATGGCGGCAATCCGTCCAAACAGAAACCGGTTTGGGTGCTGGGCAGCGTCGGCCATACGGTTGATGATGCGCTGATGAATCTCCAGCAGCAGCTTTCGCATCGTTTATTTTACGGACATTTGCGGGTTATTGTACTCTCGGAAGCCGTAGCCAAGAGGGGAATTCAGAACGAGAACGATTTCTTTCGCCGGCAGCCGCAAGTTCGAAGAACGGTCTGGATGGTCGTATCCAAAGGGCTTGCGATTGATATATTGAACGCCACACCGCAATTAGAGCGAGTTCCTACTTTGTATTTGTTGGCGACTTTGGAGCATGCAAGAGAAATGGGGAAGCTGCCGAACATTTTCCTGGGTGTGTTTTTAAGTGCCAGTTCGGCCAAAGGCCAGGAAGGAATAATTCCTTATTTGGAACTTAAGAAGGAATCGAATATCGAAATCGCCGGGCTGGCTTATTTCAGGAACGACAAAATGGTAGGCTCCTCAACGGCGCTGCAAATCGGCCAGTATATGGCGGTCAAAGAGATTAACCCAAGCGGATATAGCATTCTTCAACAAATGCCCGACTCCGAAACTTTGGTCGTTTACCAAACCACGCACCGGAAATCCAAAATAACGACGAAGATCAGGAACGGTAAGGTACATGCGATCATTAAATGCCAAGTCGAAGGGAATTTAAAGGAAAAGTCGAACGAAGAAATACTTATCACGAAGGAAAATATGAAGAAGCTGGAGGAAAAAATTAAAAAGGACGCAGAGTCGGGGATTCGAGCGTTCATCCAGCAAACACAGCACGATGGCTGCGATATTTTTGGCTTCGGAGAATATGTACGCGCCAAGCAGTCTGCATACTGGAATAAGCAAATCAGAACGAAGGAAGCCTGGGAAGCGGCTTATAAAGAAATGTCCTTCGAAGTCTCGATGGAGACCAAGATCAGAAGGATTGGAACGAAAACCAAGTAGGCAGTTCATTTGCCGCTGCGAATTGGAAAGCCCGCCAAGTAATGGCGGGCTTTTCTATGCTATTTCGCAAAAAATGAAGCTCGATTCATGAAAATTTCCTGAATGCTTTCAATGATGGGTCCATTCTCCTCCGATTTGCGTTTCGCCTCGATCCACTCGGGATCTTGCCGGAAGGCGTCCCACTGCCGCTGACGTTCGTCCTTGTCCGTATATTCCAATACATAATACAGCTTCGAAAGCCCTGTTTGATCGATCCAGAACTCGGTGACGTTCATCCCCAGCCGTTCAAAAATCCGGAGTGTATGCTCGCTGAACCGTTGTTGAATGGCCTCCATTTTACCCTCATGCATCGTATAAATGCGCAGTTCATATAGCAACGTCATTCCCTCGCTTTCGTTCTTACTGAATAGTAGGAGTGCTCGTTCTCACAGTAGCATGAAGTTGAAGGAGAAGGCAAGACGGTGCCGGGAAAAAGTGCCGATGACGCAAATAAACGCAACGCGGCGAATATCTATGGATATAAAGGGGGAACACGTCCATGACTTTTGACGGAAATCGCTATCGGACAGAACAGCCGATTCAAACGATGATGAACGGGATGTTGGCGAGGGGAACGGATCTGACCCTCGGGCGGGAGGTTCTTCTCTATACCTATCAAGAAACAGATGAGTTGGCGCATCATGAAGCTTTGCGCTGGCTGGCCAAAGCGTGCCGGATATCCGGTGCGCACCTCATGCGCATGGTTGAGGCGGGAGCGGAGGCAGGTCATATAATCGTTGTTCTGCAGGCGGAAACAGGAAGTCCGCTGCAGGAACGGTTAATCGATCTGGATATTACCGGCCGGAAGGCGCTTGAATATGTCCGCGAGCTCGCCAAAGGCATTCGGGAAAGCCGCCGCAACCGGCTGCCGGAATGCTCCGTCGATGCAG
This sequence comes from Bacillus sp. 3255, assembly GCF_031456485.1. Classification (NCBI taxonomy): domain Bacteria; kingdom Bacillati; phylum Bacillota; class Bacilli; order Caryophanales; family Bacillaceae; genus Bacillus; species Bacillus sp. 3255. Next base: position 166,825 of record NZ_JAVDUS010000006.1, read on the forward strand.
GTAATTTGTGGCTGGATCATAGCGGCCGGATGCGGATCCTGAATTACTGGTCGGAAGGCAAGCACGGCCGGCGCGGTGTCCCGGGATTGGCGCTGCTGCTATACCAGCTGGGCGCCAGAACGGATATCCCGACATCATCGCTCAGCGCCTACGCCTTCGAGATGAACCGGCTGTTTGCGGATATGCCGGTTGAGACGCGGGAACGTGCTGTGACGCTAGCCTGCAGGGCGTATGAAGGAGAATGCACGCTGGCCGATTTCCAAGCGGAGCTGGAAGCTTTGCTCGGCAGCCGCGAGGTGAAGAAGCCGGAGAGTGTGGTGGCGGCACCAGAAGGGAAGCGACCGGAGCCGGCGCCGCAGCCGCAGCCGCAGCCGCGCGCCCGCACTGCCGCGGCCAGCAAGAAGGCTGCTGACCGCTCAGCGTTACGGCTGCGCAGCCGGCAGCTTCTCGCCGGCGCCGGCTTCTGTGCGCTGATCGTGCTGCTCTGGCTAACGCTGCGACCGGGCCCGGCCTCTGTGAGCGGCGGCAATCCGCAGCCTTCCTTATCGGCGAATCGCGTGCCGGCGTCTCAGCTGCCGGCAGCAACGGCTGCGCCGTCGGCTGCGCAATCGGCCGCACCGACAGCCGCTCCGCCGGCTAATCCGACATCCCAGCCCGCGGCTGTGCAGACGGATGCGCCTCCAACCGACGGAGGCGATCAAGTGCAAGCGGGCGTCGTCCCGGATTTGATCGCCCATACGAGGGAAGACGCTGAACGGATGGCGAAAGCCGCCGGGCTGCGCTACCAATTTTTCCTGGAGGCGAATGCCGCCGCCAAAGGGATTGTTTTCAAGCAGGACCTCACGCCGGGAGCTGCCGTCCGCCAGGGCGACCGCATCACGTTCTGGGTGAGCAAAGGGTCGTGAATATGATCAAAGCCGCTGAGCTGGAGATAATCGCTTTAGCGGCTTTTTTTGTTTGCGCGGGCGAATTGTGAGAATCTATATGAATTTTCGAATAGATTCATCGGGGTAAGAGGAAAAAAACGCAAATGTATACTATTTTTCATATAGATTTATATGATATTGCCCTCGCAACGCGAAATGTATATGAATTTTCGACCACAATGGTCTTCAAGGCGGCCGGCTAGGTTAGGCGGGCGGGGTTCGTATTTTGCAGCACTCGCTAACAGCCAGCGAGGCCCTTATTGGTTGAGGCAGGCTTTGCGCAGCGGACACCAGTCCCGTTCTTTATGCGGCGGACACCAGTGCCCTTATATACGCAGGGGCCAACCCCCGTCTCTTTGTCCACCGGAAGCAGCCGGCATGTTGGTGGTTCTGTTCCATGATGTGCTTGACACATCCGCAAAGATGAAATAGGATTTAAATAAACATTTATGAGCATTAAATTAATCTAAATGAACATTCCATATTCAAAAGCAAACAAAGCATTTGAAAGCTAGCTTATCTAGGGGGGATCGCCGATTGTTATCGCAAGACTCAATTTGGTATATTAGCGATTGGTCACTGACTTTCCGAATGATCTTATCCGTCGTACTCGGGGGGCTAATCGGTCTGGAGCGCGAGTGGAGCAATCATGCAGCGGGACTGCGCACGCATATTCTCGTCTGCGTCGGCTCCACGACGATCATGCTTTTGTCGGTTTACGGGTTCAACGAATTCGTTAACGAAGCGAATGTAAGGATCGATCCCGCCCGCTTGGCAGCGCAGGTGATCAGTGGCATCGGCTTCCTGGGCGCGGGTGCGATTATGCGCACGGGGGCAACGGTTTCAGGGCTGACGACAGCGGCTTCGATCTGGGTAGTCGCCGCCATCGGATTGTCTGTCGGTGCCGGATTTTATTACGTTTCGATTATGGCGGCTGTGCTCGTCTTGTTTAGCTTGTTTGTTCTCAATCATTGGGAGAAGTATTGGATGAGGAAACGGCGGAGCAAGGAATACGTGATCTGGGTAACGAGCAATACGGCGAAGTTAAATCATCTTTTTGATAAATTGGCGGAGCTGCAGGTGCAAATTCGTCATCTGCAAGTGATGAACGGTGAGGAAAGATCGGAGAGAGTGCGCGTTGTACCGGATCCGGAAACTTCCCTGAAACTTATCGTAACGGCTCGTAACGAAAAGCTGCTTGCAGATATAACAGATGCGTTAAATTCCCTCGAGGGTGTTCTCGCTATTGTTCCGAGCGTTCAACCTAATTACCTGGGAAATAATCCGTATGAACATGCATGGAAATCATCCTTACATTCCAAATGAATCAACCAGGGGGCAAGGTGCTTTTTCAATATGTATGAAAAAGAAAAGAAGTATGACAACCAGTGAACGACCTCAAGCCATGAGGCCAGGCGTTCACGGTGTAGTCATGCTTCTTTTTGCTGTAAATCAGTCCTGCAAGTCAGTAACAAAGCATGAAATACGCATAAAATTAATGCTTGACGCCGAATAAATCGTCGATATATACTCTAATCAAGCAATAACGAGCATTAATGAACTTATTAATGCATAAAATGAACATTAAAGAGCTTGAGAGATGAAGTTGGGAGGAATCGTACGTGGAACAGGCTGAAGGAAAACCGAATTACGTCCAATCTCGTGTGTACCGCCTCACCAAGCCCCATGTGGTGGAAGAGAAGGTTCTTGAGAAGGAAGTTCATGATTGGGAGGTCGTTGTGGAACCGTCGCTGGGCAGCGTCTGTCATGCAGATTTGCGCTATTACAGCGGTCAACGGCGAGCGGAAGCATTGGAACGCAAGCTCCCTATGGCGCTCATCCATGAGGGGATCGGAATCGTGAAGGCGAGCGCATCGCCGAATGTGAAAGTTGGCGAGCGGGTTGTTATCGTTCCGAATATTCAGGGTTATCTGCTGGATGGGGCGGACCGCCAGAGCTGCTGCGAATCGTGCAGAAGCGGCAAAGGAATGAACTATTGCGAACGCGGGCGCTTCTTGGGGAGCGGGACGGACGGCATCATGCAGAGCCGGCTGGTCATCCCGGCCGCAAGCGCGATCCCGATTCCCGATGAAGTGCCGGATGAGATTGCCGTGTTGACGGAGCTCAGTTCCGTATCCTATCAAGCGCTCAGCCATATTGCGGAGACGCTGAAGGAGGCGCGCGTTGTCGTGTTCGGAGACGGTCCGGTCGGATATTTGGCGGCGGCGATGCTTCATCATGTTTATGGAGTAAGCCAAGACCGGCTGACGGTGTTCGGCGCCGTTCCGGAGAAGCTGGCGCAGTTCGAATTTGCAACCTGCAGGCTGGTGCAGGATTACGACTTCTCCCAAGGCAGCAAATATGATGTCGCATTGGAATGCACCGGGGGCAAATTCTCAGAAAGCGCCATTAATCAAGCGATTGATGTTTTGAATCCCGGAGGTCATCTTATCCTAATGGGAGTCACCGAAGACAGGGTGCCCATTAATACGCGCGACGTTCTGGAGAAAGGCATCACAATGCGAGGCAGCAGCCGGAGCTCCATCCCTGATTTCATTCCCGTGCTGGAAGCGATGAAAGATGTGCGGTGCCAGGCGACTTTGAGAAAACTGCTGCCGAATGAACGGAAGTCAATCCAATCCTCTGAAGATTTCTCGCACGCCATGGAGTTTGCAGAAGCTAACAGGGGGTGGCAGAAGGTTTTATTGGACATCAAGTGGTGAATGGAAGCTCAGAAGCAGAAGCAAATTCGAGTAATGACAAAAATAATGAATTGAAGTAAACTTATCTAAGCACAAAAGAAAGCGTTTACCACATAATTTTGAACATTATCGCGCAGGTATTACTCACGGACCCTAGTGGAAGGAGGATTCATTTGAACAAGATGAGGCTTTGGAGCAAGCTTCGCCCCTATGTTATGATTGCGCCGGCTATGGCAGGCATCTTAGTTTTTGTGATTTACCCTATCTTGTATCTAGTGTACTTGAGCTTTTTCAAGTACAACATGCTGAACAAGGCGAAGAGCCGATTCATCGGACTGGATAATTTCGCCGAGATCTTCACGCGAGAAGACTTTTACAAGTCGTTGTGGAATACGTGCTTGTATACGGTCGGGGTCGTCGTGCTGACGTTGGCCTTATCCCTGATTATTGCCGTCTGGTTAAGCCATAGCAGCAAGTTTAATTCTCTCATCCAAGTCGGGATATTTACGCCTCATATTATTTCGATCGTCTCCATTGCGCTCGTTTGGCTTTGGATGATGGAGCCGAGTGTCGGCTATCTCAATTACATGTTGAAAGCGCTCGGTCTGCCTCCGTCTCAGTGGCTGCAGAGCTCGAGAACGGCGCTTGTCTCGGTTATTCTCGTTTCGGTATGGCACAGCATCGGCTATTATGCATTGATTATTATTGCGGCTATCCGGGGAATATCGAAGGAGATCCTTGAAGCGGCAGCCATTGACAACGCCAGTAAATTTCGTGTGCTTTTCTCCATCACGATTCCGATGATTTCGCCGCAGCTTTTTTTTATCCTGATTATTATGACGATCGGTTCCTTCAAGGTTTTCGATACGGTCCGAATTATGACAGGCGGCGGTCCTAATAAAGCTACCAACACGCTGGTCTATTACATTTATGAGTTCCGCACAACGAATATCGGGTATGCTTCAGCGACGGGTGTGGTATTGATGGCGGCAATTGGGCTATTGACCGTGCTGTACTTCCGATTACTGTCCAAAAAAGTCCATTATTCCTAATGGCAACTAGAGGATGAAAAAGGAGAGTCCGATTTGCCATGAAGCGAACCTTAAGCTTTATATTCAAAATTGCGCTTCTGCTCATTTTTATATTCCCGTTTCTATGGATGATATCGACCTCGCTTCAGTCTTACGATGAAATCATGACGTTCCCGCCGACGATGGTTCCGGCCATGCCGCAGTGGAACAATTTCTCGGACGCCATGGGCGCAGGGCCGTTCCTCACTTATACGAGGAACTCGGTCATCGTGACCGTTTCTGTCATCATCCTGCAAGTGATCGTGATGATTCCAGCCGCATATGCCTTTGCCAAGTACAATTTCCGCGGAAAAACCATCTTGTTCGGCATGGTGCTGCTGGCTTTCATGATTCCCGGCCAGGTTACATTCATTCCGGTCTATTTGATGCTGGCGGAGTGGGGGATGATCAAGACGCTGCTGCCGCAAATCCTACCATTCATGTCCAATGCATTCGGGATTTTCCTGCTGCGCCAATATTTCATGCAAGCGCCTGAGGAGATTATCGAGGCGGCCAGAATGGATAATGCCAGCGAGTTCCGGATTATGTGGAACATTCTGACGCCTATGGCGCTGCCCGCACTCGCGACGATCGTGTTGTTCAGTTTCGTCAGCCATTGGAACGATTACTTTTGGCCGCTCGTCATGACTGACTCCACCAGCGTTCGACCGCTGACCATCGGTATTTCCATGCTGAAGGAAACCGAGGGTGTCAGCAACTGGAATATTCTAATGGCTGCCAATGTTGTGCTGGTCATTCCTATTCTGATTGTATATGCGTTCTGTTCGAAATACATTGTCAAAGCGTTCGTCTACTCCGGCATTAAATAACTTGATTTAGGTATGACAATCTAATCCAAATGATGGAGGGGTAAGTACATGAAGAACAAATTTGGTAAATTAGTGGTATCCGCAGTCGCAATCACAAGCTTGCTTGCAGGATGTTCGTCCGGCGGAAGCGGCGGATCTGAAGGGTCGGCGGCTCCGGGAACGGCTCCAGCTCCGGCGGCGAAGACTTCGTCCGAACCGGCCAAAGGCAAGGTTACGCTTCAATTCTGGCACTCTCTTGGCGGCAAAACAGGCGAATACATGACGGCGATGATCGATCGCTTCAATGCTTCCCATCCGAACATCGAAGTGGTCGGAACGTTTCAAGGCAATTATGATGAAACCGCTACCAAATTGCAGCAATCTATTGCAGCTAATACCGCACCGGATGTGACGATGCTGGAACGGGCTTATGTCGAGCAGTTTGCGGACGCCGACGTTTTGCAGGATCTCAATTCCTATATGAAAAATTCGAAGCTGAGCGCTGACGATTTCGTTCCTGGCTTGATGGGGCATTCCACATTTAACAATAAATTGGTATCCTTGCCGCTCAACCGCTCTACGCCAATTTTCTATATCAATAAGGATATGCTGGATGAGAAAGGGCTTGCCGTTCCGACAACATGGGACGAATTGAAGAAAGTGGCCAACGCGCTTGTGGTCAAGGAAGGCAGCGAGTACAAACGTTATGGCTTGACGATGGTTCACGATTCGTGGTATCCAATCGCTTTCATCACGCAAGCAGGCGGCAAATTTTTCAATGACCAAACAACCTCGCTCGGATTCATCGATAACGGCATCGGCAACAAAGTGTTCAGCTACTTGAAAGATATGCAAAGTACAGGAGCCTTGTACTACCCGCCTTCACAAAACTCCGGAAGCATCGTCAATCAAATGTTTACGGACGGGAAAGTCGGCATGATGTTTCAGTCCACAGGGGTCATGGGCTCGCTATCCAATGTCAAGTTCAAGATGGTAACCGCTTTCATGCCGAAGGATAAAGTAAACGCCGAGCCTACAGGCGGAGCCAATATTGCGATGACGTCCGGCTCCAAGAACAAGAATGCGGCATGGGAATTCATCAATTGGGTAGAAACCGATCCGCAAGGCGGCTTACAGTTCATCATCGATACCGGCTATCTGCCATTCACTAAGAAAATGGTTGAGACGAAACAGCTCCAGGATCTATGGACGAAAGAACCGAACCGCAAAGTCGCTTACGATCAACTGCAATTCGCGACCGATACGAACAAGAGTGTCGTATGGCCGGAAGTGATGAAAGAGTTCCATTCGGTGATGCAAGCGATTATGTACGACAGCAAGGATATCAATACTTCATTGGATGCTTTCAAGAAGGAATCGGAACGTATCTTGAAATCCAAATAATCGGAGGGACATATCCATGAAAGCCAAGTTGACGGGCAAGCAGGCCATTCAATGGCAGGCGCACCAAAATTCGAATTCGGAAGCGCCTGAGAACACGATGGCAGCGATGAATTACGCTTGGGAGCTGGGAGGGATTCCGGAGATCGATATCCGGCAAACGGCCGATGGCGTCATCATCGGTATGCATGATGCGACGCCGAAACGAACGACGGCTGTTCCCGAGGCTGAGCAAGACAGGCTGATCTCCGAACTTACGTTCGGGCAGATACGCCAGTGGGACGCCGGCGTCAAATTCGGGGAGCGGTTCCGCATGGAAAAGGTCCCTTCGCTGAACGAAGTATTGGCGGTTCTATCGCAGCACCCCGAGCGTCAGCTCTATCTGGACTTCAAACAGGTGGATCTGGAGGTGCTGGCTGCACAGATTCGGGAATCTGGCACAGCCGGACAAATTATTTTCGCTCACAACGATCATGAGAATTGCAAGACGGTCAAACGGTTGATTCCCGGCATTCGCACGATGCTGTGGATTCCTGCGCGCTTCCCGGAAGCGGCCGTGAGCAAGTTCGCGGAGGTCCGCCAAACCGGGTTTGATTCGCTCGATATCGTTCAGCTTCATCTGCCGGACTTGGAGGACCTGGAGGACCTGGAGGAGCATCGGTCTTGGCGGTATAAACTGCCGAAGGCGTTCCTCAAGGAGGCACTCGGGCATTTGAGCGCTGCGGGGCTTCAATTGGAAGTGCTTCCGTTCCAATTGGAACGGAAAGATTTATTCGAATTGCTGGACATGGGGATTCGGCGTTATGCGGTTGACGAGCCGAGTGTGTTCGTTGAGCTGGTGAAGCAATATTTGGATTGCGAAGGAGAGGTCGAATAAGCCGATGAAAACAAATATGTGGATTGCAGGCATCGTGGCGTTGACACTGCTGGGATCTATCCATGGAACGGCAAGCGCGAAGCCTGCCAAATGGAATGCCAAAATGTTCGATTTGTCCGTTCAGGGGACGGAACTCATCCGGGACAAAACGCTGCAAAACGGAACCGTTCTGCAATCGTTTGCTTTCGATAACGTCAATGGGCACACGTATACCGTTCAATTGATGGCGGGCGGGCTAACGCTTCCGGGCGAAGCTGCACCTGTAAGCGGAGCGAACCGCAGCCTGAACGGCGACCTGGCGCTGACGCAGCTGGACGCCGACGGCAACAAAACCGGCTACATGTATTTGAAAGGATTCGGCCATGGCGTGCAGATCGGCCTCGAGACGGAGGACGGCGTCCCCTATCTATGGACGGAAACCAATTCCGTAGCGGAAGGAAAGGATGGCTGGGGGACGGTCATCACCAGATTCAAGTTCGAGAACGGTAAAATCTTGACCCCTCAGTCGCCGGAGCTTCAGAAGCATGTGCTCGTCCAGGGGGCGGACCGGACAACCGTCAATATCGATGCGGCGAACGAGCTGCTGACGATGCGGTACCGGAAGGACGGCGCATTTCACTTCGGCGTATACGCGTTGGAGGATGTCAAGCGGAACCGGTATGAACCGATTGCGGATGTAGTCCAGCCAAGTGTCGGCACGTTCCAGGGATTCGCCTCTTACGGACAATATTTGTACTTGTTGGAAGGCAGTTCATACGGCTCTTCCGGATCGGTTGAACCTGTCGGGAATACGTACATTACCACCGTGGATTTCAATACGGGCGAGGTTGTCGATAAACAGCTGATCACAGCGGGCAGCGATTTGTCCTTCAGAGAGCCGGAGGGGCTGGCCGTTCGTATACCTGACGTCAAGCATCCGCAGAAAGCGGAGCTCAGCGTAGGCTTTGCATCGGCGTTCACCCCCCTGCGGTTAGCCAACATGTTCACATTCGACCGTCTGCTTCCGGGTGAAGCGATACAGAACCGCGACGAGCCCAAGGCGGAATAGTGAAAAGTCGTAAGTTTTACTTGACCTTATAAAAAACTTATAATAATGTATAAGCAAAATTGAGCGGAAACGATCTATTTTGAACTTATGAGGGGTAGAATTGCGCAAAGAAGGAGGTGCCCTGTGCTAGCGGCTGAACGGAAATTTCGAATCGTCGAATATGTAAAAATTCATCGTGTTGCCACCATCGCCGAATTGGCGCAGGAATTTAACGTTCATGAGGCGACGATCCGCAGAGATCTCGAGGAGATCGAGCAGAAAGGGCTGGCCAAGAGGACGCATGGCGGCGTGACGATCGATCAATGGACGAATAATGAGCCGTCTTTCAACGAAAGAGCTGCCCACCACTTGGATCAGAAGGACCGGATCGGCAAAATGGCGGCAAGTCTCGTCGAGGATGGGGAACATATCATTATCGATTCCGGGACGACAACCTTGCATATTGCCAAGAATCTGGTTCAGCGCTCCAACATTACCGTCGTCACGAATGATATGAATGTTGCGACAGAGCTGAGAGACGCTCCCGGCATCAAAGTGATCGTTACCGGCGGCGAGCTTTATCCTTCCAGCTATATGCTAAACGGCATGTTCACCGATCATGTGCTCGGATCTCTGCATGTGCAGAAGGCGTTCATCGGCATACCGGTCATTCATCCCAAATATGGCCTTATGCATCCGGAAGCGCAGCTTGTGCCGACGAAGAAGGGGATGATCGAGGCTGCGGAGAAAATCATCGTCGTAGCGGACGACAGCAAAATCGGCAAAGTCTCCCTGCATACCGTCGCTCCGTGTACGTCCATCAATACCCTGATCACAGGCAGCGGGATTTCGGAGAGTGCGGTCCGGCAATTTCGCGATAGCGGAATGGATGTCATTACGGTTTGATACATAAACAAGGCCCCTCTGTCGCGGCAGAGGGGCCTTGTTTAATTGTGCCGTAACGGACACCACGGCCGCTATTCGGGTGAAACCGGCCGTGTTTCAAATGTAACGGACACCGGAGCTATTATTTGCCGGCTTTTATGGCAAAACGACGCCCGAATGGGCGATTAGCGGCTCCCGTGTCCGTTAGAATCTCATGCCGGCCTCGAACTGCCGAATAAGGTCCGCTGTGTCCGTTAGCCGGCCAACCTAGCTTGGCCGACCGAGCCGGCCGAGGCGGCCGAGGCGCGGCGGCTGCAGCGGCTTGGCAAGCGGCGGCACTGCGCCCGGCAGTAGCTACAAATTCGTTTGCTGCGCCAAGCTCATCTCCACACACATGAGAATAAAGGCGCCTGCGCCGTGCAAATCATTCTCGCTGGTAGGCCGAGCGATGTAGTGGGCGTAGTCTCCAATCCCTGTGCCGATGCAGATTTGGCCGATGACGACGTTGCCGTTCTCATCGAACTTCAACGTATCGATAACGCCTTGATAGCCTTTCCAGGCATATTGCAAATAGTTGACGTCGAGGTAGCCGAACCGCACGGCTTTGGCAATGGCATGTACGTACAGAGCCGTACAGGAGTTTTCCAGCCAATTATCGGCCCGGTCGCCTTTGTCCACGACTTGATACCATAGGCCCGTGTCGGCATCTTGGTATTTGGTTAAGGCGATCAGCAGGTCTTGCAGGATGCTGACCAACTGCGCTTTGTCCTTATGGTTCTCGGGAAGGTATTCGAACATTTCCAGCAGGGCGACAGGATACCAGCCGATTGCGCGTCCCCAGAATTCCGGTGCCAACCCCGTCTCGGGGTCAGCCCACGAAGCCGCTTTGGTCTCGTCCCAACCGTGGTACAGCAATCCGGTCTTAGGGTCCTTCGTATGCTGCTCCATCAGAATCGCTTGGAACGTCATCATGTCGAAATATTCGCTTTCGCCGAACGTCTGGCCGAATTGGACGGCAATCGGGCCGGCCATATACAGACCGTCCAGCCACATTTGATTCGGATAATGCTCCTTATGCCAGAACCCGCCGGACGGATTTGTTTTCCAAGACTTGAGTAACGGCACCAGCGTATACAAAGCTTTTTTATACCGCTCGTCTCCCGTCTGCTCATACAGGTTATAGAGAAGTACACCGGGCTGGATATCGTCCAGCTCATCGGGTTTGTATTTTTTGATGCTGCCGTCGGCAAGGACTTGGCTGTCCACCCACCGCTTCAGATAGTCATAGTATTTCTCTTTCTTCGTTTCCTTCCAGCATTTCTCCATCCCTGAGAGGAACACACCCTGGTGATAGTGAAAACGGTCCGGCGGAAGCTGTTCCGGTTCGAATTTTGTCATGAGCGCCTCGCACGCTTTTTCCGCCCATTCTAGCGGAGTGAAAGCTTCGCGACCGATATTCTCGATTTTAAGATTGGATTGAGAAGAATTCATTTTGTACTCTCCTTTTCACTTGTATACACCTTATCTTAGCAGAGGAATATGTACATTTTTTGCTTAAAACTCGGATTTCTTCTTATATCTTGCAGGATTTATGCAGAGGCGTATAATGAGTGACAAGAGAGTGGGGAGGCGGAATTCGATGGGGAGTTTCCAATACAATAATGAAGACAGCACCTTCTCGGTCTCTCACCGGAAGGCGTTAAGCCACCATATGCCGATCAGTCATTTTCACAGCACCTTCGAAATCTACTATTTGATGTCCGGCAATCGGGCATTTTTCATAAAAGACAGGACGCTGGTCATGAACGAGGGGGATGTCATTATTATTTCTCCGAATATTCTCCATCGGACAACCAATGCAGAGATGCCCGAGCACGAGCGGCTCATTGTTAATATTCATGAGCAGTATATGGCAGCCGTCAATCCCGCTTATCGGGACATCTTACAGCCGCTGTTCGAGAACGAGTACATCATCGTCAAATGTCCTCTGCATGACCGGCATACCCTTGAGGCGCTTGCGCGCACAATCATGCAGGAAATCCAGGACAGCAGGTCCGGCTTCGAGATGTATGCGCAGACTTTGGTGCTGCAGCTGCTGATCATTTGCTGCCGGCATGTGAAGGCGAACAGCATGGAGCAGGCGGAGTCGCCAAGCCCTATGCACGAAAGAATCTCGGAGGTTGTTCGTTATATGAACGGCCATTATATGCAGGACCTGCCGCTTCACGTGCTGGCTGAGAAATTTTACGTCAGTCCTTATTATTTGAGCCGTTTTTTCAAAGAGGCGACAGGCTTCACGTTCGTGGAATATTTGAACAGCGTGCGGATCAAAGAAGCGAAGAAGCTGCTGGAGCAAACGTCGATGAAAGTCAGTCTGATTGCGAAGAAGGTCGGGTTCGGCAGTGTCACGCATTTCGGCAGAGTCTTCAAGTCCGTTACGGGACATGTTCCGTTGTACTACAGAAAAGAAAGATGAAGCTGCCGTGAACCAACACGGCAGCTTCGTTGTTTTTAGGCGAACTCCCTCGGATGACGCCGTTTCAGTTCTTCGATCCCATACGAGCGCCCCGTCTCCTCCAGACGCTTCACATAGTCCGGGAGGAAGCCTTTGGCATGGTAAGGGCCGCCTTCTTTCATTACGGTCCATAGGGGATCAACGTCGAACGGCATCTTGTGCATCATCTCATCATGCCATTCATTCAAATAATAGACGGCTTCCCGGCAAATTTCAGGGTGCTCGGCCGCCAGATTATATTGTTCATGCGGGTCGCGGCCGAGGTGGAACAGCATCTCTTTGTCGAACAGATGATAGCCGTCGTGGTAGGTTCGGATATACAGCCAATCCCCGAACCGGACGCTTCGCTGGCAAACATGCGCGCATTGGGAAATAACGAGAAAATCTCTTCCGCACGATTCGCCGGTGCGAAGGGCGGCAGCGTAGCTGGCTCCGTCCCAGCTCGGAGAAGCGGGCGCATCCAGCAGTTCGGCCAGCGTCGGAGTGAGATCCAAATGATAGTGCAGGCTATTGTCCACGTGATTGGACATGAGTCCCGGCCAGCGTATAATCATCGGAATACGGCACGTGCCTTGATCTGCCGTTCCATGTTCGCCGTAAATGCCCAGCTCGCCCATATTTTCACCGTGATCGGCGGTAATAATGACGATCAGGTCGTCCATGACACCTTGATCTTTCAGCTCTTGGAAGAGGCGGCCGATATGCTCATCCATGTAGCGGATGCCCATATCGTATCCGTCGATCATCGTTCGCAGGCCGGCTCTGTCCGTAATTTCCCCGGGGTGGCGCGGGTACTGCGGCAATGTACGATTGTCATACATATTGATTTCGCTCGCGCTGTGCGGTCCTATTTTGTTCATATGGGCAGCCAGCACGTCATCCGTAATCCAAGCGGGAAGCGGGTCTTGCTCGAATGGATTGGCGAAATCTTCCGGTGTCCTGTAGGGCGTATGCGGATCCCAGTAGTTTACGTACAGGAACCAATTATCCTCCTGCGCATGCTGGCGGATCCAGTTCAGAGCCACGGGCGTTACTTCTTCGGCGTATTCCATGCCGCCTTTGCCTGTGTTATGCATTTCATTGAACCCGGCATAGAAGGTCCAGGACGAATGACGCTCGGCGAATGGGCTAATTAGAGCGGTCTTCATGCCGGTATTGCGGAAAATGGCCGGCAAGCATTCTTTCCCCAGACGGTCGCGGAAAGCCCGGTCCGTTCCTTCATGCCGGACATCCGCAGCCGTCCCGCCATGGCCGACTACGCCATTGTGAATACCGAACCTGCCTGTCATCAGAGCGGTGCGCGACGGAAAACATGGCGCATCCGAGGTGTAATAATTCGTAAAGCGAACGCCTTCTTTGGCGATGCTGTCAATATTGGGGGATGTATTCCGGTGGTAGCCGTAGCAGCCCAAATGATCCGGGCGGGTGGAATCCAGATCCAGCAGCAGGACTCTCGTTTTGTTTCGTTTCATATAGACATTCTCCTTCGAAATGATTTGGGTTACCCTTTAATGGCGCCGGCCATGCCGTCGACAAAGTAGCGCTGAAGCAGCAGAAATACAAGAATAATCGGAACCAAGGCAATCGTTCCTCCCGCAGCGATGCCCGTCCAGTCGACGATATTTTCACCGCGCAGCGCATACAGACCTACAGCCAAAGTTCTCAAATTGGGATTGCTTAACGTGAGAACGAGAGGAAGCAGGAACGAGTTCCACGTCCAGATGAACTGCATGATGACCGCACTGCCGACAATCGGTTTGGAGAGAGGCAGCATGATATGGAAAAAAGTACGCAGAAATCCGCAGCCGTCCATAATCGCAGCTTCTTCAAGCTCTTTGGGCACTTGCCGGAAGAAGCCTGCGAATAAGAGCACGAAGACGAGATGTCCGCCGCCGGATTCGGCCAGAATGATGCCCGCAAGCGAGTTCATCAATCCTAAGTGCTTGATTAATTCGAATACCGGGATGATCGAAAATTCCAGAGGCACGAAGATGCTGGCGGCCAGAACGGTTATGATGAATTGCTTGCCTGCAAAGGCGTATCTGCCAAGCGCATAACCGCACGTGGAAGTTATCGATAGTACAATGAAGATGACCGCAACCGTGATGACGATCGAATTCAGGAAATACCGGTCGAAATGGCCGGCATCCCATGCCCGGACGAAGTTGGATACATGCAGGGACGAGGGGATCAAGCTGAGCCCTTTGGTGAAAAATTCATCCTGGCTTTTGAATGAAGCCGAAATCATCCATAGAAACGGATAGATCCAGAGGAATGCTAGGGCAGAGAGAACAATGTGCAGGAGAATTCCGCGAACCGACTTGACATTGCGATGGAGTGCTTTGGTTTCCAATGAATTCATAGGCGCTCTCCTCTGCTGGAATTCTTCAACCTGCTATTGACCCAGGACTGGATGACGGCAACCACGATGATCGTGAAAGCGAAGAGAATTCCGGCTGCGGATGCATACCCCATACGCGGCAAGCCCATTTCACTGGAGAAGGCATACCGGTAAATGTACGTGGAGACCACATCTGTAGCGTAGAAAGGCCCGCCTTCCGTCATCGTTTTGATGAGATCGAACACTTTCAAGGATCCGGCGATATTCAGCAGCAGAATGACAAGGCCGATCGGAATGATTTGCGGCAGCGTGATAGAGAAGAAAGTGTGCAGATGGCCGGCCCCGTCCACCCTGGCGGCCTCGTACAGCTCCCGGGGGACGGTTTGCAGTCCTGCCAGCCAGTAGATCATATTCATGCCGAGGTTTTTCCACACATAAATCATAATCACCGTTGTCATTGCCCATTTGGCGTCGCCAAGCCAGTTAATCGGTTGATCGATAATACCAAGCGCGGTAAGCAAAGCATTGACGGCGCCATCCGAGCCCCAAATATACACCATAATGATCCCGACGATGGAGGCTGTCGTGACAACCGGTATGAAATACAGAGTCCGGTAAATCGTCGCTCCCCGCAGCCTGGGATTGTTCAGCACGAGGGCAAGGAACAGGGCCAGCAGCAGAAGCAGAGGAACGGACCCCAACATAAACTTGAAGCTGTTGGCATAGGCCTTCCAGAAGTACAAATCTTGGGTGATTTCCTTGAAGTTCTGCAACCCGACGAATGGCATGTCCGAGCTGAGGCCCGACCAGTCATGCAGGGCATAGTACCAGTTAATGAGGATAGGCCATCCTTGGAACATTGCGTAAAAAATCAAGTTCGGTGCAATAAACAGCCAACACCAGAGCTGAATGGCACGGCGGCGTTTACTGCGGGTCCGGGGCACGGACCGATGCTGCTCAGGTGCTGAAATGACATTCTCCATGTCAATCCTCCTCATTCGAAGCCATTACTTCAGAGCTTTATAATCGTCCGCCGTATAATTCTTCATCGGATCCCAGTTCGGGAACTCGAAGTCGGAACCGGACACTTTGGCACCTTTGCCCTTGGCCGCTTCGATCGCGCTGTTCCAGGCAGTTCCAAGCTGTTTGGAATATAAGGCAAGCGCGCTCTTCTCATCCTTCATGGCTCCGGCGACGACCGCCGACAGAATCTCTCCGGCGTCCGGGTGTACGTCCTTGAACTCTGCAAAAATAGCGGCTGTATCCGGATTGCGCACACTGGGGTCCGGAATCATACGCCCATATTGTTGAACGATATCGTAATAAGCTTTCAACTGCGGTGCTTTGGCATACTTCTCGTTAACGCCTTTCACGACCGAGAAGGAATCTCCGGATTCAACTCGTTTGGCTTGAAAAAAATCGCCGCCATAAAATTCCTTCAAATATAGCGCAGCCTCCTTCGGATGCTTGGATTTGGCGGAGAGTCCGATCCAAGCCGAATTGCTCGTGACCGGGATCGAGCCCTTCAGCCCCGATTCGGGCAGCGGAGGGGCCATCACACCGTAGTCCAACTGGGGATTATCTTTATTCCATACCCCCACGTTCCATGCTCCCTGGATAATGAATCCCGCCTGATCTTGAGCGAATAACGCCCGGGCTTCCGGAGCCGAGATACTCATCGTTTTGGGATGGAAGCTGCCGTCTTGCGCCAAGCCTTTGAACAAGGCGAAGAGATCGAGTACAGGCTGCGAATCGTAGGTCGGCTGCTTCGTAACCAAGCTTACCGGCGCGCTGCCGTTCAGGCCGCTGCCGCCGAGCGAGGACCATTCCCTCAGCGTGGAAAGCCAACGATTGCTCTGTTTGCCGCCTTCGATAATGCCGTAATATTTGCCTTTGCCGGCCGCCGTAATTTTTCGCGCATAGTCACGAAACTCATTGTATGTAACCGGTGGTTTCTGGGGATCGAGTCCTGCTTCCTTGAACAGCTTTTTGTTATAGAAGACAAGTGTGCTCGGGAGAGAAAGGGCTTCGGGAATGGAGTAAATTTTACCGTCTACCATCGTGGTGCCGTTCTGAAAAGTACCTTCGACGAACATGTTTTTGAAGGTATCGTCAATGAATGGATCTAGAGGCTGAAACCAGTTTTCTTTCACCAAAGTCGTAAGCTTCATACCGGTGGGGACGGGAAATAAATCCGGGGCGTCATTCGTTTTGACCGCTGTCAGTACAGTATTTTTGAATTGGTCGATCGTCAATTGTGTATACTCAATTCTGATGTTCGGATATTTCTCCGTGAACTTCCGGTGGAACTCTTCGCGCAATTGTTTGACGCTGTCGCTCCAGTCCATGATGCGTAAGACGACTTGACCGTTATCGGCGCCAGGGCTACCACCGGCGGCATTTGCTTGTGCCGAAGCTGCGGGCGGGGAATCCGCCGTGGAACAGGCGCTCAGTGAAATCAGACTGCTAACGGCAATGGCTTGCGTCATTGTACGCAGGCTAAGCTTCATAGGGACATTCCTCCTTATAATCGCTTTAGGAAATCGCTTTCAATCTTAGGGGTGATACTGTAAATTATAGGATCGGCTGATTTTGGCGTCCATGTATAATTCAATTATTAATTGTATAAAACTACTCCGATTCATAGGTGTAACCTTCAAATTTTCGAGGAAACAAGCCATACTATAGTGTATATTACTACATATTAGATCTTGGGCTTAAGGGCATAAGGAGGCGGCATGCAGCATGCTAACGATCTATTCCACGTATTTTGACAATCTCATTCCTAACTGGCGCAACCAGCTCGATATCATTAATTATCATATACTCGTGTTGGTTACTCGGGGGAAAGTGTTATACACCTTGAACGGGGAGAAACGGATGGCCGAAGAAGGGGATATGCTGCTTATACCTAAGGGGACCAGCCGGGCGGCCGAGAATGGGAATGAAGAGCCGCATCAGAAATATACCGTATTGTTCCAATACAATCATTACGGTATGAATGAGGGGGATACCGGTATTCCGTTCTTGAAGAACGGGCGTCTGTTACATTTGAAAATTCGCAATTTCGAGTATTTCAAACAACGGTTTATGCTTCTGTACAGGGAGGATATGGAGCGGAAGTATATGTTCGAGTTCATTCGCACAGGCATCCTGCATGAGCTGCTGGCTCTGGTCGGACGTGAAGCGGAGGCGCTGGATCTGTCGCCAATCAAGATGAAGCTGGCTAAAACCATTCAGCACTATCTTCTGGAAAACTACCGCTCCCCCATCCAGATCGAGCAGCTTGCAGAGATGATTCAGCGTTCACCCAACTATACGATCTCCTTGTTTAAAGAGGTTAACGGACAATCTCCCATCCAATATATGCATCAGCTGCGGATTCTGGAGGCGCGTAATTTATTGGTGAATTCAAGTATGAGCGTTACGGAAATCTCGCAGTATTTGGGCTATTACGACACCTCTTATTTCTTCAAAATGTTCAAGAAGTTTACCTCGATGTCGCCGACGGCCTTTGTGGCCAAGGGGGACTGACGTGGGATTTATCGGCAGGCGTCCGCTTATGGGCACTCTCCCGTCGGCTCAGGGAAGGCGATAAAAGATAAAGGAGCTGAGCGCTTGATGCGCTAAGCTCCTTTGTTGGTGGGTTTGCCGGCTGACGGCAAGCGTGGCGGGACCGCCGAAGCGGCAAGCGTTGCGCGGACAATGCGCGCCGTCCAGCCGGTCGGCGAGGTCGCGTTCGCGGGGGAGGCTTGCGCCGCCCAGCCCGCTAACGGACGCAGCAGCCCTTGCATGGTCCCAATAGGCTGCTGCGAACATGTAACGGACACCAGCGCCGTTATTTGCTCATTTCGGGGGGAATTCCCCCGAAAATTCGGCAAATAACGTCTCCAGTGTCCGTTAGAGTTGAAGCGAGCCGAGTATGGCAGCATTAACGGCCGTGGTGTCCGTTAGCCGCGCCGTGCGGGCTTGGCCGTGCTGGACCGGCGAGGCTCAGCCCCGCCGCCGAAGCGGCAAGCATCGCGCGGACTGCGCGCCGCCCGCCCGGTCGGCGAGGTCGCGTTCGCGGGGGAAGCTTGCGCCGCCCAGCCCGCTAACGGACACAGCAGCCCTTGCATGGGCCCAATAGGCTGCTGCGAATATGTAACGGACACCAGCGCCGTTATTTGCTCATTTCGGGGGGAATTCCCCCGAAAATCGGCAAATAACGTCTCCGGTGTCCGTTAGAGTTGAAGCGAGCCGAGTATGGCAGCATTAACGGCCGTGGTGTCCGTTAGCCGCGCCGTGCGGGCTCGGCCGCCATGCAGCAAGGCCCGCCGCACGCACCTATAGCATCCGGACCAGACCCTCATGCTTCACGTTCCATGTGCCGTCCTGCGGAAAGCCCGGTGCATCGGTGTCCGGTCCATGAGCCCACCCGGCAGCCATCATGGCCACAGCGCTCAGCAGCCCGCCGTTTCCAGGCAGATAGACGGTTAACGGCTTGCGCTGATAGTTGTGACCGTTCGGCAAGTAAGTGTTGGTCACCTTGTCGGTCAAGAGCATGTCGATGGCCAGCCGGCCTTCGCCGAGCCGGGCCGCCGTCATCGCCACCAGCGGATAGTCCCACCCCCAGGTGGCATCCCAATCCCACGCTCGAACGACTTCGTGTAGCGTTCTCAGCATCGTCTCGCGATCCACCATGCAGCCCGGAAGAATGCCGAGCGGTGCCAGCATCGTCGGGTGGTCTTTCGTTCCGCTCCCATTGGTGAACGTGTCGGGAGCTGTTTCGGCGGACACGTACAGACCGTCCGTGACGGGCAGCTCGGACAAGTGGGTTAATACGTGCTCCCATTTCTCAACCCTCGGGAGTCCGAGCTTATCCTTCCAAGCAAGCGCCGTCGATAACCCGAACGCCCAGTACGACAGCTCGAAGGTCGGGTTCATCGTCACAGCGTGATCGAATATTTCTTGGGCCGGCGCCACAGGAGGGCCTAACACATAACGCTCACGCTCGCTGTCCCATTCGGCGAAGGAAGCCATGAATGCCGCGCTTTCGAAGACAATCTCGGCATATTTCTCCAGGGTGTCCCGGCTGGGATGAATGGTATACAGCAGCTGCGCATAATAAATCGGGTGAGGCTGCTGCCAAATCAGGAATGGCTCGATATAGCAAGGGCCGCCCACACCGTCGGGAGCGACGCATTTCGGCCATCTTGCGCCTTCGTAGCCTTGCGAGGCAGCGAGCGCGCGGGCTGCGCCCAGAATGCTCTCATACCATTCCAGACTGTTCGCCAAGGAGTCGGGCCGGTTCCAGAGTGCGAAGTGAACGGAGTGCCACCAGTGCATCTCCAGATGGAATTTCCCTGCCCAGCTATTATGGGTGAGCCCGGATTCCGCTGGCGGAAGCGTGCCGGAGGACTGAATCGCCGTCAAATACTGTGATAGCACGATTCTTCGCTCCAACTCGTGCGCCCGCGGGTCTTGGCTGCCGGAGAGATCTATCGCGCCGCCGGAGATCCAGAAGCTTCGCCAATGCGCCTCGGCGCTGTTTAGCGTAGAGAGGACGGACGGCAGCTCCGACTCATCGGTCGCCGGAGTGAACCGAAACCGCAGCTCGAACTCCTCGGAATCCGGCGAAGGGGTCAGAAGCAGCAGGTGGCTATCCTGCTCACTGCGAGCCAAAGTTCCGTTCGACCAGGCTGCCGATACGGCATAGGAATCCTCATCCAGCTTCCGGTCGATCTGCACGGCATTGCCGCTGCGCATGACGAAATCCGTCTCATGCCGGCTGGATTTGTCCCAATCGGTACCGGCGAATTTCCAAGTACCGTAAGGGAAATGAAAAGCGAGCTGCAGACACCCATGCCGAATCAATCCGGATCGAATGCGCACGGCAATCAAATCCTGGTTCGGATGACAGCAGGTGGTTACGCTTGCGGTATGCCCGTTCAGCGCGAATTGGCTGTCGATTCGGCCGCTCCACAGATCGAGCACCTGCCGGGTGTCCTTCAAGTCCTCGGCGGAGGCTTCCTCGCCGGAAGGCAGCAGAAGTCGGAACGAAACGATACCGAGATGCAGCTTGTGCGGATTGAACTTCAGCCATTTGTATTCTTCGGTAATTTGTCCGGGCGGCATATACGGGAATCCGACGCTTCTCCCACCGAAGGTGGGGTAATAGGTGAGCGGGAATTTGTCCGCGCGATAGCCTTCCGGATTCGGATGCGTGTGCCACGCCCAGTTGGAGAAATTGCCGAGCGGCACGCCCCCGTCTTTGTATAGCGAAGGGAAGGTTTGCAGACCGGTCGCATCAACCGTGAAAGCGTAATTCCCGTTGCCGACGGAGAGGGAACTGAATTTATCGAATTCGGTAATAACCGGATTGTGGCGTTGAACTAAAGATTTTCGATCGATCATGGCGGCACCTCTTGGTCCAAATTTCAGGCTCGGCATTGTCGGCTCTCAAACCGGTAGCTGCCCGAGCCTGCCTCAATAACAATATAATGGCGGTTTTCCGTCCGGAGAACTTGAACGGATGCCACTTCTTTAATCGGTCTGCCGCTTTCCAATACGGTATCCAATGACTCGGACGGCACATAAATTTCCGCCGTACAGTTCACGGGAACGGTGATGTCGAGCGTCAGGCGACCGTGTTCATGGCGTTTCCAAGCGACCTTCGCTTGTCCGGCAGGCAGCCTGCAGTCTGCAGAAGCTTCATCCAAGCCGTTTACGATCGCCGGCTTGACGACAAGCTTGCAGCTCTCGTCGACAGGATCAATCCGGTACCGGATGCCCGCCAAATCCCGATAGAACCATTCCTCCACATGCCCCAGCATGAAATGGTTCTGCGACTTGCCGACGGTCGGTCCGTCCCAAGCTTCAGTCAATGTCGTTGCGCCGTGGACGATCTGATAGCCATAGCTCGGGTGATCGGTTTGGCGGCTCATCGCGTAGACGATGTCCGAACGTCCGTATTCAGCGAGGGCAAGCAGTACGAATCGATGGCCGACATCGCCTGCCGTCGTATGATAGCCGTGCCGTTCGATGTCTTCGATGATATGAGAAAGCACCTTTTCTCTAGAAGAAGGGTCTGTCAAACCCAACACAAGCGGCATGGCATTGGAGCTTTGGCTGCCTGACGCATACTGTTCTTTCTCGCAATCCCAGAATGCGGCGTTGAAAGCCCTCTTGATCTTCTCGCGAAGCTTCGCATAAGCGGCTGCATCATCGTCTTGATGCAAAAGTGCGGCGATTTGCGCGAACACATCGGCGATATGGTAGAACATCGCGGTTTCCGTATGCGCGACCGGCGTATTCTGCACGAAACCGGGCGGATTGCTCCCGGCATCGTACCAATCGCCAAGGCCTTCCCGGACAATCAATTCGTCGGAATTGGATTTCACATACTCGATATAGGCTTTCATCGTTTCATAATGCTCGATCAATACCCGGCGGTTGCCGTAGAGATGCAGCAAGTTCCAGCCGGTGAGAATGTAAGCTGCGCCCCATGAAACAGAGTCCCGGAAACACCGCCACTGCTCCGAGAAAACGACATATTCCGGTGCGGTCGTCGGCACCATCCCGTTTGGAAGCTGCGCATCCCGGATATCCTCCATCGTTTTGACTAGCAGCCGTTCGACGTCATAGTTATAGGCTAGGGAAGGGCCCATCAAATGCACTTGCTCCAGCCAGCCCAGCTTCTCCCGGTGCGGACAATCCGTAAAAATGCTCTTCATATTACTGAGCATAGCCCGATTGATGATTTCATGCGTGCGGTTCAAAAGAGGGTGCGAGCAAGCGAAATGTCCGTGAATCGGCATATCCGGATAAATCATCTGCCCTTCGATCGCGAGAAGGACGGGAACGTCTTGGCCGTCAACGGCTTTATCCGCAGGCACGGCGCCCTCGATCTGCAAATAGCGGAAGCCGGTGTAACTGAATCGTGGCGACCAGACTTCGTCTTCCCGGTTCCCGTTCAGTACATAAGTGAATTTGGTGGGGGATCCCGTCCACTTCTGGTTCACTGTGCCGCTTTCCTTCAGCAGTTCGGCCGGTGACATGGCGATCGGTGCGCCTTCGGGACCTTTGACGCGAATTTGCACCCAGCCGGAGAAGTTCTGCCCGAAATCGGCCACAAACACGCCGGGAGCCGGTTCCGATATCTGGACGGGACGCAACGTTTCCTTCACTTGGAGCGGCGGGAACGCTTGAGCCTTCAGCTGTCCGGCAGGGGCATTAACCTCCCGGGCGGGCCTCCAGGCATCGCCGGCTGCTCCTTCATACCGGTCCCAGCCTTTTGGCGTCCGGCGCGCATCATAGTCTTCCCCTCCGTATATACAGGAGAACGTAATCGGCCCGGGGGCGGCGCTCCACCCGCTGTCACTGACAATTTGCGTCAGGGTGCCGTCCGTATGTGTGATTTCCAATTGAACCAGACATCTCGGCGTACCGAATGACCGTTTGAATTTACTGTAACGCCCGCCGGTCACATTGAAAAAGCCGTTCCCCAGCATGACACCGATCGCGTTACCGCCCTCCGACAGCTCCTCCGTCACATCATAGACGCAGTAGAGACAAGTCTTGTCATAGTTTGTCCATCCTGGCTCCAGCACGCGATCGCCGACTTTCCGCGCATTTAAACGCAGCTCGTACTGGCCTAATCCGCAGATGTAAACTCTCGCGCTCGAAACCGGCTTGTCGAGGTGAAATTCGCGTCTGAATAACGGGAGAGCAGGCTTGCCGTCCGGCTCGGATTCATATGCGGCAATCCATCGAGCGCCCCAATCCTTCTCATCCAGCAGTCCCATCTCCCACCAAGAGACAGCGCTCTCGGTCATTTGCCCTTGGCGGTCCCAAACCTGCACTTGCCAATAATACCGAAGCCTTGACTGAAGCGGGGGACCTTGGTAGGGAACGTGCGCGTTGTTGCGGCTGGAGCATTTGCCGCTATCCCAAAGCAAGCCTTGGCCTTGCCGTAACTTATCCTCACCGTCGGCGACGAGTATCCGGTAGGCCGTCTGCAGCTGAGCCCGCTGCTGTGCAGCGCCGAAGCTCCAGCTGAAAGCCGGCTGGCGGACGTCGATTCCGAGCGGAGTGCGCATGCTTTCAACAAACATTTCATCGACGTGCATCGATCTGGACTCCTTTGTCATCAAGTTTGCGCTGCCACCGGATGTGACGCTGCGAATGTGATCGTTCGGAACTCTTTGCCGAAGTTTTTGGCTGGATCGCCTTCCCGGTACCGCCTGCAAGAGCAATAGAAATGATAAAGCACGCCTTGGTGCGTAATAACGGAGGGCTTATGGGCGAAAATAGCGTCGATGCTGTCTTCTTCGCCGACCCGAATGATCGGTTCGGGATGTTTCTCCCAATGCAGCAAATCAGGGGAGAGAGCGATTCCTTCTTGAGCTTGCTTGTAGTTATACCCGAAGTAATACATAACCCATTGATTACGGTCCTGGTCATACAGCACGCAAGGATCACTGGCAAAGCCGGAATCCCACCCATCCGGCGTCACCTGCAGAACCGGATTCTGCTCATACCGGGTCCAATTCACCAGATCCGTCGAGAAGGCGACGCCCGTCTGTTCGATCCAGCGTCCTTTATTCGTGTTTTTGGCGTTGTAAAACAAATAGAACTTGCCTCCGTGCTCGACGAGGCACTCTTTGTACAGACCGCCTTGCTCCCAATCGGCGCCTTCCTCCGGCGTCAGGATGGGGTCGGGCAGCCGGTGCCACGCCAGCAGCTGTTCATCTTCCGTCCAGGCAAGACCGATCTTGGCGGAACCTTCCTCATAGCCTTCGCCCGGATATGCGTGATAGACGAGCCAGTATTTGTTCTGCCACTTTTTCAGTACAGGCGGAGCGTCGAGGCGGTTTTCTTTTAGGATCCACGTACCTGCAATGCTGACGGAATCCCAGGCTTTAGCGCCGTTGCGCTCCAGAATGACGCCATGATGCTCCCAGTTCATGAGGTCATGGCTAACCGCCAGTGCGGTTTGGTATCCGATGCCGTCGAAACCTACATGCATCATGTAGAACATGCCGTTATGTTGAAAAACGAACGGGCAATCGACCGCGCGCTCGTCGAAGTTCCCGGACACTCCGGAACCGGTGAGAACGGGGCGGCCTAATTTATATGGAGTGAGATAAGGGGTAATGTTCAAGGCGTTACGCTCCTCTTCATGAGTTGTGAGAATACAAAAATAACATTGTATTCAGATTACAATTAAGCGCTTACTCGCTGTGTGGGGGATTGTATCCGATATATAGGTCAAAGCGATCTTCAGGCTTCATCCGCATTGACAGCGGGAAGCCGCCGGCGTAGGATGAGGGGGAAAATCAGGCCATTCTGCAAGAAAGGCGGAGCTGAAGTGAAGGAGAATCTGGGTTTTGTTCCGTTTATGTTCCAAACGGCAGGCCATATCATAGCGGGGAATCAATCGCTGTCCCAACTGGTTCCCAGTCTGAAGTTGAGAGGGAATTTCAAGCACGCGGTGATCGTATCGCAACCATCGATGAGAGCGATAGGGGTCATTGAGCGGATCACCGGCGAGCTGGCGCAGGCCGGAATTTCCAGCAGGGTCGTGACCGACGTGAAGCCGGAGCCGACGGTTGCGAATATTCAGGACGTATTTGCAGCGATTAACGCGGAGCCCGTCGATCTATTGATCGGAATCGGCGGCGGAAGCGTGCTTGACGCAACCAAGCTGTTTTCCGTCTTGGCGACGGATCCCGTAGATGTCATGAATTTGATCGGCACGGACCGGGTAGTAAGACCCGGTATTCCGACCGTATTGATTCCGACCACGTCGGGCACAGGTTCGGAAGTGACGCCGAATGCGATTGTTACGATTCCTGAAGAGGAGTTGAAGGTAGGCATCATTAGCAGGCACCTGCTCCCGATGATGGTCATTCTCGATCCGGAATTGACGGTAAGCTTGCCGCCCGCCATTACGGCTGCAACTGGAATGGATGCGTTTACACATGCTTTGGAATCGTACATTTCGATCAAAGCCAATGCCATCAGCGATATGTTCGCGCTGGAATCGATTCGCTTGATTGCAGGCAGCTTGCTGCCTGCTTACGAGGACGGAGCGAATCTGAAAGCGAGAGAAAGCATGCTGCTCGGTTCCATGTACGGAGGCATGGCGCTTACTGCGGCAGGAACCGCGGCGGTTCATGCGCTCGCTTATCCGCTCGGCGGCAAGTTCCACATTACGCATGGCGTCGCGAATTCCATGCTGCTGCCGCACGTGATGACTTTCAATATGGACGCCATCTATGACCGGCTGGGCAGCGTCGCCTTCGCGATGGGGCTGCAGGCCGGGACCGAAGGAGGAAGTTCCGCTGCCGAGGCGGTCATCCGGCGTATTTTCGAATGGACGTCCCGCATGCGCATCCCGCAAAATTTACGCGAATTCGGCGTTACCGGCGAAGACGTTGAGGAATTAGCGATTGCCGCTTTCAAGGTCACAAGGCTTATGCATAACAATCCGAAACCGATGGGCATCGCGGATATCGAGGCGGTTTACCGCAGGCTGCTGCCGTAACCTCGTGAAGGACTGCATTCCACAGAGAAGGAGAATGAATATGAAACCTATGCTGCAACCGTCAGGCATCATTCCCGCCATGGTCACCCCCTTTGACCAGCATTACGAAATCGACGAGCTGGCATTGCGGCAGCTGACCCGCAGGCTGATCGGCGCGAATGTGGACGGATTATTTTGCTTGGGGACGAACGGCGAGTTTTTCTCGTTGACTTTTGAGGAGAAGCTGCGGGTTGCCGAGATTGTCATGGAGGAAGCCCAAGGAAGACTGCCGGTGTATGTCGGCGCAGGCTGCGCAAGCACGAAGGAAACGGCCGAATTGGCCGTACGGCTCGAACGTATGGGGGTTGATGCTTTATCGGTCATCACGCCGTATTTTCTGTCGTATACGCAAGCGGAGCTGGCGGGCCATTTCCGAACCGTCGCAGACGCGTGCAGCCTCCCCGTTCTGCTATACAACATACCGGCAAGGACCGGCAATTCGCTTCAGCCGCAGACGGTGAAAGAACTGAGCCGAGTGCCGAATATCGTCGGGATAAAAGACAGCAGCGGCAGCTTCGATACGATTTTGCAATATATCGAGCTATCCGGTCCGGACTTCGCCGTGCTGGCAGGTACGGATTCGCTCATATTGCCGACGCTGATGGCGGGCGGCCATGGGGCAATTGCGGCAACGGCCAACGTTTTTCCGGAAGTCGTGAAATTGATTTATACGAATTGGCAGCAGGGGAAGCTGGATGAAGCGGAGCTGCAGCAGCGGAAGCTTCGCGCGCTGCGGAGCGCGTTTGCGCTGGGGACGCTGCCGTCCGTGCTGAAGGAAGCGATGTGCATGATCGGCTTGCCGGCCGGATTGTCGCGCTTGCCGGTACAACCGCTGAATGCGGCGGCCAAAGAGCAGCTTAGAATCGTGATGGACCGTTATTTAGAGCAAGCCGATATTACATAAGGAGTGAGGTTAAGAGCATGGTTGCGAATATTCCAAATGGCGTATGGCCAACGATGGTGACGCCATTCACCGATGCCGGTCAAGTGGATTACCGGGCATTGGAGCAGTTGATCGAGTGGTATATCGGCCAAGGTGTGCACGGACTCTTCGCCGTATGTCAGTCCAGCGAGATGTTTTATTTGACGTTGGAGGAACGAGTCGGCATTGCCCGGTTCGTCGTTGATCAAGCGGCAGGCCGGGTACCGGTCATCGCGTCGGGGCATGTATCCGACGGCTTCGACGCGCAAGCGGAGGAGCTGCAGCAGATCGCAGGTACGGGAGTCAAGGCCGTCGTGCTCGTAAGCAATCGCTTGGCGGCTTCGGACGAATCCGACAGCGTATGGTTCGACCGCGTTCTGAAGCTGATTGACCGGGTGCCTGACGTGCCGATGGGGATTTACGAATGTCCGTATCCGTACAAAAGGCTGCTCAGCCCGCAGCTTCTCAAGCAATGCGCGGAGACCGGGAGATTCGCCTTTCTTAAGGATACGAGCTGCGATTTGCAGCAAATTGCCGCCAAGCTCGAAGCGGTAGCAGGGACGCCGCTGAAGCTCTACAATGCGAATTCTGCAACTCTGCTGGCCTCGCTGCGTTTGGGGGCGGCAGGATTCAGCGGGGTGATGGCGAATTTCCATCCCGACTTGTATGTGCGTCTGACCGAGAAGTGGCGGGAGGAACCGCAAGCGGCGGACATGCTGCAGTCGTTCGTAGGAGCCGCATCGCTTGTAGAGCTGCAGATGTATCCCGTTAACGCCAAATACCATCTCGGGAAAAGAGGCCTGCCGTTCTCGCTCTATACGCGCTCCAAAGATGCAGGCGCTTTCCGGGACAATCATAAGCTGGAAGTGGAGCAGCTGGATGCGCTCTATGAACTCGTAAAGAAGCAGCTTTCCTAATTGATCAGAAAGAGGGGGCAAATCTGTGCCGTTCCAACCAAAGGACAGAATCGTATTTATCGGTGACAGCATTACGGATAAAGGGAGAAAGAAAGACCCGTTGAAGCTGGGATCGGGCTATGTTCGGCTTATTCACGATTATCTTACGGCGGTTTACCCGCATCTCGCGTTGAAAATGATTAACGAAGGCGTTTCCGGCAACCGGGTGACCGATCTGGAGAAGAGATGGACGCTGGATGTGCTGGATCACAAACCGCAGTGGCTGTCTATCTCCATCGGCATTAATGACGTATGGCGCCAATTGGATTCCCCAGGGATCGAGCAGGTGTATCCCGACAAGTTCGAAGAGGTGTACCGCAACCTGCTGGAGCAGACGAAGCTCCTGCCGAATTGCCGGCTCATTCTTATGCAGCCTACGGTTATCAAAGAGTATTCCGATGCCACGGGCAACCGGTTGCTGGCACCCTATGTGGACGTGGTCAACAGGCTGGCGGAGGAATACGATGCCGTACTCGTTCCTACGCATCATGCGTTCATCGATTTCCTCAACCGGGAGACCGGCCAGGATCTGACGACCGATGGCGTGCATATGAATTCGCTCGGCGACATGCTGATGGCCACGACCTGGTTGAAGGCCGTGGAGCGGCGTTAGCCGGAGCTTGCTCGTGCGTGCGAGTCTCGCGCACTTCTAAAGGACACCAGCGCCGCTATTTGTTCCTTCCGGACAAGAGGCAGCCTCGCAACCGGCGAATAAGGCCGCCGGTGTCCGTTAGGCGTGCTTTCACAACGACGATCGTGAATGCCCCGTCCCGTACAAGGGAAAGGGGCTTTTCCCATTGCCGGCGATCGGTGTTAACCAGCCTCGCAGGGAGAAGAACTCTGCCTTACGAGCGCCGCCCTGAGACAAGGCAGGCTGCTTTTTAACTTTTATACGTGAATCGCGCCACCTATATATATGATAAATTCAGCCTATAATGGTCTGCCGGCTTTCTTGTAGACTGATCATGAGCTTAATACCAAGTAACTGCCATGCATTGTCATTTTGAACAGTTGAACTAGGAGGGGAACAAATGACTTACGAGATAGAGCGAACAACCGGGGACAGCGAATGGTTTACACACGACAGGTTCGGTCTCTTCATTCACTGGGGTCTGTACTCGCTGGCTGCGAGGCATGAATGGCTGCAGTCGCGGGAGAGATTGAGCGGTGAGAAATACCGCAACAAATATTTCGACAAGTTCGACCCGGACTTGTACGATCCTGAGCTATGGGCGCAGCTGGCCTGCGATGCGGGCATGAAGTATGCGGTGGCTACGACCAAGCACCATGAAGGCTTCTGTTTATGGGACACGAAGCTGACCGATTACAAAGCGCCGAACACGCCGGCCGGCAAAGATCTTATCCGGCCATTGGCGGAAGCGTTCCGTAACAGAGGGATGAAGGTAGGCTTTTATCATTCGCTGATCGATTGGCATCATCCGCACTATACTGTCGACACGAAGCATCCGTTGCGATTTGATGAGGAAGCGATTGCAGAAAGCGCTAAGAAGGACTTCTCGCTTTACCGGGAATATTTGTTCGGGCAAACGAGGGAATTGTTAACGGAGTACGGCGACGTGGACTTATTGTTCTATGATTTTTCGTTCCCAGCAGAGAACGGGCTGCCAGGGAAAGGCAAAGAGGACTGGGGCAGTACG
This sequence comes from Bacillus sp. 3255, assembly GCF_031456485.1. Classification (NCBI taxonomy): domain Bacteria; kingdom Bacillati; phylum Bacillota; class Bacilli; order Caryophanales; family Bacillaceae; genus Bacillus; species Bacillus sp. 3255. The sequence continues at coordinate 196,483 of NZ_JAVDUS010000006.1, forward strand.
GAGTTAATCAAGATGATACGCTCGCTGCAGCCAAACATTTTGCTGAACGACCGGCTGCAGATCGGCGGCGATATTACGACGCCGGAGCAGTATTTGCCGACCAAGTGGGTGCAGGTGAACGGGAAGCGGGTCGTGTGGGAGACACCGCATACGTTCAGCGGTTCCTGGGGCTACTACCGTGACGAAGAATCTTGGAAGAGCGTGGATATGCTGGTCAAAATGCTGATCGATGTCGTCAGCAAGGGAGGCAATCTGCTGCTGAATGTTGGGCCGACCGGAAGGGGCGAATTCGACGAGCGCTCGATCGACCGACTGAAAGGGATCGGCGAATGGATGAAGCGTCACAGCCGCTCGATCTATGGGTGCACGCAGGCGCCGGAAGCGATTCAGTGTCCGCAGGATTGCCGGCTGACCTATAATCCGGAGACGAACCGCATGTATGTGCATGTATACAGCTGGCCGTTCAAGAGCATTCACCTTTACGGCTTGGCCGGCCAAGTGGAATATGCGCAGCTGCTGAACGATGCATCCGAGATCCGGTTCAAGCAGGGGCGGGTAGAGAGCGGCATCGACAACGGCGCTTTCAAAGAAGGCAGGGACGAGTCGACGTTAGTTCTGTCACTGCCTGTGAAGAGGCCGAACGTGGCCGTGCCGGTCATTGAACTATTTATGAAAGGCGGGCCAGGACAACGATGAAGTCTATTACGCTAGGATATGAACGAAACGCCGCACCACGGGTGGCATTCGGCATCAGCCAGTTGAGAATGGCGCTTCAGGACTGCGGTTATACCGTGCATGAAGCGGACACGTCTTGGACATGGGACAGCTACCGGGCTCATCCGGGTTTGAAAATATATATCGGCAACCGGCAGGAAGCCGAATTGGTGCAGCAGTTAGAGCAGCGGGACGTGCTCTTGTATCACACGACGGCTCCGGAAGGTGAAGGTTTCTATTTGGCCACTTGTCCGGGGAGTCTGACCGTGATCTCCGGCGGAAGCGATTCGGGCGTACTGTACGGCTGCATGGAGCTTGCGCGCCGCATTCGCGACGCTCAGAAGCTGCCAAGCGACATCGCCTACGGCGACGGTCCGCGCTTTGCCTTGCGGGGGCCCGCGATCGGCTTGCAGAAGACGACTGTCGAGCCTCCGCGCCAGACGTATGAGTATCCGATTACACCGGAACGGTTTCCTTGGTTTTACGACCGCGACCTGTGGCTCGACTTCCTGGATATGATGGTCCAGGAGCGGTGCAACGTCGTTTACATCTGGTCCGGACATCCGTTCTCTTCCTTGGTGAAGCTGGCGGATTACCCGGAAGCGCAAGAAGTGACGGACGAGGAGTTGGCGCTGAATGCCGAGACATTCCGCTGGCTTACCGAGGAGGCGGATCGGCGCGGCATTTGGGTCGTTCTCAAGTTTTACAATATTCATATCCCTCTGCCATTCGCGGAGAAACACGGTCTGAAGCTGCATCAGCCGAAACCGCTGCCATTGACGAGCGATTACTATAAGAAGTCGATCACGGCGTTCGTGCAGTCGTTTCCTAATGCCGGACTTATGGTCTGTCTGGGCGAGGCACTCCAAGGACAAATTTACGGTGTGGAATGGTTCAATGAAACGATTCTCGCCGGCCTTCTCGAAGGCTTGAAAAACTCGAACGTGAAGGAGAAACCTCCGATTATTCTGCGTTCGCATGCCATCGAGCCGCAGAAGGTGATCGAGGCAGCCCTGCCTTTGTATCCGAACTTGTATACGGAGGCCAAGTATAACGGAGAATCCCTCACGACCTATACCCCGCGGGGTAAATGGCAGGAGACGCATAACCGGCTCGGTTCCTTACAGACCATTCATATTGTGAACGTGCACATCTTGGCGAATTTGGAGCCGTTCCGCTACGGCGCTCCTTCGTTTATCCAGAAATGTATGCAAGCCGCCAAATACCGGCTGAAAGCGAACGGATTGCATCTGTATCCTTTGTTTTTCTGGGATTGGCCCTATGCGCCGGACCGGGCGGAGAAGCGTCTGCGGCAGCTGGATCGCGATTGGATTTGGTTCGCGTCATGGTTCCGGTATGCATGGAACCCGGACCGCGACCCGGAAGCCGAACGCCACTATTGGATCGAGACGCTCGGCAGCCGGTACGGCAGCCGGGAGGCCGGCGAAGCGATTCTGGATGCGTATGAAGCATCCGGGGAATGCGCGCCGAAGCTGCTGCGCCGATTCGGCATTACCGAAGGCAACCGCCAGACGATGAGCCTCGGGATGACGATGAGCCAGCTCACCAATCCGGAACGCCATATGCCTTGGCCGGATCTGTGGGAATCCCAGTCGCCGCAAGGCGAACGGCTGGAGGACTATGTGGTCAAAGAGCTGAGCGGGCAGCCTCATGTCGGAGAGACGCCGGCGGATATTATCGGGGATGCTCAGCGGCATGCGCAGGAAGCGCTGGAGGCGATTGAACGTGCACGCAGCTTCGTCGCCCACAACGAGGACGAATACGAGCGGCTGGCCGGAGATATCGCCGCAATTCACCATATGGTGCAAGCGTATGCGCATAAAGTAGAGGCGGCGATTCGTATTTTGACCTACAAGCATACGGTCAAAGGGGAATATCATCAGCGTCTCGACTTGCTGGAAGAAGCGGCTGCAGAGCTGGAGGGGAGCTTGGACAGCTACAAGAAGCTCACGGCGCTGACGGAACAAACGTATTTGTTCGCCAACAGCATGCAGACGCCGCAGCGGAAGGTGCCGATTCGCGGTGGTATGGATTATCGTCACTGGACCGCCTGCTTGCCCTTGTACGAAGCCGAACTGAACGCATTCCGCACGCATCTGCAGGAGCTGAAGGCCGGATCGCTGCCTGCGGCGCTCAGAAATCTCAAGGCACCGATCGTGCGTTACGACGAAGCGCCATTTAAGCTGCTATCCGACCATGCCGAGGTGTACCGCGTGGAGAAAGGGGCGGAAGTATTCACGGATGGCGACATTCAAATTGTGGGCATTGCGGAGGAGCTGAACGGATTGAGCGGCATTCGCTTCAGCCAGAGACAGGCGGGCCTTCAAGGGCTGGCCGTCGAAATCGAGCTGCAGCAGCCGTCGAAAGTGCTGGTGGGGTACTTCAACAACAAGGATGAGCAGTGGCTGCAAGTGCCGAGTCTGGAGGAAAATACGCATGCGGACGACAGGGGCGGATATGCGCCGGTATTGCGCAAAGGTCTGCGTTTATACGCTTATCCTTCTGTGAATATGCACGCTTTTCTATATGAAGCGGGACGTCATGTGCTCGACTTCGGCAAGGGTGCCTTCTTGATCTTGGGCGTTGTCCCGGCCGACCAGGAGATGCGCGTGCGCGACGTGGAGCATAAGAACGATGGTGTCGACACATTGGATTGGCTGTACGAATAAAGGTGGGGGGAATCGGATGTCGGATACAGATACGACTTTATGGTATGCGCAACCAGCCGGAAACTGGTTCGAAGCGCTCCCCGTCGGCAACGGCCGGATCGGCGGGATGGTCTATGGCGGTACGGACAGGGAGCGCATCCAGCTGAACGAGGATACGCTGTGGTCGGGGCAACCGCGGGAAACGGCGAACCCGGAGGCGGCGAAGCATCTGGATTTCGTGCGGGAGCTGATCTTCGCGGGCAAGCATGCCGAGGCGGAGGAAATCATCGAGCGCCATATGCAAGGTCCCGAGATCGAATCTTATGTGCCGCTCGGCGATCTGGACATCATTCACGACGAGGCGGGCGGCGCCGGAATTTCGGATTACCGCAGGGAGCTGGATTTGGCCGAAGGGATCGCACGAGTGCGGTATGTGCAGCAGAGCGCCGTACATACCAGAGAGCTGTTCGTGTCGGCGGTTGACCAAGTGATGGCAATTCGTCTGCATGGCGAGCGTACGCTCGGATTAACGGCCGTGCTCGGCAGCCCGCTGCAATACCAGGTGCGCAAAGTGTCGGCCAATCAGGTGATGCTCACCGGTCGCAGTCCCGTGCAAATTATGCCTAACACGATCAAGTCGGCCGATCCCGTCCTGTATGAGGAAGGGAGGGGCATCCCATTCGCCATTCGCTTGCTGGCGCTGACTGATAAAGGCAGGGTGGAGGTAAGCGGCGGGCGGATCCGAGTGATCGGCGCCGGGACCGTCACGCTGCTGTTGGCCGCCGAAACCGGCTTCTGCGGCTTCGATCAGGATCCGGCGGGAGCGGGCGATAAGCCGGCCGAAGCGAGCGAAGCAAGGCTCGCGCATGCGGCATCGCTCGGTTACGAGAGGCTGAAAGAACGCCACCTGGTCGACCATGCAGCGCAATTCGGCAAGGTGAGCTTGAAGCTTGACGGACCGGATCGCAGCGAACTGCCGACAGATGTGCGGATTCAAGCGGTGCGAAGCGGTACGGTAGACCCGGGGCTGGCCGCCCTGTTCTTTCAATACGGACGCTATTTGCTGCTCGCTTCCTCTCGTCCCGGCACGCAGCCGGCCAACTTGCAAGGCATCTGGAACGAGAGCATACGTCCTCCGTGGTGCAGCAGCTGGACGACGAACATCAATATTGAGATGAACTATTGGCCTGCGGAAGTGACCAATCTGGCGGAATGCCATCTGCCGGTGTTCGACTTGCTGCGCGATCTCCGGCATACCGGACGCAAAGCGGCGGAAGTCAATTATGGCTGCAGGGGCTGGACGGCCCATCACAATATCGATCTGTGGCGGACGGCGACCCCTGTCGGCGGATCGCCCAGCTGGGCGTTCTGGCCGATGGGCGGGGCTTGGCTGTGCCAGCATCTATGGGAGCATTATGCCTATAGTCAGGACGAAGAGTTCCTGGCTCAAGCTTACCCGGTGCTGAAGGAAGCGGCCCTGTTCGGCCTGGACTGGTTAGTTGAAAGGCCTGACGGCAGCTTGACGACCTGTCCTTCCACATCGCCGGAGAACTTCTTCGTAACGCCTGACGGACAGCGAAGCAGTGTAACGCAGGGAACGACGATGGATGTGGCGCTCTTGAGAGATTTATTCGGTCATTGCCTGGAAGCAAGCCGGATCGTCCGGGATACGGATGATGCCTTCGCCAGTCGGCTGGAGCAAGCGCTTCTGAAGCTGCCGCCGTACCGTATCGGGAAGTATGGACAGCTCCAGGAGTGGAACGAAGATTTCGAAGAGTTCGAGCCGGGACACCGGCATACCGCCCACCTGGTCGCTCTGCATCCTTTGGAGCAGATTACGCGGGAAGAGCAGCCGGAGCTTGCCGAAGCGTGCAGAAGATCGCTTGAGCGGCGCATGCAGAACGGCGGAGCGCATACGGGATGGAGCTGCGCCTGGATGATTAATCTGTGGGCACGGCTCGGAGAAGCGAGGCATGCTTCCCGGTACACGAACGAGCTGCTTGCGGGCCTGCACCCGAACATGCTGAATGCGCACCGGCATCCCAAGGTGAAGCTGAATATTTTCCAGATCGACGGAAATTTGGGGGGCGTTTCGGGAATTGCCGAGATGCTGCTGCAGAGTCATGGCGGTAAGGTCCAATTTCTGCCTGCGCTTCCTGAAGAATGGAAGTCAGGGGAGGTGAAAGGGCTCCGGGCTCGCGGGGGCTTCGAGATCGATCTGGCGTGGGAGAACGGCAAGCTGCTGCGGGCAGGCATCACATCAACGGCCGGCAAGGAGCTTCGCCTGCGTACGGCGGAGCCGTTAAGCGTGCGGCAGAACGGGCGCGATATTCCGCTTACAGACATCGGACCGGGCGTCGTTGCGCTCGGAACGGGCAAGGGCGAGCGTTACGAATTGGTTCCAAGGAGCGATGCGACATGAGTTACGGAGATGTAATCAAGGAATATATTTTTGAGGATGACAGACCTTTCCTGAGCTGTCATGCTTCGACGCTGGAGCTGCTGCCTGACGGACACGTCCTGGCGGCATGGTTCGGCGGAACGAAGGAGAAGGCCCCCGATGTTGCCATCTGGGTATCGCGCAGAACGGACGCCGGATGGACAGCGCCGCTCAAGGTAGCCGATCAGGACCATATACCGCATTGGAACCCGGTGCTGTTCCGCAGACCGGACGGCGAACTGTTCCTGTATTACAAAATCGGCACCTCCATTGAGGAGTGGGAGACCATGGTCATGCGCTCCTCGGATGACGGTTACACATGGACGGCTCCGGTGCCGCTCATCGCCGGGGATCGGGGGGGCCGAGGGGGCCGAGGCCCGGTCAAAAACAAGCCGATCGTGCTGCATGACGGCACGATTGCCGCTCCGGCGTCGTTGGAGCCGGCCTGGGACGCCTTCGTCGATCTATCCGATGACGGCGGGGAGACATGGACGCGCAGCGAGACGGTTCCGCTCGACCGCAGCGCATTGACGGGCAAAGGCATCATTCAGCCGACATTGTGGGAATCCGAACCGGGCGTCGTGCACATGCTCCTCCGCAGCACGGAAGGAGCGATATACCGCAGCGATTCGCAGGATGGCGGGAAAACCTGGTGTCCGGCTTATCCGACAGAACTGCCCAATAACAATAGCGGAATCGATCTCGTCAAGCTGGAATATGGGGCATTAGCGCTCGTATACAATCCTACCCGTCCTGAACCGGGGAAACATAAAGGTCCGAGAACCCCTCTTGTTCTAGCGTTATCTAGGGATAACGGTCTATCCTGGGAACAGGAGCTGTTATTGGATGAAGGCGAGAAACAGTACTCGTACCCTGCGATCGTAGCGAAAGGCCAAGAGCTTTATATTACCTATACCTGGAAAAGGGAGCGAATTGCCTTTCAACGGGTTAGCTTAGAACTTTGAGCAGGAATGACCTATATTCTGGGAATATTAGGACTACTATTCTACTATCGTTTTATTATATAGTTAGAGGAAAGTTAAAATAGCGACAGATATTTTAATTTTGATAGGGGCGGATTTTTCTGACTGCTAACGATTTGAATCAACGACTATATGCAGGACGGAAAACGCTTCGCACGCATCCGGGCGCTTTACTGCTCGGTTCGACGGGGGCGAGGCTGTGGGCCGATTATGTAGATCCGGTGCCTGGATTCTCCGGGCGATTCGATTTCATTCATAAAGTTAATATTCCCATATTGTTCCAAATCGATAATCATGTAACAAACAGTTATGAACCGTGCCAAACGGAATGGTATCCGAGTTACTTGCGCATGACTTATACGAGCACCCGAATGTCTCTGGAGGAGCGGAAGTTTATTTCCTGGAACGATTGCGCCGTCTCCTGTCAGACCTGGACGAACCACAGTGCGGAGGAACTCATCCTGTGGCTGCGTACGTATGCGGACGGCTTTGAGCTGCACGATGGCAAGCGCTTGCAAGGCATCTATCCCATTCCGCATTACAGCTTCGACGTCGCAGCCGCCATCTCGGTCAGCGACACGGAATTGTTAGATGGCATGCGCCTTGCGCCCGGACAATCCGCTACGTTCATCATTGCGGCGGCGCTGGGCATCTCCGGCCAGGACGAGATGAGCATGCTGCATGCTAGGGCGGCAGCGTTCACGGAGTGCGGCTGGACGGCCGATCAAATTGTCGAAAAGCAGTGCGAGGAATACCAGGAATGGTTCGATCATGCGCCGGCCTTCACTAGCAGCGACGCTCTGCTCGACAAAACATGGCTCTACCGCTGGTTCCTGCTGCGCCACAATTTGGCCGATCCGAAGTACGGCAACCTGACGTACCCGCTATTCTACGAAGGCAGGTCCCACAAGAAAAGCAAGGAACCCTTCAGCAAAGGCGGTTGGGAGTTCAGCAAGCTCATCAATCTGTCCGTTCCGCTTCATATCATGGATGCGAGATGGTACCAGGATGTCTCCTATGCGGAAGGCCCTTTGCGCAACATGGCGGAATCGCCGGGGGAGGGCGGCCAATTCTGTTGTCTGACTGTGGATACGGTGATGCATGCTTTCGCTAACTTTACTTGTTGGGCCGCTTACCAGCTGTACCTGGTGCACCGCAACCGGGATCTCATCGTCAAGTTGCTTCCTTCGTTCAAAAGTCAAATTTCGGAAGCGATTCGCGTACACGGCAACGAAAGCGATCACTTGATGATCGAATATAAACATACACGGACGGGGAAAGAGTACCAGCCTAGTTACTGGTATTTCCATAATTACCCGAAGAATCCGAAAGATAAACAAACTTATACACACCTGAAAAGAGTGGATCGAACGGTTTATCACTACTTGAATACGCTTGCATTAGCGTATATGTGCGAGATTGCCGGTGATACGCAGGCTGCCAGCTACCGCCGGTTAGCCGAAGCGATCAAGAAAGATATTCTTGAGAAAATGTGGGATGAAGAGACGGCCTTCTTCTATGATCTTCATCACGAGACGGACGAGAAAGCGTTCGTGAAGAATATCGTCGGCTTCTATCCGGCATGGGCGAAAATGATCGATGAGCCCTATAACGGTATGATCGGCCACTTGTTCAACGAGGATGAATTCCGAACGAAATGCCCGTTTCCGTCGGTGTCCGCCGATTGCCCGGCTTATTCCAAAGAGGGAGGCTGGATGGGGCATTATGTGAAAGGAAGAAACGGCTGCGTCTGGGACGGTCCGACCTGGCCCTATACGAATTCGATCACGCTCGACGCACTCGCCAAGGAGAGCAAGCGCAGAGATCATCAATATGACGACTTCTTCGCACACTCGCTGCGTGAGTATTCTTTCCTTCATTTTATGAAAAGAGATTTGAACCAACCCGGCCTTGTTGAGCATTACAACAGTGCAACAGGCGAACCGCTTAGCGATGAACAGGAATATAATCACTCGTTCTATATCGATCTCGTGATCAGCCATGTTGCCGGACTCACGATCGAGAAGGATTCGGTCATCTTGGATCCGCTGGATGCCGGCTTGGACTACTTCAGTCTGGATCGCGTGAAGGCGGCCGGAATGGAGTTTCGCATTACGTACAAGAAGCCTGGCGTGCATGCGGAGATACCTGATCTGAAGGACGGGTACCGGCTGTATGTAGACGGAGAGCTTGTATTCGCACACGATAAGCTGTGCCGAGTCGAGCTTCCGATAAGGAAATTAACGGGGACGAAAGGGGCGATCTTAACATGAGCAGATTCAATGGCGCGGTTCTGGAAGGGACTGCGGATACAACGATGCAGGAGGCCTACATTCCGGCCTTCCATCCGAATGACAATCATGCGGCTAATTTACTTGAACTGGATAATGGCGATTTGCTCTGTGTCTGGTTCTCCGGCAGCGGGGAGGGCAACCCGGATACGAACATCGTCATGTCGAGACTGGCCGCCGGGTCGCAGCAATGGTCCGAGCCGATCCAGCTGTCGGCGGATCCTGAGCGCTCCGAACAGAACCCGGTGCTGTTTCAAGCCCCGGACGGGAAGCTTTGGCTGCTCCATACGTCCAATGAACCGCACAACCAGAAAACATCCCGAATTGTCTACAGACTTTCCGAAGATCGGGGAGAGACATGGGGCGAAACAACTACGCTTGCAGACGGACTGGGAATCTTCCTGCGGCATCCTCCGGTTGTTCTGAACAACGGCGACTGGCTGCTGCCGGCATATTATTGCAAGCTCGAAGGACATTACAGCGTCGTGCTGATTTCCTCCGACGAAGGCAGGACGTGGACGGAGTACGAGGTGCCCGGCAGCACGCACCGCGTCCAGATGAACGTTGTCCAATTGGACGACGGCACGCTGTATGCGATGTTCCGCAGCCGGCAGGCTGACCGGATCTATACGAGCGTTTCGCAAGACGGCAAGAACTGGACCGTCCCGGTTAAGAGCGAGCTGCCGAACAATAATTCGTCGACACAGCTCGTGAAGCTGCACAACGGCAACTTGGCTGTCATCTACAACAATTCGACGATGGAGCGGGATCAATTCCGGTGGGTGCAGCGCAAGGGCGAATTCCGGAAGAAACCGCTCCGGACGCCGCTCACGCTTTCGATCTCGGAGGACAACGGCAAGACGTGGCCGTATTTCCGAAATGTTCAAATGGCGGATTTGGAATATAAAGAATCGGAAATCGGGTATTCCTATCCATCGATCATCGCGACGCGCGATCAACAGATCCATCTCGCTTTTTCTTATTTGCGGAAAGGAATTAAATACGTCCGAGTACCATCGAACTGGGTTCAAGAGGGATTGTCATAGCAGGAACCGGGAACGCGCGAGCAGCGTGTTCCCGGTCATCTCATCTTGCTGAGGATGCAAAGGCATGCATGCTTCCGTTCACAAATACTTGTAAGAAAAGGTGACGAAATGACTGGGAGAATCGATCATTTAAGCGGTGAATCATTTTTTGAAAATGGCTTGGACATTTTTTTGAACCGTGAATTGGAATCGTTTACAACGCTGCAGCATACGCACGATTTCGTTGAAATAAGCTTCGTCGGCGAAGGATGCGGCTATCATTACATCGATGATGAAGTGATATTCGTCAAGCAGGGCGATCTGTTTATTATCCCGGTCGGTACGTCTCACGTATTTCGCCCGTCATCCCCCAAGCAGGATAAGTTGCTGGTTATCTACAACTGTATTTTCCGAATCGATCTGCTTGTGAAATGGAAAGAACTTCTTCAGCAAGATTCCATCACCTACCATGCCATAAACGATCCGGCCAATTGCGCGCAGCGATGGCTGCATTTTCAGGATAAGCACGACACTTTTTCCGTAATCGTTCAGAACATGTACCGGGAATATTTGAAGAAAAGCCCGGGCTACGAAACGGTTTTGACCGCTCTGCTCATTCAAATGCTCGTGCTGCTTCAGCGGTTTGAAATGATTAAGGAGGCAGAGACCGCCTCGGTTCGGATGTTCGATGAGGTCGTGCATTTCATCAAGTCCCGCTACACGCACAACTTAACCGTCCAGGATGTGGCCGATTACTTTTTCTTGAGCGCCAGCCACTTTCAGCGGTTGTTTAAGAAGTCGACGGGCTTATCGTTTACACAGTATTTGCAAAATGTCAGGATACAGAAATGCTGTGAGCTGCTGAAATCCACCGATATTCCGATCTATCAGATCGCCAATCAGGTCGGATACCAAGATATGAAATTTTTCCATGCTCTATTTCGCAAAAAAACGGGTGTAACGCCAAGACAATACCGTCAAAACTTTCAGGAACTCGACGAAACCGACATCTCTTGTTAGTTTATGGAGCTGGCCATTGATATGGAGCAGCTTTTTTTGTTTGGCTGTTCCCGGCCGCAGGGACCTGAGAGCAGGATTCCCCCTATAACTAAGTAATCATCACCTATAATGCGTCCAACGCAGGGGTGTATAATAAAAACCAAGCGTATTGAAACCGTTATCAATAGTATGTTGATCTGACCTATAGGAGGTACAGTAATGGGGCGAATTCTATTAAATCATGTTGAGAAACGTTTCGGTAAAGAGAGAGCATATGCGGTAAAAGATTTCAATCTGGAGATTCAGGATGGCGAGTTTATTGTCATGGTCGGGCCTTCCGGCTGCGGCAAATCGACAACGCTGCGCATGATCGCGGGCCTGGAGGATATCACTTCGGGAGAGCTCTATATCGGAGATAAATTGGTGAACCATTTACCGCCGAAGGATAGGGATATCGCTATGGTATTCCAGAACTATGCCCTGTATCCGAACATGAGCGTGTACGAGAACATTGCGTTCGGTTTGCGGCTCAGGAAGATGGCCAAGAACGAGATCGATCAAGCGGTCAAAAGCACATCGCGCGTATTGGAGATCGAGCCTTTCCTCGACCGCAAGCCAAGGCAGCTATCCGGCGGACAGCGGCAGCGTGTCGCGCTTGGCCGGGCGATCGTCCGTAATCCGCAAGTTTTCTTGATGGATGAACCGCTCTCCAACTTGGACGCGAAGCTCAGAGTCCAGATGCGGACCGAAATCATCGCTCTGCAGAGGCAATTAGGCGTAACGATGGTCTATGTGACGCATGATCAGGTAGAAGCGATGACGATGGGACACCGTATTGTCGTCATGAAGGATGGCGTCATTCAACAGGTGGATACGCCTAAGACGATCTATAACAATCCGCGAAATATGTTTGTTGCCGGCTTCATCGGCTCTCCGCCGATCAATTTTATCGAAGGCAGAGTGCTGGAAGGCAGCGAAGGGACGCTTGAGTTCCACACCAACCGGTATTACTTGAGAATTCCACCGCGTCATGCAGACATGTTAAGAAAGCATAAGAAAGTGGAACGGACCGTCATCTTGGGGATTCGCTGTGAGAATATTCACCTGGACCCTGCAGTTCGCGAGGCCAATCCGCATTCGCAAATTACCGGGATCCAGAAGCTGAATGAATTAATGGGAGCGGATATGTATTTGTATATGGACATCGGCAGTCCTAAACTGCTCATTGCCAGAGCGCAGTCCGATCATGATTTTACAGACGGTGAGAAGCTCGTTTTAACGATAGATATGCAGAAAGCACTGTTCTTCGATAAAGATTCCACTGAGAATCTGTCGTACTAGTGCAGAGCAGCGGGAGGGATGGAGTTGAAAGCGTTACGAAGAACACGGACATGGGTGTCGATGATGTTAGCCATCGCGTGTCTAGCTGGTCCAGGGCTATCGACCTTCGCGATCGACAGCGGCACATTGCCTAAGGCAAGTACACCGGTTGTCGAAACGGAAGCGGGATCGCAGTCCACCCGAAATTTGCTGCCGGCCTATGCCGAAGTGCTTGAGGGGTGGAAGAAGAACGGGGCTTCGGTCAACCACACGGGAAAGATAACGATTAACGGAGCAAGTATATCGGCGAAATCCCCTAACGCTAATACGGCGGTAGAGGCATACAAGGGTAAGAACGGCGTTCTGGTATGGAGCGCCAAGAGTGACGAATGGGTTGAATACGATTTGGATGTTACGCAGGGCGGCTTGTATGCCATCGAGTTGTCCTATCATCCTTTCGTCGATACGAGAGACCGGAAACCGATCGCGCTAAGCTTGAGCGTGGACGGAACGGCGCCTTATCTGGAGTCCAAATCGCTTGAGCTGTACCGCCATTGGAAGGATAAGATGCCGGTTGTCCGGGATGACAACGGCGATGAAATTCGCCCTGCCGCCACGGATGTCTCCGGGTGGCAAACCTGGGAGCTTCGCGATATGTCCGGTGCTTATGCCGATGCGCTGCTCTGGAATTTGACGCCAGGGAAGCATAAGATCCGGTTGTCCGGAAGCGATCCGATGGCGCTCGAGTCGATTACGTTCAAAGCGCCTGACGTCATTGCGGATTATGCAACGGTTCGCAAAGATCAGCCGAAGGACGCTGCCGCCATTGAAGCCGAGCCGATTGTGATCGAAGCGGAGCAGGTCGCCTGGAAGAACGATTCTTCCATTACGTTAGCTTTCGATAACGATATTGCGAACAGCCCGTATGTACGTGGCAAAATTAGCTATAATACGCTCGATGGCTTGCATTGGTCGTCGAAAAATCAGGAAATAAGTTGGAATTTCGAGGTTCCTGAAGCCGGATTTTACAAAATCGCCTTGCGCCAGCAGCAGTCCTTCGTCTCGAACCGCTCTGCGTTCCGGACGATTATGATCAACGGCAAAGTGCCGTTCTCCGAGCTGAAAGCTTACCGCTTCCCATACGCAACGGGGTGGAAAGGCAGAGCGCTGGCCAACGAAGCAGGGGAGCCGTTCGAGTTCTATTTGCAGAAAGGCACGAACGCCATTTCGATGCGCGTCACGCAGGCGCCGCTCACCGCTGCTGCGGTGGACATGGATAAGGCGATTGCGACATTGGTTAAGCTGTCCGCCGATCTGCGCACGTTAACGGGCGGCGTAGACGATAAGAACCGGACATGGGATTTGAAAAAGGACTTGCCGGGCTTTGTCGAACAGCTGCAAAGTCTGAACGATAACCTCGCGGCGACGAGAGAGCAGTTAATTGCCATCAACGGCCGTTCAGATGCCTTGTCCCAAGGCTTGGTTACGGTTGGCAAAGATATTGAAACCCTGCTCAAGTACCCTGACGAAATTCCTTATGATGCAGGCAGAATGAACAAAATGCAGGGCAAGCTTGCCGAATTAGTCAAACAGCTGAGCTCTCAGCCGCTCCAGCTCGACCGTCTCTATATCGTACCGGCTAACAAGCCGTTACCGAAGATGGAAGCGACGTTCACGGAACGGATTCAAGGCTCGCTCATTAACTTCCTGAATTCGTTCCGATCTCAAGAGAACGCGACGAACACGGATGATAAAGTTCTTAATATATGGATGAACCGCGGACGCGATTATGTCAATTTGCTGCAAAGCATGGCGAATGAATCGTTTACTCCGCAAACGGGCATTAAGGTGAAGGTGAATCTGCTCAAGGACGATAAGCTGCTTCTCCTGATGAATGCCGCAGGGATGGCTCCCGACGTCGGAATCGGTCTGACGGCCGACACGCCGTTCGACTATGCGATTCGGAACGGAGCTTACAATTTGAAACAGTTCCCGGACTTCGAAGAAGTGTTCAAACAATTCGCTCCTGGCGCATGGATGCCTTATTACTATAATGGGGGCTACTATGGCTTGCCGGAAACGCAGACGTTCTCCATGATGTTCTACAGGAAAGATATTTTGCAAAGCCTCGGACTGAGCGTCCCGGACACCTGGGATGACGTATACCGGATGCTGCCGGTGCTGCAGCAGAACGGAATGAATTTCACGCCGGTCGAGCACGGCATCTTCATGCAAATGCATGGGCTTGAATACTTCAAGCAGGACGGCTCGCGCACAGGACTCAATACGGATAAAGGCTTCGAGGCGTTCAAAGCATGGACGGATCTGCAAAATAAATACGGGATCGATCAGAAAAGCGACAACTTCGTGCAGCATTTCCGCGACGGCTCGTATCCGATCGGGATTGCCGATCTGAACGGCTATCTCCAATTGACGGTTGCCGCTCCCGAACTGAACGGTGTCTGGGGCGTAGCGCCGATTCCCGGCGTCAAGCAGCCGGACGGATCCGTTGTCAGATGGACGGGGGGCAATGGCGGCGATCAATTCGCTTCAGCCATCTTCCAAAATACGAAGAAGCCGAAAGAAAGCTGGGAATTCCTGAAATGGTGGATGTCCGAAGAGGTGCAGGAGCAGTACGGCACGGACTTGGAGACGCTTAATGGCGTAACGTTCCGTTGGTACACGTCCAATGTCGATGCGTTCGTCAAGCTGCCTTGGAAGGAAGAGGACCTGCAAGCCATTCTGGAGCAATGGAAATGGTTCCGGGAAGTGGGCAAAGTGCCGGGCAGCTATTATATGGAACGCGAGCTGCTTAACGCATGGACACGAACCGTCATTGGCGGGGAAAACTACCGCACTTCGCTGGAAACCGCGATTAAAGAAGTCGACCGAGAAATCGTAAGAAAGAATCAAGAGTTCCATTTTGCC
Source organism: Bacillus sp. 3255 (assembly GCF_031456485.1). NCBI lineage: Bacteria > Bacillati > Bacillota > Bacilli > Caryophanales > Bacillaceae > Bacillus > Bacillus sp. 3255. The sequence goes on from NZ_JAVDUS010000006.1 coordinate 211,852, forward strand.
GACGCGAACGGACAATTGCTTCGTTCCTTGAACTTACCTGTCATTACAAAGCCTTGGGAAGGAGTGGATAAGTATGTTAAAAAGTGAGGTGCAGGTGCTTCCGCGGCCGCTGCATACGGTCAAAGTCCGCAAAAACAGGCTGCTGGCGGCGCTGCATACGCTTTGGCAATACAGGATTTCGTATTTATTCATCGCCCCTTTCATGATCTGCTTCATTATCTTTATTCTGCTTCCGGTATTATCCGCCTTAGCGCTCAGCTTTACGTATTTTAACGCTATCGAAACGCCTCGTTTCATCGGCTGGGATAATTTCCGTTATATGCTTTCGCAAGATTTGATTCTGATCAAATATGCGCTGCCTAATACGTTATCTTTCGCTTTAATTGTCGGCTCCGGCGGCTACGTATGCGCCTTCATGCTGGCATGGCTGATTTCCATTTTACCCGGTGTGTACCGCAAATGGTTTACACTGGCCATGTACACGCCATCCTTGGCAAGCTTAGTTGCCATGAGCATCATCTGGACGCCGATGCTCTCCAGCGACAGAATCGGATATTTGAACAGCTTCTTGCTCAAAATGAGCTTGATTAGCGAACCGGTACAATGGGTAACTAGTAAAGAGCACTTAATGACCTCGATGGTCGTCGTATCCCTGTGGAAAAGCATGGGGATCGGCTTCCTGGGCATGCTGGCCGGTATTCTCAACGTCAATCCCGAGCTGTATGAGGCTGGACGATTGGACGGCATTCGCAGCCGGTTGGAGGAAGTCTGGTATATTACGATACCGTCCACGAAACCTCAGATGCTGTTCGGGGCCGTCATGGCCATCGTCGGGGCGATTCAGCTGTCTTCTATCGGAACGGCGCTGTCCGGCATGAATCCGACACCGGAATATGCGGGCCATATGATTACGACGCATATTGACGACTACGGGTTAAAACGGTTTGAGCTCGGCTATGCGACAGCCTTGACCGTATGTTTGCTAACGATCGTTTATTTCGCCCAGAAGCTGAGCTGGAAGCTGTTCGGAACGAAGGGAGAGGAATAAATGAAACTGTCAGCATCGTTTCACAAGCTGGATTCGTGGCGCAGACGCGCAGGCTTTCGGAAGCTCAGCACATTCGAGCTGTGTACGGCATTGTTTCTCGTCGCGCTTAGCATCTTCATGCTGCTGCCGATCGTCTATATTATTAATCACGCTTTCAAGCCGTATCAGGAGTTATTTATCTACCCGCCGAACATCTTTGTAAGAGAACCGTCGCTGCAGAACTTTGCGGAACTGCTGGCCACAACCAAAGGCACGGCGGTTCCGGTGTCCCGGTATTTGTTCAATAGTGTCATTGTGACGTCGATGGCGGTTTTCCTGATCACGATGACAAGCGCGATGTGCGCTTATGCGATTTCCAAGCATAAATTCCCGGGATATAAGCTCGTATTCGGCACGATCCTGCTCACACTGGTGTTCGTTCCGGAAACCGTTGAAATCCCTAAATATTTGATCGTGAGCAAGCTGCACATTTTCGATACTTACTGGGGTCACGTTCTGCCGCTGGTCGCCGTGCCGACCGGGGTGTTCCTCATGAAGCAATTTATTGACCAACTGCCGGATGAGCTGCTCGATTCGGCGAAGATGGACGGCGCCAAAGAGCTGCGGCTGTTTATCAGTATCGTAATGCCGATGCTGATGCCCGCAGTGGCAACGATCGCCATCATCGCGTTCGACTCGGCATGGAAGGATTCAAGTACTTCAACCTCCTATATGCAGAATGAGGCGATGAAGACGTTCCCGTTCTATGTGGAAACATTAACGAGCGGGATGGCCAACAGCGTGGCCAGACAAGGCGCTGCGGCAGCGGCTGCGCTGCTCCTGTTTTTGCCTAACCTGATCATGTTTCTCGTCTTTCAAAGCAAGGTCATCGCTACGATGGCTCATTCCGGGATCAAATAAAGGAAGGACTGAACTAGCATGACTCGGCATCGCACCAAGCTGGAAGTGGAACAATGGGGACAGTTCGAGCTGACGCTGAACGGTCCTTCGGAAGGAAATCCTTATGAGGAAGTACGATTCTCTGCGAAATTTCAGTACAAAAATTATATGGCCGAACCCGACGGATTCTACGACGGGAACGGCACCTACCGGGTTCGCTTCATGCCTGACAGGCCCGGCGACTGGCGGTATGTGACCAGCAGCAGCCATGCTGAGCTGGACGGCCATAGCGGCGAATTTCTCTGCACCGCGCCGTCCGCCGGCAATCATGGAGCCGTGCGGGTGAAGGACCGGTATTTGTTCGCCTATGACGATGGGACGCCTTATATGCCCTTCGGGACGACCTGCTACCATTGGACGCATCACCGTAACGAAGAGCTCGAAGAGCTCACGCTGCGGACGCTGAAGAACTCACCGTTCAATAAAGTGAGGATGTGCCTGCTGCCGACTCGGGATATGCAGCCTCCGCTCCGGCTCGCCTTCGCCGGAACGAGTCCGGAGGATCTCGACAGACGGCGGTTTAATCCGGAATTTTTCGCACATCTGGAAACTCGCATCCGCGATCTGATGGAGCTTGGCATCGAAGCCGATCTCGTACTGTTCCATCCCTATGACAAAGGGTATTGGGGCATCGACAACATGGACGCGGAGACGGACGCTTATTATTTGCGCTATGTGATCGCGCGCTTGGCTTCGTTCCGCAACGTGTGGTGGTCGCTGTGCAACGAATACGACTTTAATAAATATAAGACGGTTGCCGATTGGGACCGGCTGCTTCAATTGACTCAACGTTATGATCCGTATCAGCATCTGCGATCGATCCATAACGGAACGAAAATGTACAAATCATCGAGCTTGTATGATTTCACCAAACCTTGGATTACGCATCAGAGCATTCAGCATTGGGATGCGGAGCTGACAACCGCCTGGCGGGATGCGGTGGCCAAACCGATCGTGATCGACGAGATCTCTTACGAAGGCAACAGCTCCAGACGGTGGGGCAACATCTCCGGCGGGGAACTGACGCATCGCTTCTGGGAAGGAATGTCGCGAGGGGGGTTCGTCGGTCATGGCGAGTCGTTCATCGACCGGGAGACAAGGGCCTGGATCTCTTCCGGAGGCAAGCTGTACGGCGAGAGCACGGAGAGAATCGCGTTCTTACGCCGAGTGATGGAGGAAGGTCCCGCCGACTGGATGAAAGCCGGCGAGGAGGGGACATACAGCCTGATGTACTTCGGGCGCCATCAGTACGCTTATAAATCGCTGAAGCTGAGGCAGGACGCTGATTACGTGATTGAACTGATCGATACGTGGAATATGACGGTGACTCCTCTGGATGGCACGTACCGCGGGGAATGCCGGATTGAACTGCCTGGCAAGCCTTATATGGCGCTTCGTATTCAACGGGTTGATGTTGGTTAAAACCACAGCTCGCTTACCTGAAAGGAGGGGATGGTCCTGGAATTTACAAGAAGTGTTGAGCGCTGGGGCATGTTCGAGCTTACGTTGGACGTTCCTTCTCAAGGAAATCCGTTCACGGATGTTCGACTCAGCGCACTGTTCAAGAAAGGATTAACAGAGGGTTACGCCGAAGGCTTCTATGACGGTTCCGGCAAGTACCGAATCCGGTATATGCCGGACGAAGAAGGGGTATGGACCTTCGAAACCTCCAGTCATATCGGAGAGATGGACGGGCTCAAAGGGGAGTTTGCTTGCACCCCGGCTGCGCCGGACCGCCACGGTCCGGTTAGGGTCAAAGATGCGGCCCGCTTTCATTACGCGGACGGCACCCGGTTTATACCGTTCGGAACGACCTGTGAGGCGTGGCACTTGCAAAGCAGCGAAATGCAGGAACAAACGCTGCGAACGTTAAGCAGTGCGCCTTTCAATAAAGTTCGCATGTTCGTCTTGCCGAAGCCGCACATGCAGAATGAAGCGGAACCGGTCTTGTATCCGTTCGCAGGATCACCGGATTCGGGCTTTGATCTCACCAGGTTTTCTCCGGCGTATTTTCAGCATTTGGAGAAACGGGTGCACGATCTGGCGGCACTTGGCATCCAGGCCGAGCTCGTTCTGTTCCATCCGGATGCTGAAGGCGGCTGGGGGTTTGACCGGATGCCCGCGGAAGCGGATGACCGGTACGTTCGGTATGTCGTTGCGCGATTAGGCGCGTTCAGTCATGTTTGGTGGTCGCTAGCGGATAAATATGATGAAATGAAGCAGAAACAAACAGAGGATTGGAACCGTTTGTTCCGAATTATACAAGAATGCGATTGCGGAGGCCATTTGCGGTCCATTCATAACAGCAGCACGTGGTATGATTACGGCACGCCATGGACGACCCACGCCAGCCTGCGTCACGCGGATGTGAAAGTGATCTCGGAGTGCACCAAACAATACGGTAAACCGGCTATTATTGAGGAATGCGGTTATGAGGGCAACATGGATACCCTCTGGGGCAGTCTATCGCCTGAAGAGCTGCTATGCCGCCTATGGGAAGGCACGTGCCGCGGAGGCTATGTGATGCACGGGGAATCGTATTGGAATGCGGAGCACATTCCGTGGAGTTCGCATGGCGGGGAGCTGCATGGGAAGAGCGTCCGGAGAATCGAATTCCTCAGAAGCATTATGGAGGAGGCTCCGGCGCAGATCGCCTATACGAGCGATAGCTACGATGCCGCGACATTGTCGCTGCCAGGCGAATACTATTTGCAATATTTTGGCCCGCATCGCTTTGCCTACCGTGAATTTGCAATGGCTGAAGGAAGTTATCAAGTAGATCTAATCGATACGTGGAACATGAATATAACGAGACTCGAAGGCACTTATGAAGGGCGTTTCCGCATTCATTTGCCTGGAGAGCTTTATTATGCGATAAGAATTCAAAAAATGAGGAGTGCTGCGGATGAAACCAGCTCGCAATTCAGCTAACGGAACCAAGTTGTGGTACGAGAAACCCGCAAGATCGTGGAATGAAGCGCTGCCGATCGGCAATGGACGGCTGGGCGCCATGATATTCGGCAAAGTGAATAACGAAAGACTGCAGCTTAATGAAGACTCCGTTTGGTACGGCGGTCCTGTGAACGGCGATAACCCGGAAGGGCAGAAATATTTCCCGATGGTCCGCCAGCTGTTGATGAAAGGCAAGCAAATCGAAGCGGAGGAGCTCGCACAGATGGGGATGATGTCCATTCCCAAATCGCTGCATCCGTACCAGCCGCTCGGCGATTTCCAAATTTACCATGACGGCGAGAAGAAGATGATTTCCAATTATTATCGGGAATTGGATATCGAGCAAGGCGTCGCGCAGGTGGGGTACTGCCTGAACGATATCCTGCATACCCGAGAGCTGTTCAGCTCGGCCGTCGATCAGGTTATGGCGATCCGCATCACATGCGACCGGCCCGCCAAGTTGAATCTGCGCATGCATTTGAGCCGGCGTCCCTTCGATGAAGGCACTCAGAAAATTGCGAACGACACCCTTGTCATGAGCGGCGAGAACGGCAGAGGCGGGGTTACTTATTGTGCCGCTGTGAAAGCGGTTCCTGACGGCGGCTCAGTGAAAGCGGTCGGCGACTTCCTCATCGTTCAGGCCGAGGCGGTCACGATCTATGTAGCCGCGCAAACCTCCTTCCGTCACTCGGACCCGATCGCCGTATGCATCCGGCAGCTGGAGCATGCCGCAGGCAAAGGATACGAGAGAGTGAGAAAAGATCACGTGACCGATCACGTGAACCGGATTCAGCGCGTGAAGCTGGAGCTGGGGCGGCCCGAGGAGGATAAAGAAGCAGATATCCTGCCTACCGACGCCCGTCTGCAGCGCTTCAAGGAAGGCGGCAGCGATCACGGACTGATGGCGCTATATTTTCAGTACGGCCGCTACTTATTGATGGCGTCTTCCCGTCCGGGCTCGAACCCGGCCAACCTGCAAGGCATATGGAATGAAAGCTTTACTCCGCCTTGGGAGTGTAAATATACGATCAATATCAATACGGAGATGAACTATTGGCATGCGGAAGTGGCCAATTTGCCGGAGTGCCACGAGCCGCTGTTCGACCTCATCGACCGCATGCGCATCAACGGGCGCAAAACGGCGAAGGAAGTTTACGGCTGCCGGGGATTCGTTGCCCATCATAACACGGATATGTGGGGAGCTACCCAAATTGAGGGCAACTTCATGCCGGGCTCGATATGGCCGATGGGGGCCGCTTGGCTGACCTTGCATCTGTGGGAGCATTTCCGTTATGGGCAGGATGTGCGTTTCCTGCGTGAACGGGCTTACCCGGTTATGAAAGAAGCCGCCGAATTTTTCTTGGATTATCTATTCGAAGATGAGCAGGGGCGCTTGATTACAGGGCCGTCCACATCGCCGGAGAACAAATTTATCGGCGCCGATGGCAGCGTAGGCTGTTTGACAGTCGGGCCGTCCATGGATACGCAGATCGTCTACTCCTTGTTCCGGGCCTGTATCGAAGCTTCCGAGCTGCTGAAGACGGACGAAGGCACGCGGAACGAGTGGGAGCGGATGCTCCGCAAGCTGCCGCCGCCGCAAATCGGCAAGCACGGGCAGCTGCAGGAATGGGTCAACGATTGGGACGAAGTGCACCCGGGTCACCGTCATATCTCCCATCTGTTCGCCCTTCATCCGGGCGAAATGATCCATGTGCGCCACACGCCGGAGTGGGCGAATGCCGCCAAGCGCACATTGGAGCGCAGACTGGAAGCCGGCAGCGGCCATACGGGCTGGAGCCGGGCGTGGATCATCAACTTCTTCGCGCGACTGGAAGACGGGGAGAAGTCTTACGAGCATCTGCGCATGCTGCTCGGCCACTCCACATTGCCGAACCTGTTCGACAATCATCCGCCGTTCCAGATCGACGGCAATTTCGGCGGAACCGCCGGCATTGCGGAGATGCTGCTGCAGTCGCACCGCGGAGAGATTAACCTGCTGCCGGCACTGCCAAGCGCGTGGTCCAAAGGCTCCGTCAGCGGCTTAAGAGCAAGAGGCGGCTTCGATGTCGATATGGCCTGGGCCGATGGGGCGCTGACCCACTGCGTCATTCAGGCCAAGGCGAGCCAAGCCTGCACCGTTGTTTACAGAAACGGCCAGGGGGCTCCGCTGATCGTCGAATCCGACGGCGTGCCGGTGAAAGTGGAGGCGCATGCCGACACGATCCGGTTCCAAGCCGAGGTCGGTAAGCGCTACGTGCTTAAGCTCGGCGTGCAAACGATGGAAGGCGTTCTCAAAGAAGCTACGAATCATTGATGGATCGCGAAAGGTCACCTGTTGGGTGGCCTTTTTGTTTTGCTGTTCGATAGGCGTCAGACTCCGCCCGCTCTGGTACCTCCGCTGAGAGTAACTGGTAGCCGCATCCTTACGCATCCCCTAGCGTCCCTCGGAGGCCCCTCCTCCGAACGTAACGGGTCTCCTCCAACGCCACCGCGGTTCCTCGACTAATAAAGTAGCTGCTCCCCACTAGCGGGGAGTTCCCTCGACGATAAAGTAGCTGTCCGACAATAACGGGAAAAACTCCCGTTATTCTTCCTGCATCCACCCCCGCATCACCAATTAAAAGGATAAACTCCCGTTATTTACTCGAAAAATCGGCCATTCCAGGCAGCAGCCACCGCATTAACAGGAGAAATTCCCCCTATTCGCGCTCCAAGCCCAAAATTCTCGAAAATAACGGGAGAAATTCCCGTTACGCCACCCAGACAACCCTCTAGCGCAGCGCAGCAGAATTTCTCGCCCCCCACCGCAAGGGACAGCAACGGCGCCCAAAGACAAGTCGCCTCCCCTGACGCTGCTCCAACACCCCTCCAACGACCCTCTCTCGTCACATTTCGATCCTTTTCACAGCGATGTGCCAACGTGGTTGAATCATCCCTACAAAAAAGCATAAATACCCCATAAATGTTTTTCCATACTCGTGTAATGTAAGAAATAAAGAGGTGGGACCATGGAATTCATTAGACCAGAAGATTATTTGCCCAATAAGAAGCGTATCGCTAATGTGAATCAATACGGAATCGGCCTTATCGGATGCGGCAGCATCGCCAATACGGCGCATTTGCCCGCGTACCGCAAATATGGCCTGCATATCGCTGCATGCTGCGACGTGAATGCGGATGCGGCGCGCGCCACAGCCGAGAAATTCGATATCCCATTCTGGACGACGAATGTGAATGAGCTGCTGGAGCGGGAGGATGTAGGGGTAATCGATCTCGCGATCCATCCCGAACCGCGTCTGGAAGTGCTGAGAGAGATCGGGAAAGCCCCGCGACCGGTCTTATGCCAGAAGCCGTTGGCGCTGAATTTGCCCCAGGCACAGCGTCTGAGCGACGAAGCCAACCGGCTCGGCATTGTCCTTGGCGTCAATCAGCAAGCCCGCTGGGCGCCGGCCCACAAAGCACTAAAGACGGTGCTTGAACAAGACCTCATAGGTGAAATCTACAGCATTTATCATAATATGCGTTCCTATCAAGACCAGGCTGGGAGATGGTGGACGCAGATGGAGAACTTCAACATTGTAGACCACGGCGTTCACTATGTGGACCTGTGCCGGCATTTCAATCCTCATCAGGAGGAATGGTCCAGGGTGCACTGCACGACAGCGCAGCTTCCGGGGCAAAATGCCGTCAGCCCGCTCATCTACTCGGCGAACGTGGAGTTCGGGCCGAAGGGCGGCCGGAACCCGCTGATGGCAACGCTGCATTTCAACAATATTGCCAAAGCGAACCGCTCGCACGGCAATACGTGGTGGATCGACGGCACGGAAGGAAGCCTCTGGTGCACGCAGGATGCGCTGTACATGGCACTGAACAAGCACAAAAACGCCGTGCACGAGATCAAGCTCAAAGGAAGCTGGTTCCCGGACGCATTCGCCGGTTCGATGATTGCGTTCATGACGGCTTTGGAAGAAGGCGAGCTCCCGCCGGTCACATCGGAGGATAACCTGCAAACCGTTGCTTTGACCACGGCGATGGTCGCATCGAGCCAACAAGGCTGTGTGGTGGAAAGAACGGATGTGCTGAAAGGAAGCGTTGTGGGATGAATGAACTCGGTTTTATGAGTTATGTCTATATGGGCTGGAGCGCAGAGGCGATGGCGGAAGACGCGCGCAGCAAGGGCATGCGTTATGTGCAGCTGGATCCCAAGCAAGCCGTTCAGGTCATGGATGACCAGCCGCTCTCGCCGGTGCGCGCAGAGAAAATTCGCTCCATTTTCGAGCAAAGAGGCATCCGTATCGTCGGTTTATCGGGGTATACGAATTTGATGAATCCGAATTTGTCGAAAAGAGAAACGAAGCTCGAACAATTAGAGCGGATGATCGACCTATGTTCGGTCTACGGAACTAGGTATATCGCGACCGAAACAGGCAGTCTGCATCCGACTAATGCTTGGCGCGATTACGAAGGCAATCGCACGCCAGAGGCATGGGAGCAGCTGCTGCAGATTACGGACCGGCTGCGCAACAGGGCGGTGAAGAACGATGCCGTACTGCTTGCCGAAGGCTTCGTGCTCAATGTGCTTGCAAGCACGGACCAGGCCGCAGAAATGCTGCAGCGCTTGGGAACGGAGGGGCTGGCGTTCATCATGGATCCTTTCAACTATCTGACGCAGGAAGATTTGACCAGACAGCAGGAAGCGATGACCAAAATGTTCGACCAGATCGGCGCCAATTGCCCGATCGCGCATGCCAAGGATGCGCTGTACGGAACCGAAGGGTTCACGACTCCGCGCGTGGGAGCAGGGCAGGCGGACTGGCACGTGTATGCGGAGCTTCTGTCCCGCCGGATGCCGGAGGTCCCCCTCATTCTGGAGCATGCCAAGCCTGAAGAAGTCGACGATTGCCTGGCAATCATCCGCCATTCCTTCGAGCATGTGGAAGCCAGCAGGGGAGTGAAACACGCCGGTGACGCATAAACCGAAACTGGGTATTCAAGGGCCTGTTGTCGCGTGGCAGGATCCATGGGCAGGCGAGGCATCGGATCTCGTGATGCGGACGGGAACAGGCAGCGTCTGCCCCTCGCAAGATCCGAAACCGGATGCCGGAGCTTTCGTTACCGGTATGCAGGAGCTGGGAGCGGACTTCTACGTTCATCATGTGCTGCCGGGTGCCGATCTGGCAGAGGTGGTCCGGGATGTTACGGCAGCGGGAATGGACATTTGCCTCGGCAACGAATACGGCAACATTAACGGTCCGTGGGTGGAAGGAACGAACCGGTACGATATTGCCGACAAGGACGTCATCCAGGCAGCCGCATCCGGGCGTTGCATCGGCTTGCTGTATGACGAGCCGGAGCATTTGCAAATTAACGCCGGCCAGTACCGCAAAGACGGATGGTATCCGCACTGGGCCGACACGGACGGATTGGATGCGGCGAACTCGCGAAGCAAGGTGGAGCAAGCCGTTCGAACACAAGCGGAGCACGTTCAGCAGCTGGCGGAGCGTGCAGGGGGAACGGGCACATCCGTGCCATTGATCTCGGAGCAAGTGTTTCCGACGATGTTTCATACGCATGCCAGAGCCGGCATGGATGTGTGCCCCAAAATCATGAAAGAGTCGTTCCAATCGCTGCAGCTCTCTACAGCTTTAGGGGCGGCGAAGCAGTACGGCAGGGCGCTGTGGATCTGCGCCGACCTATGGGGGCCTGACACCGGACCGTGGTTCACGCGCTTTCCCGGATTCCCGGGTCATTCGCCGCAGGAATTCGAGTCCGCTTTGAAGCTGGGATATTTCATGGGTCCGTCCCATTTGTTCGTAGAAAATATCGATGTTTTGCTGGAGCACGGGCCAAAAGGCTTCGCCAAAACGGAATTCGGCGAAGTATGGCAGCAATTCGTCCGCAAGTTTATACCCGAGCATCGGCTGACTTGGTCTCATGCCGAGGCGGCCCCGCACATTGCCGTCATTCATTCGGATGACGCGAATTATGGCCAGAACGAGCGGCTTTTCGGCAATCGCCTGCGGAACGCGCAGGACATCGAGCGAAGCCAGAGCGTGTTTCACATCTGGCATCTGCTCAGCCGGGGGACGATCCCCGCTCACGGCAGCTGCATGCATATTCCGGGATACGATTTCCCGAGACATCAGCTGAAGCGGGAAGTGCCTCTCGACCGGTTCCCGTTGAAGCAAGGATTTACGGGTGCAGAGGGCAGGCGGGTGCATCCTTTATTTTATCCGGTGAACAATGTACTGGCATTTGACGAGCACGTAACGGCCGAACAATTGGGCCAGCCTAAGTTAATTGTTGTTGGCGGTTCGACGCTGTCCCCAGCTGCATTCGCGAACATCGTCAAGAAAGCGGAAGAGGGCGCCGTCGTCGTTATCGCCGACTGGCTTCTCCCGGCGGATGGTCCGGAACGCTTCAAGGAAAGCGGCAAGGCGGGCTTCGGCAAGTGGATCGTTACCGGCGATTTCCTGGGAAGCGAAGCAAGAGAGGCTGTAGAGCCGTTCTTGGGCGAAAAGCGGGTGTGGACACAGCGTTTCGGGTCAACGGAAGTGCGGATGTACCCGCAGGATGAAGAAGGATTTGCGTTAGATTTTGACATTGTGCAGGAATGACGAGGTAAGGTGGAGATCTGATTGGAGCCGACAAAACGTTTGGATCAGTTCGCGGAAATCGCGTTTCGCGAGCATCCCGGAAATAAAGAGGAACTGCGGGACATTCCGCCTATCACATATGAGAAAAAATATTTCGCACCGGGAACGGAAGGGGCTATGCGTACCGTCAGCCTAACGTTCGACGAGCAGTTGGCTGCCTTTCAGGAAGAACTGAAGCAATTGCGCCAGAAGTACCGCCCGTATATGCGCAGCTTGGCACCGTCTTCGGCTTTTCAGCGGGACCGCCAGCTATGCAGCAAGTTTCAATTCCGCTATCAGACACCGGCCGATACCGATTTTACCCGTGTGCTCGAGGGAGCGGGGGACTGGGAGGAAGTCACGATTCCTGATTTCCGCGGTCCTACAGGGGAGAAAGGCAAGTGGACCGGATTTTACCGCAGCCAGTTTGCGTATCCCGCTATTCCTGCCGGCAAACGGGTTTACATCGTGTTCAAGGGTGTTGACTATAAAACGACAGTTTATTTGAATCACAAATGCATCGGCAGTCACGAAGGCTTCTTCGCGCCATTTGAATTTGATGTGACCGATTTCTTGCAAGAGCAGAACACATTGGTCGTTGAGGTGCACACCGATTTCCCGATGATGGGTGTCGGCGGAACGAAGCTCGATGGCGACAAAATTTATGCAGCGACGGGTCCGGGCTGGGACGATCCTAACGACGGCTGGAACCACTGCCCGCCGGGAGCGGGGATCTACAATCATGTTTATTTGGAACAGCGTTCCGAGTTGTTCATCCAGGACGTGTTCATAAGGCCGGATATTGACAGCGGATCGGTGGAAGTATGGATCGATGCCGTGAACACGACGACGCAAATTGTGGAAAATTTCGAGCTGAATCTGGACATCATGCCGAACAATTTCGAGGGCGAAGGCGTCGGCCCGATCTCGTTCACGGTTGCTTATGCCGGACCGGGCATCAATTATTTCCGCTACAAGGTGGATTTCCCGTCATTCCAATTATGGGAGCCCGATTCTCCGCTGCTGTATGCGGCGCGAATTCAGATCAGGAACGGCGAAGATTGCACGGACAGCAGAGATCGAATTTTCGGTATGCGCAAATTCCATATGGACGAAATGGAGCCTTCGAAAGGCACGCTCTATTTGAACAATAAACCGATTATACTGCGTGGCGCTAATGAAATGGGACATCTGCAGCAGTGCGTCATGAACAACGATTTCGATCAGCTTATCGATGATATCCTGATCGCGAAGATCGCGAATATGAATTTCTATCGGGTTACGCAGCGGCCGGTGCAAGAAGAGATTTACGATTATTTCGATATGCTCGGCATGATGCATCAATGCGATTTGCCTACGTTCGGATTCATTCGCCGGAACCAGTTCGTCGAAGGGGTGAAGCAGGCGGCGGAGATGGAGCGTCTGATCCGCAGTCATCCGTCCTCCATCATGGTCTCGCTCATCAATGAGCCTTCACGGACGGAGAAACGGCGCAAGGGGCACCGCTTCTTACACCGGAATGAGCTCGAAGCCTTCTTCGTTGCTTCCAGGCAGGCGATCTTCGTTGAGAATCCCGACCGTGTCGTGAAAAATGCGGAGGGTGATTACAACCCGCCAACCCGTGAGGGACTGCCCGATTTCCATTGCTACAATCTGTGGTATACGAACAATGTGATTTCGGTAGGGAAAATGTATAAAGGCTACTTGCCGACGATCAGAGACGGCTGGAAGGCCGGGTGCGGCGAGTACGGGACGGAAGGACTGGATCATGCGGAACTGATGCATGCCCGCTATCCGAAGGACTGGCTGCCCGCCTCCCAAGAGGACCAATGGCTGCCGAATGTGATCCATGGCGCACAAACGTACAATCTTCACGGCGATTGGTACGCCGAGCAGCATACGCTGCGCGAATGGATCGAGGCTAGCCAGAAGCATCAGAGTCTGGCGACGAAGCTGATGACGGATGCTTGGCGCAGAAGATCCGACCGAATCGTGTCGACAGCCATCCACCTGCTTATCGATGCTTGGCCGGCAGGTTGGATGAAAGCGCTTGTAGGCGTCGACCGCATACCCAAACCGGCATATTTTACTTACAAGGCATGCTTGGAGCCTGTGCGCGTGAACCTGCGATGCGACCGGTGGAAGGCGTATGAAGGCGAAACGCTGGAGATTGAGACATGGCTTCTGAACGATACGGCGAAGGAATACGGACGCTGCCGCATCGTGGCGACGCTGCGGGACGATTCCAGGGAATACGGCCATTACGAAATAGCCGCCTCTATACCGGTAGCTTCCTCCCAGTATGGAGGTTCGATCCGATTCTCCGTACCGACGGTTGCTGACCGCAAGACTTTGTATGTGGATGCGAACCTGCTGGACGAGAACGGGAATACGCTCAACGCCGAACGATTCGCATTTGATGCCTTCGCGAGAGCGGGCTATCCGAAACAAGCGAAAATCGTTTATCTCGATTCGGCATCGGAGCTTGTCGGGTCGCTGCTGCAAGTTGCAGGAGAGCGTTATTCGAACGAAGCGGCGGCGGGCAGCACGTTTGTCGTCACTTCGCCGGAAGTATTCGAACAGCACAGAGCTTCCTTGCTGACGAAAATACGCAGTGGCGCAACGGCCGTTTGTTTATTGAAACACTCGGATAACGGTGTGTGGGATCTGGATGAAACGCAAGTTCAGACCGTGAAATTAAGAGAAGTGTATACGCTTTCTATACAAGCCGGAGAGCTCGACATCCCGGGCCTGCAGCCGGATGACTTCTCTTATCTATATAATTTGACGACCGATCGGATCGACGGCGTGACCAACAGCCATCTGCAGGGCGAAGGAATCGAGCCCATCGTCTTCGCTTATCAGCCGAACAGCGGAGCAAGCGGGAAGCGTAAGCTGCCTGTGGTCGGGCTCAAACGATTGGGGCAAGGTCTGGTGATCTTCGTCTGCATGCCGCTAATGGGCAGAGTAGGCTTCAATCCGACATTGGACCGACTCTTGTTAGCTTTGTTCAGCAAGAAAGGGGAGTGTGTCAAGTGCACGCCATTGTTAGCCGCAACCGGAGGAGAAGAGCCGAAGTAGCGGATACGCCAGAAGGAATACAGCTCATGCTGACAACGGAGGGTGAGCGTTCCCCTTACTTCAAGGGGCGGTTACAAGACATGCTGATCTATTCGGCCGGCAGGCCGTGGCGCGCGGATACACCGGGTCTACGGAACGTCGGTGTGGAAAACGGGGCAGGATCGATTCGGATCGATGGGGAATTAGGCGAGTTGTCTGTCACGTTGGAGCTGGCCTTCGACGACAACGATCTGCTGCGGATCGGAGCTAATTGGGAGAACCGGAGTGGAAGCGAGCTGCGGGATGCGGCCGTCGGTCTCTACTTCCGGCTTCCGAGGCGGAGCAAGGAGAAGGTGACGATCCCACACATGATCTACAATAACAATCCTTCTTCCGATCCGAACCGGGTCGTTCCCCGGCTGGGTGAGGGTCCGGGCCAAGGCTTCATCTGCGAAGAGCACCGTCTGCCCATTCCTTGCGTGAATGTGGAGTGGGAGGAACAGGACACGCGGTATTTCTCCTTGTTTTCCGTACCGGATTACGTGGAGAAAGCGGATGGAACCGTGCACTACGGCTCGCTTGGGGCCATCCGGGAGGATGAGGCTACCACAGCGGCTGCGCTTAGCGGAGTACTCATGTTTAATGGCGAGAAGGACGTCTATTATATAGCCAAAAATCGAACCGAATCGTATTCGGGGGGATATCTCGATTGGGCGCAGGGCTTCTCCCTGACCAAAGCGTATGCGCTGGACTGGGGCACTGTCCCTCATACCGGTCATGCCTACCGTGAAATTGTTCGCAAAGGGATGGAGCTGCTGAAGCCTGAAGGCAAGCAGCCGCATACGCTCGACGAGCTGATCGGCTTGAAGACGAATGCGATGGACGACCGCTGGCGAACCGGCAGGAACGGGGCTGCCGGATATGTGAAGTTCACCGATTCGAATGCTTTCGGCAACGCCTCCAAGCATCCGCTGCATTATATGTACGGTTGGACGGGGCAAAGTCTTAAGCTGTCCTGGTGCGATGCGAAGCTGGGCTTCGAGCAAGGTCAGGAAGAGCGTATTGCCAAATGTGCGCAAGCCGTCGATTTTTATTTGACGGGGAGCCGCACTGGCGTACCGGGTTTACGGCACAGCTCCTATCGTCTGGAGGACGGGGTATGGGACGATTTCCACTGGAATAAGCTGCCGGTGGCATCAAGCCGGGCTTATGGCGAGACGATGGCCGACTTGGCCGAAATTGCGCTGCTGTTTCGGGAGAGCGGCCGGGAAGTTCCGGCGGCCTGGATCGAGGCGCTGCGGGAGTCAGCCGATTTCTTCTTGAACGGCGCTCTGCCTTCGGGCATCTTCCCATCCGCTTGGCGGATGGACGGTACACCGGCGGATGAGATGATTACGGCAGCGGGCATTCCCTGCTTGATCGCTTTGGTGAAAACGTACTGGATGACATTGGAGCCCACCTATTTGGAATATGCCGAGTCGATGATGCAGCGGTATTACGAGCTTCATGCCGAAACGTTCGACAGGCCGTTCGCCCGGTCCACGCTGGACGCCAAGTGTGAGGATAAGGAAGCGGGAATGTACTTCTTCCTTGCCGCCTACGAGCTGTATTTGTTGACAAGAAATGACCGCTACCGGCAATGGGCCGAAGTTTCCGGCGACTGGCTGTTAACCTTCGTCTTTATGTGGAACCCGGTCTATGATCGGGGCTCGGCATTTCGCGAAACGGGTTTCAGCGCCGTGGGCTGGCCGGGGGTCAGCGTGCAGAATCATCACCTGGATGTTTTCTTTCCGTCCTATGAGTTCTGGCAGTTCGGCAAGCTGACTGGAAATAAGCAGTATGAACACTGGGGCCGGACGGTGCTGGACGCGATGGGGCAGTGCATATGCACGAAGCCGGGCGAATGGGGCTTTACGGTGATCGGGGAGCAAGGGGAAGGCTTATTCCAAACGTATTGGAATCACAGAGGACACAGCAACAAATGGAACCCGTCATGGGTTACCGCGCTTGTACTTCATCATGCTTTGCGGTTTCGAGACAGGTTGGCATGACGGAGATAAATCGGAGGGAGATCACATGATAGATAAAGAAATGCCGGATTGGGAGAATCTTAACGTGCTTGAGCGCTATGCGGAGCCTCCGAGTACCGGCTACATTCCATATGCAGACGCTGCGACGGCGCTTACGAACGAGCGGGCGCTTTCGCCATACTATCAGTCGCTGAACGGAAGCTGGAGATTTCTATATGCCTCCAGCTCTGCGGAAGCACCCCAGTCGTTCTACGATCCGGCATACGAATCCGATCATTGGTCTACGATTCCGGTACCGGGTAACTGGCAAATGCAGGGATACGGACGCCGGCATTATTCCAGCAGCTACTATCCGTTCCCGATCGACCCGCCGCATATACCCGGCGATAATGCGCATGGCTGCTACCGCAGAAGCTTTCATATTCCGGACGCTTGGCAGGACCGGCAAGTATTCCTCGTGTTCGAAGGAGTTGATTCCGCTTTCCACGTATGGGTGAACGGAGAATTGGCAGGCTATGGGCAGGGCAGCCATTTGCACCATGAATTTCAGATTACTTCCCTGCTGCATGCGGGAGAAAATATCGTGGCCGTCCAGGTGTACCAATGGTGCGATGGCAGTTATCTGGAAGATCAGGATAAATGGCGGCTCAGCGGCATCTTCCGCGATGTGTATGTGAAAGCGACTCCTGATGTGCATATCCGGGACGTTGCCGTGCAAACGCATTTCCTTCAACATTCCCCAGATGCCGAGCTTGACGTGCGGATCGCTTTGAAACGTTATGCCGGGGCAACGGGCAGCTGTAGTGTAAGTCTTACCCTATGGGATGAGACGCGCCAGATCATTCACCGTGAAGCGGCCGATCCGCTTCAGATCACCGGCGACGAGACGCTGGCGCTGCGCATCCCGGTAACGGCACCGCGCAAGTGGTCGGCAGAGGATCCGTATTTGTACGGCTTAGTGTTGGAGCTGTTGGATGAAACGGGGGTTTCACTGGAATCTGTAAGCGTTTCCGTCGGGTTTCGGTCAGTTGCCGTCGAAGCCGGGCGGCTGCTGGTCAACGGTACGCCGGTTACGCTCAAAGGCGTGAACCGGAACGAGTTCCATTCCACGCTAGGTTTCGCCATTCCGCTTGAATCGATGGTGGAGGACATCCGCCTGATGAAGCAGCACAACATGAATGCCGTGCGCACATCCCATTATCCGAATGATACGCGCTGGCTTGATTTATGCGACCGTTACGGATTGTATGTTATCGATGAGGCCGATCTGGAAACCCATGGCATGCATTTTATCGGCAATGAAAGCCATCTGGCTGAGGACGCGAGCTGGCAGGAAGCGTTTGTCGACCGCGCGCGCCATATGGTGGAACGGGATAAAAATCACCCGTCGGTCATCATCTGGTCCCTTGGTAACGAATCGGGGTACGGCATCAATCATGACGCCATGGCGTCGTGGGTGCGGCAGGCCGATCCGACACGTCCGATTCATTACGAACGGGCCAGGGATGCCGCAATCGTAGACATTGTGAGCTGCATGTATCCTTCCTTGGATGCGCTGATTGAAGAAGGGAAGAAAACGGACGATCCGCGGCCTTTCCTGATGTGCGAATTCGCGCATGCGATGGGGAATGCGTCAGGCAATTTGCAAGAATATTGGGATGCGATCGACGAGTATCCGCGGCTGCTCGGCGGCTTGATCTGGGAATGGGCGGATCTGGCGGTGCGCAGGCAAACGGAAGACGGGCAAGAATGGTACGCGTACGGCGGCGATTTCGGAGATCATCCGCACAGCGGAAACTTCTGTATCGACGGTCTCGTCTTCCCGGACCGTACGGTCAAGTCTTCGCTCATTGAGTTCAAAAAAGTGATTGAGCCCGTCAGAATCAAAGCGGTTGATCTGCACGCGGGCACGGTTCTCATCGAGAATCGCTACGATTTCTTGTCCTTGGACCACCTCGACTTCTTCTGGCAGCTGCTGCATGACGGCGAAGTCGTGGAGCAAGGCGAGCTGCCGCAGCCGGATGTACCGGCCGGCGGCAAGGGCTTGATCGTCGTCCCCATCAGCAAGGCGTACGAACGGTTGGAAGGCGAGCGCTGGCTTCGCCTGCGGGTCACGCTGCGGCGTGAGACACGCTGGGCGCAGCGGGGGCATGAGGTGGCCTGGGCAGAGCTGCCGCTGGCCGCTAAGCAGTTAGCCGCTCCGCACGTCAGCATGAAGTCGATGCCCGGCTTGCGGGTTGCGGATCATCAGCATGAGGTGCACGTCCACGGGAACGACTTCCACATCGTTTGGGACAAAAACAGCGGCCATCTGACCGACTTCTCATATAACGGACTGCCGCTGATTGAAGCGGGTCCCGTCGTTAATATGTGGCGCGCCACGATCGATAACGACTCCCGCCAGTCGAAGGAGTGGAAGAAGGCCGGGTATGATGCCTTGCAGCAGCGGGTGAAGTCGTTCACGATCCTTCCCCACGGGAATCAGTCCGTGCAGATGAAGGTGAAAGCGACGTTGGGCGCAGCCGGATTAGGCGCATGCTTCGAAACCTGCGTGGCTTACACGGTATACGGATCGGGAGATGTCGTCATGACCGTACATGTGAAGCCGCGTTCCGGGCTGCCGCTTCTGCCGCCTCTGCCGCGCCTGGGCCTGCAAATGGTCATGCCCGGCGGCTTCGATCGATTCTCGTGGTTCGGGCTGGGCCCGCACGAATGTTATATCGATCGGAAGACGAGCGGCAGGCTCGGTGTGTATCACGGATCGGTTCAAGATCAGTATGTGCCGTACATTAAGCCGCAGGAGCACGGGAATAAAGCCGATGCCCGGTGGGCGGCGGTCACGAATGCGCTTGGCACAGGGTTGTTCATCGGCGGCATGCCGATGTTCGATGTAAGCGTGAGCCACTATGCCACGGCGAATGTTGCAGCTGCGAAGCATACGACAGACTTAGTCCGGCTGCAGGAGACGATTGTGAACATGGATTACAGGCAAGCGCCTATCGGCAATCACAGCTGCGGGGAAGCGCCTCCGCTGGAGCGGTATTTGCTCCAACCCGAGGATGCGACATTCCGGCTGCGGCTGAAGCCGTTCTCCGCCCGCGATACGTCGCCGATGCAGCTGAGCAAGCGGTGGCCGGAGCAGGATGCGGTCAGCAGCATGAAGGACGGCCGATTAATCATGCAGGGGGCGGGACAATGATCAGCAGGAAGTTTCCCAAAATGATGTACGGCGGCGACTACAACCCGGAGCAATTTCCCAAAGAAATCTGGGATGAGGATATGCGGTTGTTTCAGCTTGCCGGCATCGATATCGCAACGGTGAACGTATTCTCTTGGGCGCTCAACCAGCCTGATGAGGAGACGTACCGCTTCGAATGGCTGGACGAGGTGATGAACAAGCTGCAGGCGAACGGCATGCATGCATGCTTGGGGACGGGAACGGCGGCGCATCCGGCTTGGATGGCAAGGAAGTACCCCGACATTCTGACCGTTACCTCCGACGGCAAGAAAAGAAAGTTCGGAAGAAGGCACAACTCCTGTCCGAACAGTCCGACGTTCCGCCATTATGCCGCCGAGTTGGCAAGGAGGCTGGCGGAACGGTATAAAGGACATCCGGCGTTGCTGCTGTGGCATGTGAACAATGAAATCGGCATTCGCTGCTATTGCGATAATTGTGAGAACGCGTTCCGGGAGTGGCTGAAGAACCGCTACGGTACGCTGGATAAGCTCAACGAGGCTTGGTATACGCGATTCTGGGGACATACCTACTATGACTGGGAGGATATCGTCCTTCCGAGCGCATTAAGCGAGGGGCTCTCAGGAGGGAACTCCGACCAAACGGCTTTTCAAGGCATGACATTGGATTTCTACCGTTTTAATTGCGACAGTTGGCTGGCTTGTTATCTCATTGAATATAACGCGATCAAATCGGTCATCCCGGATGCGGTCGTCACGACCAATTTCCAGGGGAACGGTACGTATAAGCCGCTTGATTATTTCAAATGGGCGCCTTATCTGGACATCGTCGCTCTCGATATATATCCCGAAAACCAGACGCCGGAAAGCTATATGGCGCTCCGTTACGATCTCATGCGCGGACTGAAAGACGGCGCCCCCTTCATGCTGATGGAGTCGACGCCGAGCGTGCTCAACTGGAAGACGGTGAACCCGACCAAGCGGCCCGGCGTCATGCGGCTTCGCAGCTATCAGGCGATCGCCCGGGGCGCGGAGTCGGTCATGTTTTTCCAGCTGCGCCGTTCGCTCGGCGCTTACGAGAAATTTCATGGCGCGGTCATCGATCATGCCGGCCATGAGCACACGCGCGTGTTCCGCGAATGCGCGGAGCTGGGCTCGGAGCTGCAGCTCCTCGGCGATCGCTTGCTGGATGCGCGTGTGAAGAGCCGGGTCGCCATTGTGTTCGATTGGGAAAACTGGTGGGCGGTTGAGCTGGGAGGCGGTCCTTCCGCACATCTGAAATATCTCGATCAAATTCAGCATTATTACGACGCTTTTTATGAGAATCATATTCAAGTTGATTTCGTCCAGACGGGGTCCGATTTGCAACCCTACGATCTGGTCGTAGCCCCGCTGTTATATATGGTGAAGCCTGGCTATGCGGAGAAGCTGGAAGCGTATGTCCGGCAAGGGGGCAGCTTCGTAACGACATGTTACAGCGGCATTGCGAACGAGAACGACTTGGTGACGGCAGGCGGGTATCCTGGACAGCTGCGCAGCCTGCTCGGCATCTGGGTGGAGGAAATCGATGCGCTGCATCCCGACAAGCGAAACTCGCTGGCTATGCTGCAGGAGCTGGGCGAGCTGAGTGGCTCTTACGATTGCGGGCTGCTCTGCGAGGTGGTCCACGGGGAGGGTGCAGACACAATCGCCACCTTCGGCAGTGATTATTATGCAGGCTCTCCGGCTTTAACCCGGAACCGCTTCGGCAGCGGAGACGCTTGGTATGCAGCGACGAATCCAAGCCGGATCTTCCTGCGGCAGTGGATGAAATGGCTCTGCGACAACAAGGGAATTACCCCGATACTGGAAGCACCGGACGACGTCGAAATCGTTCGCCGCGAGCACGCAGACAGGCAGTTTACTTTTGTACTGAACCATAGCGACGAAACGCATAACATACCGGCTGGGAAGCACGAGCAGCAGGAGCTCCTTAGCGGCATGCGCGTGAGCGGGGATCTCTCGCTTCCGCCCAAGAGCGTCATGATTCTCGAGACCCCTAAGGAGGCTGTTGCGAGTGGAAGCGACTGAGCGACTGCGCCGCCAATTTGCAAATCCGTCCGCCGAATACAGGTCGCTGCCGTTCTGGGCATGGAACGACGACTTGGAGGAGGAAGAGCTGAAGCGGCAAGTGAGGCAAATGAAGGACCAAGGCATGGGCGGATTCTTCATTCATTCGCGCGATGGGCTGGAAACCGTCTATATGAGCGAACAATGGATGGAGCTCGTTCGCGAGACGGTGGAGACCGCGGAGGCGCTCGGGATGCAGGCGTGGCTGTATGACGAGGACCGCTGGCCGTCGGGCTTTGCCGGCGGCCTCGTGCAGGCGCGCGGCGGTGATGCTTTCCGTGCCAAGGGCCTGACAATGGAGGTGCTCCGCGGCACTGCGGCGTCTGAAGTGGCAGCCGATGGGGCCGCTTCCTTGAATGATGCCGTGGCATTGTTCAGAGCCGTCATCCGCGACAGGGAATTGCTTCACTGCGAGCGGCTTCAACCGGGTGCCGCCGCTGCGGACGGAGATGCGGATGCCGCGCTGCTCGTCTTTCGTGTCGAGGTGTCGGAGCGGAGCGCCTGGTTCAACGATGAGGCGCCGCCGGATCAGTTGAATCCCGACTCCGTGCAGGCGTTCATCGACATTACGTATGAAGCTTACAAGCGGGAAGTGGGCGGGCATTTCGGCAAAACGGTCCGCGGCGTTTTCACCGACGAACCGAGCATCCACGACCGCCACTGCAAGTTCACGGAAGGGCGCGGCTGGATGCCGTGGAGCTGGTCCCTGCCTGATTATTTTCAGGAGAAACGCGGATACGATTTGCTGGATCTTGTCCCATACTTGTATTTCAACGGGGAGCGATCCGCAGAGGTACGTCACGATTATTGGCGGACGATCACCGAACGGTTCAGCGAATCCTACTCCAAACAAATCGGCGAATGGTGCGGGAACCATAACCTGTCCTTCACCGGCCATTATCTCTGGGAGAACAATTTGGGCACAGCCACCCGGGTTTGCGGGGCGGTGATGCCCAATTACCGCTATCAGCACGTTCCGGGCATCGACATGTTGAACGAACAGACGAACGAATACATAACTGTCAAGCAATGCACCAGCGTTGCCCATCAATACGATCGAAGATTCGTCCTTACCGAAACTTACGGCTGCACGGGCTGGGGCTTCACGTTCGAAGGGCAGAGATGGATCGGGGACTTTCAGTTCGTGCTCGGCGTGAATCTGCGATCCCAGCATTTGGCGCTTTATTCCATCAAGGGATGCCGGAAGCGGGATTATCCGCCGGTCTTCAATTACAACACGAGCTGGTGGAAATACAATGCCGTCATCGAACATTATTTCGCCAGACTGTCTGCCGTTCTGAGCGAAGGGCGTCCGGTTCGCGACGTTCTCGTGCTGCATCCGGCTTCGACGGCATGGAGCATGATCGGCACGGCGCCTTACGGGTTTCCGGCCCGCGGCAAAGACCCCGACGTTTCGGCGGCGAACAAGTACGGCCATGCGTACAACGAATTTCTCGGCAAGCTGCTCAGGGCGCACTACGATGTCGATCTCGGCGATGAGACGATCATGGCCGAGACCGGCGCCGTCCGTGGAGATCTGCTTACCGTCGGTGCAGCGGAATACCGGGTTGTCGTCATCCCGGAAATTCGGACGATGCTCGGCAGTACGTTTCGCTTGCTGATGCAGTTCTTGGACGGAGGAGGCCGGGCGATCGCGGTCGGCCCCCGCCCCGCCATGCTGGAGGGCAGGGAAACGAGCCTTCTGTCCGGCCTCTACGAACATCCGCAGATGACTCTTGTTCCGGATGCGGAGCAAGCCATTGCGGCGTTGGAGCAGCGGCTGCCAAGGAAGGTCAGCATCCGGGAAGCGGATGACCGAGAATGCTCCGATTTCCTGTATATGTTAAGGGATTTGGGAGACAGCCTGGCGCTCTTCGCCGTCAACAACAACCGCGAGCGCAGCCGCCGCGTAACCATCTCCGTTGCGATGGAGAACGAAACCGGTCATATGGAGGAATGGTGTGCTTTGACCGGCGAGGTCAAGGCGGTAGCCACGAGCTTCGAAGACGGCTGCGCCATCTTCCAGGAGGAGTTCGGTCCCGCGGATTCCAAGCTGTACGTCTGGCATAAGTCAAGCCGGCAGTCAGCTGTGAAAGAGGAACGGCCTGTACAACCCGCAGCGGTCGCACAGGAGCTGGGGCCCGTGTGCAAGTTCACCCGGACAGAGCCAAACGTATTGACGCTGGACATTTGTTCCTACCGCATGGCGGGAGGCGAGTGGTCGAGCGGGATGGAGGTTTGGCAAGCCCAGCGGGCCGTTCGGGAAGCTTTGGGCATGAGGCAGGTGTATGGCAACGGCATCGAGCAGAGGTATAAATGGATTCACGAGCCTCATCCCCAAGACGGGCAGAAGGTCGAATTCAAATTCACGTTCCAGGCTGCAGCCGTACCGCAAGAGCCCGTATATGCCGTTGTAGAATCGGCGGAATATTACGAGATCCAGCTTAATGGCGAGCCTGTGGCGAACCGGCCGGAGGGATGGTTCCTCGATAGGACGTTCGACAAGATCCCGTTACCCGGCTTAAAGGCTGGGGAGAACGAGTTGATCTTATCGTGCGGCTATCTGAACCGGATGGAAGTGGAGGATATTTATGTGATCGGCTCGTTCGGCGTAGATAAGGCAAGGCGCATAACGGACGAACCGGAAGAATTGTCGTTCGGAGACTGGTGCGAACAAGGTTATCCGCACTACAGCGGCAGCATGATTTATCATTTCGACGTTCAAGCGGACGACCTGACGGACAGCCGGAAGGTGCTTGCGCTTGGCGATTATGCGGCAGTGACCGCCGAGGTGCGGGTGAACGGCGAGCACGCCGGGCATATACCATGGCGGGCTGCGAACCGCCTTGATCTCACGGAACGGCTTCACAAGGGTCCGAACAGGATTGAGATCGAAGTGATGGGCAGCCCGCGCAATATGCTGGGGCCGTTCCATCAGGCGGCCGGCGAGAGTGCGACAACGAGCTGGGCGTCCTTCCGCCAAGAAGGGCAGCATTTCACCCCGGACTATCGGCTGCGCCCTTATGGCTTATTTGGGCAAATTAATTTATACACAGAGAGATGGAAACGGAGGGTTGAGCATGAAAATCCATAAGTGGGGGCTGTTCGTAATAACCTGCATCCTCTTATGCGCTGCACTATGGCCAGCATCAGCATATGCCTCGGTGAAGTACTCCACCTATACGAAGGATAGCCGGGGCAATCTGATCTGGCTTCAGCCGTCATATTTTCCACTGGGTGTCATCGGGCAAAATTTGACCGCGACGGATCCCGCCAGCAAGGCGCTGATCAGCTCGCCGATGAAGAATCCGAAAGATATTTTCATCGATGCGAAGGGGGAAGTTTATATCGCCGATACGGGCAATAACCGGCTCGTGCATATGACGGAAACCGGGAAGCTCCTAAGGTACATTACACTGCCCGACAATCCTTTCAATAAACCGGAAGGCGTATTCGTTACCGGTGACGGCAGCATCTATGTCGCCGATACGGGGAATAAGCGGGTGCTCAAGCTGGACGCCAGCGGCAAGCTGGTGCAGGAGTACAAACGTCCGGAATCCCGCTATATCCCCGAAACGTTCGTATTCGATCCGGCCAAGGTCATGGTCGACGAGCGTGAATTCATGTATGTCGCCGTACACGGCAGTTATGAAGGGCTTGTGATGATTGACCCGAAAGGCAAATTCCAGGGCTTCTTCGGCGCTAACAACACGGCGCTTTCGCCTTTGGATGCCTTGAAGCGAATGCTGTACACGAAGACAATGTACGCCAACGAGGTCGCCAAGCGGCCGGAACCGATCAACAGCGTAGCTACGGATAAGAACGGGTACATCTTCACCGTCACCGGCGGAACCGCGACAACGAATCAATTGAAGAAGCTGAACGTCAAAGGCGACAACTTGCTTCGCGGCTCCTCCAAACCGTTCGGGGAAACCGCCCCATGGGACGTTCCGGCGGAAGGGGTCGTCACAGGACCTCAATTGAGCGACGTTGCCGTAGATCAGAGCGGTAACATGATCGTAGTCGATCAGCAAAATAAATATATCAGCCATTATGACGCCTCAGGCAATTTGCTCTACTTCTGGGGCGGCGCCTCTGCGATCGGTTCCTCCCAGGTCGGGCTGCTCAAAAGCCCGGTCGCGCTCGATGTGAACAGCAGGAACGAGCTGTTCGTGCTGGACGATCAGGAGAATATCGTGCAAGTATTCCGCTTGTCGGAATTCGGGCAAAAGGTCGACCAAGCGAACCAGCTTACATTGGCCGGCCGTTACGAGGATAGCGAGCAGCCGTGGAAAGAAGTGCTCCGTCTCAATGGACAGTTCGCACCGGCTTATCTGGGGCTCGCCAAGTCGGCTTTCAAGAAAGAGCAGTATGAAGTGGCGAAAGATTTGTTCAAGGAAGCGGGAGACCAGCAGGGGTATTCCGATTCGTTCTGGCAGATCAGGATGCTGTGGCTGCAGCAAAATTTCTCCTGGATTGCCAGCGTGCTGGTGCTCGGCATCATCCTCTACATCGCGGCGGACAAAATGACGGCGAATCGCGAGTTCCGGACGAGATGGCGCAACCGGCCGAAGAGCCAGAACCGCTTCATCGCGAACACAAGGCTTGTGCTGCATATTTTGAAACACCCGATAGACGGATTCTCCGCGATCCATTATGAGAACAAGGGGAGCTATCTGAGCGCAAGCGTCATTCTGCTTTGCGTTTATGCATCCCTGATAATCAGCCAATTTGTGACAAGTTTCTCGTTCAATCCGAAAACGTTCGTGGACATTTACTCCACGTTCACCCAGTTCTTCATCGTCTGGTTCGCTTGGATTATCGCTAACTATCTCGTCAGCTCGATTTATCGGGGAGAAGGGCGGTTCAAGCATATTTTTATCGGCAGTGCTTACGCGCTCCTGCCATACATCGCCATCGGCATCCCGCTGGCTATCGTGTCCAATGTGATGACGATGTCGGAGTCGTCGATCTACCAATTCATGGGGAACGCCATGACGGTATGGATCGGACTGCTCATCTTCTGGAAAATCCAGAATGTGCATAATTACACGTTCGGCGAGACGATCATGAATATTTTCCTCACGATCTGTACGATGCTTGTCATCGGCGTGTTGATTTTCATTATTATTGGCCTCACCAGCGACTTTGGATCATTACTTTATCAGATGTATCAGGAGGTGACCTTGAGATGATCCGGATGATCAAAATGAATAAAACAGCCATCATCGTTACCATCCTGATCTTGGCGGCCATCGGCATTTTCCTGACCCGTGTGAAGATTGAGTTCAAAGCTCCGGACGGGCGCGTCGCACAGGCGGCGCAAGCCAACACGGCAAGCGAGGTGAAGAGCGTTCCGGCCAAGCTGCCGGCCGATGCGGATTTCAAAGAAGTGGCCGACTCCGGCACGTTGAAGCTGAAGATGGATGAGAAGACCGGACATTTTATCGTCGAGGATAAACGGAACGGCAACGTCTACCGCTCCTACCCGGATCCGAATGATTGGCCGCAAGAGAAAATTTCCGAAACGTGGAAGAAGCATCTGGCCTCTCCGCTGATGGTTCAATATGTGGATTTCTCGAAAAACATTTTGCAGGCCAAAGAGACGAACCTGGCGGCAGAAGGCGGACGGGTCATGGACGTCCAAACGATTCCCGGCGGCTTCAAGCTTACCTATGAATTGCCGGCAACCGGGTTTACGATCCCGATTCAGGTGACGGTTGAGCAGGATTATGTAGAAACCAAAATTATTCAAGAAGGCGTAAAAGAAACGAAGATGGGGCTCGTATGGGTCAGACTGTTCCCGTTCATGGGTGCAGAGTACACCAAAGGCCAGGACGGATATTTATTCATTCCCGATGGCGCAGGAGCTCTTGTTCGATTCAAAAATAACGAATTGAACGTCAACAAAATGTATGACGAGTTGGTATACGGTCAAGATATCGCCTTTCCGGGAATCAACAACAACCGCAACAAAATCATGATGCCTGTGTTCGGCATGAAATCGGGAAGCAAAGGCTTCCTGGCCGTCGTGCACGATGGCGACGAGTATGCCGACATTGTCGCAGCGCCAGCCGGCGTCCTGAGCAACTACAACTGGGTCGGGGCGCAAATGAACTACCGTTCGAGCTTCCTGCAGTTTACAACGCGAAACACGGACGTTCCGGACTCCTGGGGATATGTCGATTATAACCGGGAACAGTGGTTTGGCAGCGACCGTACAGTCCGGTATTACATGCTGGACGACAAGAAGACGGACTACGTCGGCATGGCGGAAGCATACCGCCAATATCTGATGAAGGAGAAAGGCGCACAGCCCGTCACGGTCAAAGATCCGAATATTCCGATGTTTACGAATATCGTCGGGGCGGACCGGGAAAAAGGGGTGGTCAGCGACCGTTATCTCAATCTGACGACGACGAGCCAGGGCATGCAAATCGTCGATGCCCTGCACGCGAAAGGGATCAAGAATATGTCCCTCACGTTCTCCGGCTGGCAGAAAGGCGGATACAGTTCCTTCGGCCGAACGTTCCCGGTCGATTCCCACATTGGCGGCGATTCCGGCATGAAGGCCTTCATTGACCATGCGCATGGATTGGGATATCCGGTCTATTTGGAGGCGCAGTACGCGCTTAACAATACGAAGAGCGGCGGCTTCGACGAGAAGTTCAACGCGATGGTGAACTTGGCAGGCCGCACGCTGATGCAGAGCCCTCTGTTCAACCGTGAGCGGACGCCGGTCGTCAGCGATAAATTCGTCGAGCAGATGGTGGATAACGATTTGCCTACCTACAAGGCGATGGGTGTTGACGGGCTTGCCGTCGGACTGCTCGGGCAGCGCCTGTATAACGATTACAACACGGAATACGGATCGTCGAGAGAAGAGGCGCGCACCATTCAGGAGCGCATTATGAAGAAGGTCAAAGATACGCTGGGCGGCGTAGCGGGAGAGAAGTCGAATGTGTACGCCATGCCGCATGTCAATTACATCCGGGGCATGGTCTATGACAATTCCTACGATTTGTTCTCAGACGAATCCGTTCCATTCGCGCAAATTGCTGCGCATGGGCTCGTTACGTACTCTTCCGAGTATGTGAACAACCGTCAGGAAGATGTGAACGATTTCCTGCGCGATATCGAATACGGGGCGGCGCCATCGTTCGTCTTCACGCACGCGGAAACGAAGACATATGTGAATTCCTACGGCTTGCGCTATTACAACACGTATTTCCCGGACTGGGAGAAGTTTGCCGCAGATCAATATAAGCTTTACAATGAGGCGCTCGGCGACGTGCAGGACCAATTCATTACAGGTCACCGGAAGCTGGCCGAAGGCGTCAAAGAAACGACATATGCGAACGGCAAAAAAATTATCGTCAACTATAACTTGACGGAGTACCGGAGCGGCGATTTGGTCGTACCGGCACATAACTTTGTTGCCATTCGGGGAGGAGGAGGCCAATGAACCGCAAAGCGAGAATGAAGTCAACCCTGATTGAATATTTGGAAGGAACGCTGTTTATCGCCCCGTGGTTCATCGGCTTCATCTTCTTCATGGCGTTCCCGATCGGATACTCGCTGTTCATGAGCTTCCAGGACGTCACGATCACGGCGACGAAGACGACGACGCGCTTCATCGGATGGACCCATTACAAGTACATCCTGTTCGAGAACGGGAGCATTCTGTACAACCAACTGCTGCCGTTTCTGCGCCAGGCGTTGTTTATGATTCCGATCATCGTCATTTTCGCCCTGCTCATCGCGATTATCTTGAATCAGAAGTTTCCCGGCCGGACGTTCTTCCGGGCCATCTTCTTCCTTCCCGTCATTCTGGCGACCGGGGAAGTCGTGAAGGAGTTTCTGACGCAAGGCGAGGGCGATCTCGGCTTCATGTCCAAATTCAACATTTCCGGCCTCATTCAGGCCAACTTATCGGCCACATGGTCCGACCCGCTCATTTCCATCCTGAATTCATTCGTCCTTATCTTATGGTACTCAGGCGTTCAAATCATGATCTTCCTGGGCGGAAGACAGACGATTTCGAACTCGGCGTATGAGGCGGCGCGCATCGATGGAGCGGGCCCTTGGGAAACGTTCTGGAAAATTACGCTTCCCGCTATGACACCGTTCATTTTCCTCAACTTGATCTATACGGTTGTCGATTTGTTCACCTTCCCGACCAACCCGATCTTATCGAAGGTAAGGGAAAGCGAGTACGGCCAGTACAGTGCGTTGTTCTGGATTTACTTCTCGATCATCGCCTTCTTCTTGGTCATCCTGTTTATCATTTTCGCCCGAGTGACGAAGTCGCATCGCACATAACCATCAAACGATTGGAGGGATGAAGCTATGTTTCGTATCAAATTGAAAGAAGAGCAGACGGCCGGCATACTGGATCTGCTCAGCAAAGTCCGGTATGCGGTTATCGGAAGAGAAGCGGATAAAGGTCTGCTGTTCAAGCTGTTCATTTACTTGATCCTGATCGATACGGCCTACATCTATTTGAAGCCGATTCTGCACATGATTACGACGATGGTCAAAAATGCGGACGACTTGCTCGATCCGGCCGTCAATTGGTTCCCGAGAACGATCTATCTCGGGAACCTTCAAGAGGCATGGGAGTGGATGAAATATCCGAAGGCGCTGGGCATTTCTTTAAGCCTCTCGCTGTCGGTTGCGATTCTGCAAACACTCTCGTGCGCTGTTACCGGTTATGCGTTCGCAAGGCTCAAGATCCCGTTCAAGCGGGTGCTGTTTTTCTTCCTCATGCTGACGTTCATTGTGCCGATGCAGGTTACGATCTTGCCTAACATCATTTATGCGAGGCAGTTAGGGCTGCTGAATACGATCTATCCGATTATCGTTCCTGCCTTCTTCGGTCTCGGTTTGAAAGGCGCGCTGTTCGTCATCATTTACCGCCAATTTTTCTCTACACAGCCGAAGGAGCTGGAGGAAGCGGCGCGCATCGACGGAGCGGGCGTGTTCAAGATTTTCTATAAGGTTATGATGCCGTTAGCCAAACCGGCCATCCTTGTCGTTTTCCTGTTCTCCTTCATATGGACATGGAACGATTTCTATTTACCGAGCATGTATTTGTCCGATATTGAAACGGCCCCTTTATCGCTCGGTATCGAGAAGATCGCATCGGCGCTGCGCCAGCAAGCCGAAGCCTACGGACCGTCGGTCAATGATGAAGCGATCCGGATGTCCACGACTTTCTTGATGATCATCCCGCCTCTGATCTTGTACACGTTCACGCAGCGTTGGTTCGTAGAAGGCGTAGAACGTACAGGTTTGGTTGAGTAGCAGATGACGATCCAATAAGAACGGAGGTACAAGAAAAATGAAACGTTTTATCGCATTATGCTTAATCGGCGCTACGGTTGTCACCGTAGCGGCGTGCTCCAAGGCGGAGTCGGCAAGCGCGCCGGCCGGCCCGATCAAGATGCTCTATCTCAAGCGGGGGGAAGGAACGAACGATCCCTATGTCGTGAAGCATTTTGAGAAAAAGGGCTATACCGTCATCGACATGGCGGATAACGTTTTCAAATCGGAGAATGTGAAGGGGTATAACGTCGTCTATGTCAGCCCTACGGTCAATTCTTCCCGGATCGATGCCCAACTGAAGCAATCGGCTGTGCCTGTCGTTTATGCCAAGCCGCAGGTAGCCGGCATTTCTCAGCTAACGGGTCTGCTGGATTATAACGAGCTCAGCGCGGCCAAAACGGTGCAGATTAAAGACAGCAAGCATCCGCTCGCTGCGGGTCTGAAGGATCAGGTGGCGGTTTACAAAAACGAAGGGAAAATCGGTTACGCTCTGCCCGGCAAAGAAGCTACGACGATTGCAACTGTGCCAGGGGATGACAAAAAGGCCGTCGTGTTCGGCTATGAGAAAGGCGTGAAAAACTTGGGCAACGAGCCGGTGCCGGCACGTCAAGTATTCTTCTATTTGTCCGCTGGGGAAGAAATGAATCAAACGGATGACGGCTTCAAGTTGTTGGATGCAGCCATCGAGTGGGCTGCCAAGAACGGTTCAAAATAATCAGGGATAACCTTGACTGGGAGGAATTTGTTCATGAAAAAATTAAGCGCCGCCGTCATGGCTTGTATGGTATTGGCATTATCCGCATGCAGCTCGGTCCCGACTCAGCAGGCAAACGTATCGAATCAGCCCTCTTCCACGAATGCAGCCAAAACGCAAAGCAACGGGAAGAGCGTGCTCTTCATCGGCCAAGAAGGGGGCGGAGACGGCATTGTCATTAAGCGTTTGAAAGAAAAGCACGGGATGAATGTAACCATCGTATCCGACAAGGAAGTAACCACCGAGAAAGCGAACGGCTTCTCGCTCATTTATGTCAGTGAATCGGTCAACTCGGGGAAAATCAAGGACAAATTCGTGGCGACCCCCGTGCCTGTCATCTATGACGAGCCGCAAGTATCCGCTGACATCGGCATGAGCGATCCGGATATGAACGGCCAGCTCGAGAACGGCAATGCCGCTAAGACGATTCAGATCCGCAACAGCGAGCATGCGCTCGCAGCCGGTCTGCAAAACAACGTGGACGTCTACAAAGATAACGGGAAGATGGGCTGGGTAACACCAGGCAAAGACGCAATCGTGATCGCTACCGTGCCGAACGATGAGATGAAGGCGACCTTCGTCGCTTATGAGAAAGGCGTGACGAATCTCAAAGGGAAGCCGGTCGCTGCGCGCGAGGTGTTTTTCTATTTGATGAACGGAGAAGAGATCAATCAAACCGAAGACGGCTGGAAGCTGTTCGATGCTGCCGTTAACTGGGCGCAAGGAAAGAGCTAATAGCTGAACTGGAGAAGGAGGCGGACGTGTTGAAACGTTTTATTTCCTGCTTGATCCTCGTCGTATTGATGCTAACGGCAGCCGCTTGTTCAACGGAAACGCAGAAAGCTTCCGGCATGGCTAAGAAAGCGCTGTATGTAGGAACGGACAGCGCGAACGACCGCATTGTGATGAAGCATATGCGGGAAATAGGCTATGAGGTGACATTGACGGCCGACAAAGAGCTTACCCCGGAAATGGCCAAAAACTACGGAGTCGTCTATGTCAGCTCATTCGCCGGCTCTCATCGCGTGGCTGATAAATTATTGACCGCGCCTGTGACCGTTATTTATGCGAACGGTAAAATATTGGGGCAAGTCGCTCTTGCCAGCAAAGACGATTCGGATTACGGCGAATATTCCGCTCGGGGCATCGCCATCAAGGACAGCAAGCACCAGCTTGCCGCCGGATTGTCCGGCACTGTGGACATTTACAAGGAAGAAGCCAAGATCAGCTACGTCGTGCCGCAAGGTGGCCACATTGTCGCTTCAGCGCCTGATAACGAGAAGCGGGCGGTCATATGCTATTTCGAGAAGGGCGAGAAAGATATGAGAGGGGAGCCTCTGCCGGCCAGACGGATGTTCTTCAACTTAACCGGCGGGGAAGAGATTAACCGCAACGACAATGGGTGGAAACTGCTTGATGAAGCCCTTGGCTGGGCATCCGACCAAAAATGAGGGGGGAAAGATGCAACAAACAACCTATAATGTTGGAGATCTCCCCTAATGTAAACGTAATCATTTCGTAATAAAGTAAAAGCATACAATAATTGAAATTTTGATTGGGAGGTTCATAGAGAAATGAAGAAGGTCCTAAAAGCCACTTTAATGATCACCACGGCCTTTGCCATCGTGACAGGTTGTACGTCTGAGCCTGAAACCGCATCGACCGATACGCAGCCCGTTGCCTCAGCCAAAGCGCCGGATAACGAAATTTTCATTTATACCGTATATCCTGCATTCTATGCGAAAGAAGACATCTGGGAGAAGCAGGTCGGACAATACCTCAAGAAGAAATTCCCGGACCTTACGTTCAAGCACGTTCAGTGGGATAACCCGGGCCGGCAGTATAAAGATCTGATTGCCGCCGGAACGATTCCGGACATTATTATCGACAACGCGCGGATGAATCTGCAGCGTAACATTTTGAAGAACGATCTGCAGTACGACATGACAGAATTGATCAAGAAATACAACTTCGACACAAGTACATTGAATCCTGCGGCGATGCAGCAAATGAAAAATGTGACGCCGGAAGGAAAAATTTATGGCTTGCCTTTCCAATTAAGCGATTTCGTCTTGTTCTACAACAAAGATATTTTCGATAAATTCGGCGTCGACTATCCGAAGGATGGAATGACCTATGATGAAGTGTATGAACTGGCCAAAAAGCTAACTCGCGTAGAAGGCGAGAAGACGTACAAAGGCTACCAGCAGCATCCGGGCCTATATATGACTTATAACCAGCTTTCGCTCTCTCCTTTGAGCTTGACGGAAGATAAGGCGGAGCTGAATACGCCGGCTTGGAAAAAGCAAGTTGACAATTTGAGACGTTTCTATGAAATACCGGCTAACCAATTCACTTCGGTCGATGATTTCCCGAAAGGGAATATGGCCATGAGCGTTCACGTGACGGAGAAGATCGTACAGTGGTATGAGCAGAACAAAAACTTGAACTTCGATATCGCAGCGATGCCGTCGTTCTCGGATGCTCCGGGCGTGAAAGCGCAGCCGAACTTGTACTCCGCTTATATTTCCAAGCAATCGACGAAGAAAGATCAAGCGTTCCAAGTCATTCAGTACCTGCTGTCGGAAGAAATGCAAATCAACTTCGCTAAGGAAGGGATTATCGGACCGCTGCAAACGCCTAAAGTACAGGAAGCGTTCGGTAAGAACCTGCCGCAGATGCAGGGCAAGCACACGGAAGCGATCTTCTACGGCAAGAACGCAATGCCGCCGGCTGCTCGGGCTGCAGGCTTGACTTACATCGACGTACCGGTACACGGCGTGTTCCAGCCTCTGATCTTCGGAGAGTCCAAAGATTCCGTAACGGCACTGCGCATGATTGAAGAATCTTCGACCAAAGCGATTCAAACTGAGAAAGCTGCACAATAAGGCATGCGGATGGCTCCTCCATACTGAGTGTGGGGGGCCCTTCATTCCGCTTTGAAAAGGG
Organism: Bacillus sp. 3255; assembly: GCF_031456485.1. Taxonomy (NCBI): domain Bacteria; kingdom Bacillati; phylum Bacillota; class Bacilli; order Caryophanales; family Bacillaceae; genus Bacillus; species Bacillus sp. 3255. The sequence goes on from NZ_JAVDUS010000006.1 coordinate 246,850, forward strand.
AGGGATCCATTATGAAACGTTTTCTAACCATGCTGATGGTGGTGTTCATGACCATCACGATGATTGCGTGTTCATCGTCGGAGCAAGCTGCTAATCCGACTGTTTCCGCAACGCCGGCGCCCAGCGTGACGCCGTCTGCGACAGCAACCGCTACGGCGGATGTCAAAGCTTCCGAGACTCCTGCTGCAAGCGCTTCACCTTCCGCCTCTCCGTCGGCTGAGGCTTCAGCTACGCCGGCGGCAACGACGGAAGCTGCGAAAACCGCCAGCCCGGCACCGGCAAGTTCGGCTCCAGCTGCAACAGCGAAGCCGACGGCAGCTCCCGCTCAGACGCAAGCTGCCGCGCCTGCGCCGTCCGCCAGCCCGGCTGAACCGGCTCCGGCAGCGGAGATTTCGCCGCAAGGGAAGAAGGTGCTGATCGTCGGCCGTGATTCCGATCCTCTTCCTGTAGAGGACACGGCGATTGCATCCCGCTTGAAGGGGATGGGCTTCAGCGTTAGCCATTTGCCCGACCGCGAGCTGACGGTTGAAGCGACGAAAGGTTTCGACTTGATCTATATCAGTCAAACGACGAATTCCAAGTTCCTGAAGACAGGCGTCATGAAAGAAGTTCCAATTCCTACGTTTTATGTGAAGAGCCATGGCATGTTCTATCTCGGCTTGTCTTCCCAAGAGGAAGGAACGACGGTGAAGAAAGCGAAAGCGATCGAAATCGTCGACAGCAAGTCGAAGATTGCCGGCGGATTATCCGGCACTGTAGATGTCTATACAGAAGTTGGCGATAATTACGGCGTCAGCTACGGTGTTCCAGGTAAAGAAGCAAAGGTCATTGCGACACTTCCTGGAGATAAAACGAAAGCAACCGTTTATTACTACGATAAAGGCACGAAAGCCGATAACGGATTTGCCGTAAAATCGCGCGTATCGTACTACTATTGGAGTAACGGCATGCAGGACGTTTCCACGGATGCGGGCTGGAAGCTGTGGGATAACCTTGTCTTGTGGACCTTGCAAAACGGGTAATATGATTCGAACGTAGTGGCATTGAAGGAGGCATAAAACCGAATGAAGATGTTAAAAGCGAGCTTCGCGCTTGCCCTTACGCTGACTTTGGCGGCGGGATGCACAGACGAGGCCGCTCCGAGTCCAAGCGGCACAGGTGCTCCTAATTCGCCGCAAGCACAATCGTCACCTGAGAACGAATTGTTCATTTATACCGTATGGCCGGCGTATTACGTCAAAGAGGAAATTTTCCAAAAGCAAATTGGCGACTATATCAAAAAGAAATTTCCCAATATTACCATTAAGCATGTTCACTGGGACAATCCCGGCAGGCAGTATAAAGACTTGATCGCAGCCGGTACGATTCCGGACATCATCATGGACGATACCAGAATGAATGTTCAGCGCTATTTGATTGATAACGATCTGCAATACGATATTAGCGAGCTGATCAAGAAGTATAACTTCGACACGAGCAAATTGAACCCGGCCTTCATGGCGCAAATGAAAAATTTGACGCCGGAAGGGAAAATATACGGGCTGCCTTTCTTCAATAACGATTTTGCTTTGTTCTATAACAAAGATATTTTCGATAAGTTCGGAGTCGATTATCCGAAGGACGGCATGACGTACGATGAGATTTACGAAATGGCCAAGAAGCTGACGCGCGTAGAAGGAGATATTACGTATAAAGGCTTCTCGCAAAATCCCGGCCATTATTTGAACTTCAATCAGCTGTCGCTGTCTCCTCTGAGCAAAACCGAGGATAAAGGCGATATGAGCGACCCTGGTTGGAAGAAGCTCGTTGACAATATGAGAAGATTCTATGAAATCCCGGCCAATCAATTCGATACGGTGGAAACGTTCGCTTCGAAGCCGAGTATCGCCATGGCGGTAGCTACGGTGAGCGACCATCTGGTCAAGTTTTATGAGGAGAACAAGAATCTAAACTTTGACATTGCATCCGTACCTTCGTTAAGCGATGCTCCGAACACGAAGTATCAGCCGAACTTGTACTCCATGTACATTACGAAGCAGTCGAAGAAAAAGGATTTGGCGTTCCAGGTCATGGACGCGCTTCTCTCCGAAGAACATCAGATCGAGCTTGCCAAGGAAGGCGTTATCGGTCCGCTGCAAACGGATGCGGTGAAGGCTGCCTTCGGGAAAAACTTGCCGCAAGTACAGGGCAAGAATGTGGCTTCGATCTTTGCCAGTCAAAATGCGATGCCGCCGGGAGCCCGTAATCAAGGCTTGGTATGGTACGACGTTCCCGTTCAAGGGGTCTTCCAGCCGTTAATTTTCAAGGAATCCAAGGACTCGGTGACCGCACTGCGCATGGTGCAGGAAGCGGCCACGAAGTCGATTGAAACGGTGAAGGCCGCTAAATCCACGATCGATCAAGCAGCAACTTCCAACAAGTAGTAAGCAATTTACTATATGTTTGGCCAACTCTAACTTAGGAAGGTGATTCAGGTGAAGAAATTTGTATTCTCGCTCCTATCCATCCTCATCTTGTCCTTAACGGTATTGCCGTTTGCCTGGGCAGCAGAAGCGGATGAGCCGGCGGCAGCCGTCAAAAGCGTCGACGATTTCAAAGATTTGAAAAATTTGCCGCAAGAAGAAAAGGATAAGTTCGCAGCCCTTATTGAAGACGGTGTTTTCAACGGGTTGACGGAAGATACGTTCGGGCTGGATGCACGCATGAACCGCGCACAGTTTGCGAAAGTAGCTGCTATCATTTTCAACTTGGAAACAGATGCATCGCTGACGACCTCTTCTTTCTCCGATGTGAGCATCGATGATGCGGCTAACTCTTATGCACTTCCTTACATCGAAGCGTTGAAAGCCGCAGGTTTGACGAACGGCTATGATGCCGAAGGCAAAACCTACAAACCGGCTGGAGATGTTTCCCGCCAAGAATTGGCGGCATTCCTTATCCGTGGACTTGGTCTGGAAGATGAAGCCACAGCGGCTGAGCCTGTTGCCGACTCTTCGGTAGACGATTGGGCGAAAGGCTATGTGGCCGTAGCGCTTGAGAAAAACTTGCTGACCAATGTGTCCAAGGGCAAATTCAACGGGAAAGCTTCCGCTACCCGCAAAATGCTGGCACTGGCAAGCTATGCGGCGAAGGAAATCCTCGCTGGCAACGAGCCCGTAACGCCTGAAGTACCCGCTACAGAGCCAGACCCTGGCAAAGAACCAACAGCGCCTGCAGGCGAAATTTCCGCTGAAGGCAAGAAGCTTCTTTTCGTAACGCGTCAAAGCTCCCAAATGTCACAGTTGAAAGATACTCCAGATGATGAAGAAATTATTAAGCGTCTGAAGGATCTTGGCTTCAAAGTAACGTGGATCAACTGTGATAAATTGACGGTTGAGAAAACAGAAGGCTATGATTTGCTATTCGTCAGCAACACGCTAAACTCCAAATATTTACGTTCCGGCATGCTGAAAGATGTCGCGATTCCGACGGTTTACTTGAAAAACCATGGCATGTACTATCTCGGCCTTTCTTCCCAAGAGGAAAGCACGAACGAATACAACATCAAATCAACGACAATTGTTGAGCCGAAAGACAAAGCAGCGGCTGGACTTTCCGGAGATGTGGACCTGCTGTTGAAAACAGATCCGAAAACTGCAATTGCTTACGGAATTCCAGGTAAGGAGGCAACGATCGTAGCAACGATCCCTGGCAAACCCAAATTAGCAACGATCTTCTATTACAACAAAGGTACGCACGCAGATAATGGCTATGAAGTGAAAGCGCGCCTATCGTTCTTCTCCTTCGCAGGCAATTATGAGAACGCAACATCTGACACTTGGAAGCTGCTCGATAATCTTGTTTTGTTCACACTGCAAAACGGCTAACGCCTTTGGAACTACAAATGGAACTCCAGTTTGCGAACTGGAGTTCTTTGACTAACCGTAAATTGCCGACACAGGAGCGTGAACTGCCATGCATGCACAGCAACAACCCGGTACCCTGCCCCTTATTCAGGCGGATGGTGTGACAAGAGTGTTCGGACGGGGCTCCTCCGCCGTTCACGCGCTGCGCGGAGCTAGCTTCAGCATACCGGCCAAGCGGCTCATTGCACTGAGAGGACGATCGGGGTCCGGGAAAACGACTTTGATTAACATTCTAGGAGCGCTGGATCGGCCGACGGAGGGACATGTGTTCTTCAACGGCGACGAGATCAGCTCGTTTTCGGAAAAGAGGCGCAACGCTGTAAGACGGAAAGACATGGGGCTTATTTTCCAATCGTTCGGTCTCGTTCCATTGATGACGGCTTACGAGAATGTGGAATTCGGCTTGCGCATAGCCGGCATCAAATCCGCTCATTTCAAGTCGTATGCCGAAAGTGCATTGGAGTATGTGGGCCTGAAGGCGAGGATGAAGCACAGACCGTTTGAAATGTCGGGAGGCGAGCAGCAGCGTGTGGCGATTGCCCGCGCGATTGCCCACAAGCCCGCGCTGATTCTGGCCGATGAGCCGACAGCGGAGCTGGACAGCAAGATGGGAGCGCAGGTGATGCGAGTGTTCAGGGATCTCGTACATAACGAGGGGATGACGATAATTCTTACAACGCATGATCCGGCCATTATGAGCTATGCCGATCATGTTTATGCATTGGAGGATGGACAAATTGTCGATGCGACTTAAGCGAATCTTAATGCCGATGATCGGCGCATGCTGCATGGCCTGGATGCTGAGCGGGTGCTCGCTGCTGCCGGTCGAGGAAGAGGAACTGAAACCGCCGCTTGTCGAGCCTGCCAAGGAGACATTGAGTTTGTACGCCGTGAAACGCGGCAATGTTTCGCAGCAAATTACCGGTGTGGCCACCTTTGCTTCGGACAAAATGGATTATTTGTTCTACTCGGAATCTGGCGCGCGTCTAAGACAAATCAATGTGAAATTAGGCGATCTGGTGAAAGCCGGCGATGTGCTGGCTACGACGGAAACGAGCGACCTGGATATGAAAATCAAGCTTCAGCAAATTTCCATCGAGAAGCTTAAAATAACGCTGCAGCAGGCCATGGCCGAGAAGGATGCCGATGATCCCGATATCCGGTTGAAGCTGTTGGATATGGAAAGCGCCCAGCTTCAATTGAAAGCGCTGCAGGACCAGCTGCAAAATTCGCGGCTGACGTCGACGATTAACGGGATTGTTACGTTCATCGATACGATTCAGCCCGGCGATCAAGTGGCGGCTTATAAACAGCTGATCACGCTGTCCGATCCGAAGCAGATGAAGCTGGTCTATACGGCAGCCAGCCAGAACGATCTCGGCGGGGTCGAAGTCGGGATGGATGTAGCCATCAAAATCAAGGATAAGTCTTTTACCGGGAAAGTCGTGCAAACGCCTCTGTCCGCACCGCCGAACAGCAATAAGGCGATCCAGGACAAGAACGCCAAAGCGATATTCATACAAGTGGATACTTTGCCGGAGGGCGTTACGATCGGCGCCCAAGCCGACATTACCATCGTCACCCAGAAACGGGATGACGTGATCATCATTCCGAGAGCGGGTCTGCGCAACTACATGGGGCGCGATTATGTGCAGGTGCTGGATGGCGAGAGCCGCAAAGAGGTGGATGTCGAGAAGGGGATCGTCGCAGCGACGGAAGTGGAAATACGGAAAGGCCTAAGTGAAGGACAGCAAATTATTCTGAACAATTAACGAGAGACTATGGGCTCCGCCCAAAGATCCCTATGTAGCCCCACAAAGTGACGCCAAGCTCCGGAGATGATTCCGATTACTTTGCGGGGGCCCATACTATCAATTAGGAGGCTAAGACATTGGCGTTATTTATCATGATCTTGCGCAAAATGATCAATAATAAATGGCTTGAGCTTAGCCTGTTGTTCGGACTCGTGCTGTCCGTCGCTTTGGCGAGCAGCATGCCGATTTATACGAGTGCCATTTTGCAAAGAATGTTGATCCAGGAGATGCAGCAGCTGCAGTTGAACAGCAATCAATATCCGGGGATTTTCTGGATATCGGCTGCATTGGGCGAGCAGGACAAACAGACGAAGCCTGTTAACATCAAGGAGACGGAACAATATCTGAAGGAACGGCAGAACAGGTTCGGCATTCCCGCCCAAAACTTTGTCAGCGAGAGAGCGACTCAGCGGTACAATCTGGTGCCGGCAGAGCCTGACAGAATCGATACTCATATCCAAAGATCGGCGGATATATCGGCGATCGACGGGATGGAAAGCCACATGCGTCTCGTGGATGGGCGCCTTCCGGCGAAAGAAGCGGTGGACGGCGTCTATGAAGCGCTTGTTGCGCCGGAGGCGCTTACCGAACTCGGCATGGTGCTGAATACGGTGTTCGTCATCAATGACGCCAGCTTGCCGCAGCCCGTGTCGATCAAACCCGTCGGCGTGTTCGACCGCAAGGATTACTCCGACATTTATTGGTACAACAATACGAGCAGCTACAAGAACAGCTTCCTGATCGATTTTCAGTTGTTCGAGAAGGATTTCACCGAAGGCGGCAAGTTGAACGTGCAATCGAGTTATTGGTATTTGGCGCTCGATTATAAGCTGTTGACGCTGGCCTCGGCCGACGAGTTTCTGTATAACGACTATGCCATCGGCACGTTCATGGATGCCCATTATGAATCTCACAATAAGAATGTACCGGCGTTGCAAACGCTTAGCAACTATTACGTAAAAGAGTCGAATTTGCGGAAAATGCTCTGGTCGCTCAATGTGCCCGTCATGCTGATGCTCGCTTTCTACTTGTTCATGGTAGCTAACTTGATCACAGAGCGGCAGAAGACGGAAATCGCCGTGCTGCGCAGCCGGGGAGCCAGCCGTCTGCAAATCGTTTTAAGCTATGCGGTCGAAGGGTTGGTGCTCGGGGGAATTGCCTTGGCGGTCGGACCGTACCTTGGCGCCACACTAACCAAATTGTTAGGCGCCTCAAGCGGATTTCTGGAATTCGTACAGCGCGCCAAGCTGGAAACCAAGCTCAGCGAAGATGCTTATCTGTATGCGCTGACCGCGATTGCAGCCTCGCTGGTCATGACGCTGATTCCCGTTATCCTTGCAACGCGCGTAACAATCGTAGGCCACAAGCAGCAGTCGGCGAGACTGCAGAAGCTGTCCTTCTGGCATAAATTTTATCTCGATATCGCCATTATCGGCATTGCACTGTACGGCTTGCAAAACTATAAGACAAGAGTCAAGGATATTCTTTCGCTCGGCTTGAAATCGGCGGATTTGCGCGTAGACCCGCTGTTGTTCCTCATTCCGGCGATGTTCATCCTCGGGCTCGGGTTGCTCGTGCTGCGGCTGTATCCCTTGTTCATGAAGCTGCTGTACCGGGCAGGGCAGAAATGGTGGCCGCCAACCGTGTACTCCACGTTAATTCAGGTGAGCCGTTCGATTATTCAGTACCAGTTCATCATGGTCTTCCTGATCATCACGATCGCTACCGGGCTCTTCAGCGCCAGCGCCACACGTACGATCAATCAGAATACGACGGATAAAATCCATTATGCCTCAGGCGCCGATATCGTCATGCAAATTCATTGGGAGAACGATGCGCCGCCTGCGATTCTATTCGGCGCCGAAGGATCCGAGGAAGAGGAGGAAACGGAGGAAACGGATACGCCGGCCGCCGCCCCGCCGAGGGTTCAATACAGTGAACCGTCCTTCCTGCCCTTCACCCAATTCCCGGGTGTCGAGCATGCAGCCAAGGTGTTCACTCGCAAGGATGCCTCTTTTAACAAAGGCAAGACGAGCGCCACTGTCCAGCTGATGGGCATCGATACCAAGGATTTCGGAGAAACGGCGTGGCTGAGGGACAATTTGCTCGATCATCATATCAATGAGTATTTGAACTTGATCGCCAAGAACCCTTCGGCCATCCTGATCTCCAGATCGATCGCAGATGAATACGGCGTTAAGGTAGGAGATACGATAACGGCCGGTTGGTCCAATGTCGAGCCGGCTTCGTTCACGGTATTCGGCATCATCGATTACTGGCCGTCCTGGAATCCGAATCCGGGACCGGGAGATACTGTATCGGTGACGACGAAGTCGGGAACGACGACCAAGGTGAAGAAGCCGATGCTGATCGTCGGGCACCTGGCTTATATCCAGAACAATATTGCGCTTGAGCCTTATGAAGTATGGATGAAACTGACCCCGGAGGCGGGCAGTCATAGCGTATATGAAGCTGTCAGCAACCACGGCTATGAGATCGAGGCCGTCATCGATGCGAAACAGGAGCAGATCAAGGCGATCAAGGATCCTTTTCAACTGGCGATTAACGGCGTCATGACTTTGGGCTTTATCATTTCGGTTGTCGTCTGCTTTTTCGGATTTCTCTTGTACTGGGTGCTCTCGTTATCCGCGAGAACGCTGCAGTACGGGATATTCCGGGCGATGGGCGTATCCGTCGGGCAGCTTATCGTCATGCTGGTTGGCGAACAGGTGATGGTATCGGGTGCCGCGATCTTCATCGGCATTATGACGGGGAACTTGGCCAGCCATTTGTTCGTTCCGCTCTTCGAATTATCGTTCGATCCGGGAACGCAAGTGCCGCCGTTTCAAGTTACGTTCGATCCGCGCGACACCGAGCGTCTGTATGGCATCGTCACCGTGATGATTGCATGCGGTCTTGCGGTGCTGGGACATATCGTTTCGCGAATCCGGATTCATCAGGCCGTTAAGCTTGGGGAGGATTAGGATGATACATTGCGAAAACTTGGTGAAAATCTACAAAATCGCCGATTTGGAAGTAGTCGCCTTACAGGGGCTGGACCTGCATGTTGAGGCCGGCGAGCTGATGGCAATCATCGGCAACAGCGGGAGCGGCAAATCGACGCTGCTTAACATGCTCGGCGGACTTGACCGTCCGTCGGCAGGCCGGTTGACGGTCGACGGCAAAGATTTGCTGAATATGAAGGAGAAAGATCTCGTTAAGTACAAACGCGAATCGGTCGGCTTCGTCTGGCAGAACAACGCGCGTAACCTGATTCCGTATTTAACGGCACAAGAAAATGTGGAGCTGCCGATCCTGCTGCGGGGCAAAAGGAAGCGGGAACGTGCGCTCGAGCTGCTCGAAGCCGTCGGGCTCAGCCACCGGAGAAACAATAAGTTGAATCAACTATCCGGGGGGGAACAGCAGCGTGTGGCGATTGCCATTGCGCTGGCGAATCATCCCAAGCTGCTGCTGGCGGATGAACCGACCGGTTCGGTGGATACGAACATGGCGAATCAGATCCTGGACTTGTTCCGCCAGCTGTGCAGAGATCTTGGGATCACGATCGTCATTGTTACCCACGATCCTGCACTGGCCAAGAAAGTGGACCGCGTCGTCGCCATCCGGGACGGGAAGACGTCTTCGGAAATTGTGAGACGCAAGTCATATGAGCAGGAACTCCTCGATCTGGAGCAGGGCATCGAAGATATGCAGGAGGAAGAATCGCATATTGAATATGCGGTGCTGGACCAAGCGGGACGGCTGCAAATCCCGGCGAGTTATTTGGAATCCATTGGAATGAAGGAAGCTAATAAAGTGAAGGTAACGGTGGAGGACGGCAAAATTGTACTCGTACCTCCGATCAAAGTATAGCGAAGGAGCAAATGTCAATGATTAGCCAAATTAGCAAGGTTGCAACTCAAATTCCGGATACTCTCCTGCTGGAGGAACGGGCAGGACACGTGCTTAGCGCCATTATCGGGATGGCCGATGAAGATTTCGGGCATGTTCCTTTTTTTGCCGCGAATTTAATGGAGAAGCCTGCGTTCTTAACGCATGGAGACTGGGACTACGGCTCCAGCCACGGACGGCTGATCGACGCCTTCATTTTGGCCCGCCACATGTCCGGCGACGAGCGCGGGCGCGACATTGAAGAGCATTACAGAACTAATTTCCTAAGCTTTTTCAAGGAAGACGGGCTCAGCTACCGGCAGCTGAATCCGAAGGCGCCTTGGGAAACCAACGCCAACATGATCGACCAGCGGGCCGTTATTTTGGCGCTAACGTCCTGGTACATGTCGACTGGCGACCGCAAGATCAAGCACGTTGCGGATAAACACGTGGCAGCGCTCAAGCGGATCGCCGTGAAGGAGAAGGACGTATGGTACTATCCGGCATCCGAATATAAAGACGGCGGCTGGCCGTCCACGAATGCGGTCCAGCTCCGGCTGGCCCCGGACCCGGCTGCATTCTGCGGACGCTTGGTCATGCCGCTGCTGAAATATTACGAGCTGACGGGGAACACGGACGCGTTCGAGCTGTGCCAATTCTTCAGCGCGCTCATCATTCATCGCAGCGGCGTGTTCAACCCGGACGGCAGCTTCAACGATGCACTGGCATTCCGCAGCGGGCATTTCCATACGCGCATCGGCACGCTGGACGCGCTAGCCCGTTTTGCGTGGCATACCCAGGACGCCTCCATCATCCATTTCGTGAAGAAGAGCTACGATTGGGCGCTGACACGCTGCACGAGCTTCGGCTGGACACCGGGAGATATGCATGAGCAAGCCTTCGAACATGAAACATGCTCGCTTGTCGACCTCATCTCTACAGGGATTACGCTCGCCCGCAGCGGCTACGTGGAATACTGGGGCGTCGTCGAGCGCTTCCTGCGCAATCATTTGACGGAATCGCAGCTGCTGAACCTGGATTGGGTGACGGACGCGGCGGATAAATCGAATGACGATGTCGGTATGAAATCCTACTATAACGTGGCGGAACGCGCACGCGGTGCCTTCGCGGGTTATTCCGCTCCCAACGATTTCTGCTGCAATGTGAGCGGAGGCCGGGGACATACCAACGACCTGCAGACATGCTGCATCGGCTCGGGAACACGGGGACTGTTCATGGGCTGGAGCAATACGATTACACAGCATAACGAAACCGTCAGCGTGAACTTCCTGCTGAATCGCGGTTCCCGCTTGCTGGACGTTAACAGCTTCCTGCCGCATGAAGGCCGGGTCGAGCTGAACATTCACCGCAGCCTGCCCAGACTGCAAGTACGCATTCCGGAGTGGGCCGGCTATGCGAAGGTTGCCGTGCAACGGGAGCATGGAGATGCCGTACGAACACAGTCCGGCGGCGATCCGAGCATGTGGGTGAATCAGCGCTTCCTTCTGCTGGGGCAAGTCCAAGAAGGGGAGAAGATTACCATTACCTTCCCGCTTAGCGAGCGTCAAACGATCGAGAAGGCGGTCGGGCAGGATTTCATTACCCGCTGGCGCGGTGACGATGTTATTCATCTGAGCCCGGAAGGCACGCACCACCCGTTCTATAACAACCGCAAGATCTATGAGCAAGCGCCGCTTCGGAACGTCCAGTACCGCAGACTGGAAGAGGAAATGGTGTGGTAGGAGGAGGACGCATATGAGCAACTATTGGGCAGGCTCCGTAATTAAGGAAGGCTTCTCGGTCATTCAGTTGACCGACGACGATAGCCAATCCACCGCGGAGCTGATCCCGGCAATCGGCTGCAATCTCTTTCGATTCGTGTGCGGCGGTCAGGAGATCATTCTGCCGCCTGCCAGCTTGCATGCATTACATCAAGACACGGACGCCGCTTTCAAATACGGGACGCCGATCCTGTTTCCGCCTAACCGGGTGCGGCAAGGACGTTTTACCTTCAAGGGGCGTGAATACAAACTGCCGCTCAACGAACCGCCAGACCACCATTTACACGGTGAATTATGCACCAAAGCATGGACGGTGTCGGGGTATGGCGCGTCTCAGGAGGAGGGGGCTTGGGTGACCAGCCGGTTCCGCTTGGCGGAACATCCGGAAATTATGGCTTATTTCCCCCATCTGCTGACGTTCACGATGACATACCGGGTCAAGGAAGGAAGACTGTACCAGGAGGGTGTCATCGAGAATGAAGGCATGGAGGAGGCGCCGTTCGCCTTCGGGCTGCATCCCTATTTCGCTCTGCCCTTCGGCGAGAGCATGGTTCTTCGCCTGCCTGCGGCTGAGGAATGGCCTGTAACGAATCAAGCTTTCGTAACTGGGCTGCCGGAAGCAACTGCGTTCAGCCGTAGGCTGAGCGAGGGCATCACGTTGGAGGACTATCCGCAGCTAGGTTGTTCCTTGGTCACGCTTGATCAAGCGCTGGACCGCACGTGCCGTATTGAAATGAAAGACAGAGGCCGTACGATCGTTTATCAATTGGATCCTCTTTTCCCTTATGTTGTCCTGTTTCGTCCGGATTGGGCAGAGGCGTATTCGCTGGAGCCTTACACGTATGTAACGGATGCATTCAATCTCCCTTACGAACACGAACAGACAGGAGCGCGGGGGATACGGGCCGGTGAACAGATCCGGTTCGCCAATCGTTTGTGGATCGAATAATGTGAGGAGGAATAACGGATGAGTAACATCGATTTGAACTTGCCTATCAAGCCGGAAATGCCGGCAAGGAAAGATTTCCGCATTGGCTGCATCGGTTCCGGGTTCATCATGCGCGACTGCCATCTCGCGGCCTATCGCGATGCAGGCTTTCACCCGGTGGCGATCGCTTCGCGGACTTACGAGAACGCTAAGGCGGCAGCCGATTTGCGCGGCATTGCAACAGTGTACAGAACGTGGGAGGAGCTCGTTCAGGCTCCGGACATTGAAATTCTGGACATCGCTTTTCCTCCGGACCGGCAGCTCGAAGTCGTGCGTCTTGCCGTGAAGATGAAGCATATCAAGGGGATACTATGCCAGAAGCCGCTGGCTATGAATTCCCGCGAAGCCCGCGAAATTGTCGAGCTATGCGAGCAAGCGGGCATCAAGCTAGCCGTCAATTCCAATATGCGCTTTGATCAGTCGATGCGTGCGTTGAAGGCGATTCTGGACCGGAGTTATCTCGGGCAGCCGGTGCTGGCGACCATAGAAATGCGGGCCATCCCGCATTGGCAGGACTTCCTGCATAAATATGAGCGGCTTGAGATTTTGAATATGGGCATTCATCATGTCGATGTGTTCCGTTATTTGTTTGGCGATCCTCACAAGGTTACCGCTGTTACCCGTAAGGATCCACGTACGAAATTCCCGCATCTGGACGGCATTACCCAGTATACGTTCCAGTATGCGAACGAGCTGATGGCGACGAGTCTCGATGACGTCTGGGCATGGCCGGGCGAAGGAGCAGAGAAAGATATATACATCAAATGGCGCGTAGAAGGACTTGAAGGCATGGCGCAGGGAACGATCGGGTGGCCGCTCTATCCGGAGAGATCACCCAGCACGTTGGCATTCACGACCAAACAGGCTCCGAACGAGTGGTTGCGGCCGACTTGGGATGAGGTCTGGTTCCCGGATGCCTTCCAAGGCACGATGGCGCAGCTGCTGCGGGCGGTTGAGACCGATAGCGAGCCGGAAATCAGCGGCAGGGACAATCTAAGAACGATGGCGGCGGTGGACGCCTGCTATAAGTCCATTGAGGAAGGCCGGACCGTATTATTTTCTGAAGTCAGCCATTCATTTCTATAAAAAATTAGAATCTCGAGGAGGAAATGTCTTATGATCTCAGTCGGTATTTTCAATGGGTATTATCCGTATTCCCTGGAGGAATCCATCTCCCGCATCAAAAGGGATGGCTTTTCCTGTGTGCAGCTGGATCTATCGTTCAAAGGAATGGACCTTGCCTTCGAGTCGCTTACTAAAGAGAAATGCCACATTATTCGCGACGCCTTCCGTGAAGCTAATTTGCCGATCGTCTGTATTTCCGGTTATACGAATATTATTCACCCCGACCCGAAGAAGCGGGAGCAGAATCTATTCGGTTTGCAAACGTTATTGAAATTCGCCCGCGACCTGGGAAGTCCTTACGTCATCAGCGAGACGGGGACTTTCAACACGGAGAGCGACTGGGTATGGGATCCTAAGAACGGCACGGAGGAAGCTTACGAGCTGATTTGCAAGCAAATTGAGAACTTGGCTAAATTCGCTTATGACCATGGTTCGGTGTTCCTTGTGGAGAACTACGTCAATAATGTGATTGGTTCTGTTGACGCACTGACCCGATTATTTTCTGATGTGAACCATCCGGGACTCGGGCTGCTCATGGATCCGACCAATTACTTCACGGACAGCAACATCGGTCACGTCGATGAAACGCTGAACCGTATCTTCAACACGCTCGGCGATAAAATAAAAATTGCCCATGCCAAGGATTGCAAGCCTGCGGAAGACTTGTCGGAGAAGCATGCCGACATCGATGCCGTCGAGTCGCATACGTTCCGTGGAGCGGGGGCTGTCGAGCTGCCTGCGCCAGGTCTCGGAATTCTCAATTATGAGCTTTATTTGCAGAAGCTATCCAAGCTGCATCCGAATATCCCGATTATTATCGAGCATCTGGATGAAGCGGATATCCCGCGTGCGAAACGATTCCTTGACGACAAGCTGAAGCGGGTCGGCGGTTAAAGGTGAAGGGCAGAGGAGGTGCTTGGCATGCCAGCCAGCATGGAACCAACGAAACAAAGGGAAAAAAGGGATTACAGCATCACAGGCGCGGAGAATCAAAAGGCCATCGATCGCGGACTGGCGGAAGCGGAATGGTACACATGTCCGATTCCTCGGCAGCGAATGAAAGAATTGATGAAGCGTAAAGACGGTCCCGCAATCCGGGATACGGTGATCTGGTTTGTTGGCCTTCTTGTTCTAGGCTATTTGGCTTACTTATCCTGGGGCACGTGGTGGGCCATTCCTGCCTTCCTGGCCTATGGCATTCTCTATGCGACGCCAGGTGATTCCAGGTGGCACGAGTGCGGCCACGGCACAGCTTTCAAAACACCGTGGATGAACGAGGTCGTCTACCAGATAGCCTCCTTCCTAGTTCTGCGGTCGGCGACGCCGTGGCGCTGGAGTCATGCCCGCCACCATACGGACACGATTATCGTCGGGCGCGACCCGGAAATTATTACAGAGCGTCCGCCGGTCTGGAAAATTCTGATTATGCAAATTTTCCATCTGTATGGCGGACCGATCGAAATTAAACGCTTCCTGCTGCACACATTCGGCAGATTGGATGAACAGGAATCTGTATATATTCCTCAATCGCAGCACCGGAAAACGTTCCTGGAAGCGCGGATTTACATGCTCATTATTCTAGCTGTTGTTGCAGCCTGCCTGTCCACAGGAAGCATACTGCCCGCTATGTTTGTGTTCTTGCCTTCTTTTTACGGCGGTATCGTTGTTCTCTTGTTCGGTGTTACGCAGCATCTGGGACTCTATGAGGACGTACTTGACCACAGGTTGAACACTCGCACCGTGTATATGAATCCCGTCTTTCGGTTCCTGTATTGGAACATGAACTATCATACGGAGCACCATATGTTTCCGATGGTTCCCTATCACGCGCTGCCTAAGCTGCATGAAGAAATGAAAGGGGATTGTCCGGCGGCAAGACCGAGTCTGTGGGCTGCGCTGAAAGAAGTTGTCGTTGCGTTAAAAAAGCAAAAGCTGGACCCTTCCTATGTGGTGGTGAAACCGCTGCCTGCAACGGCTCGCCCGTATAGGTACGGACCGGTGCATGAAATCAGCGAGAGGAGCGAACTGGGATGAGTGTTG
Organism: Bacillus sp. 3255; assembly: GCF_031456485.1. Classification (NCBI taxonomy): domain Bacteria; kingdom Bacillati; phylum Bacillota; class Bacilli; order Caryophanales; family Bacillaceae; genus Bacillus; species Bacillus sp. 3255. The sequence continues at coordinate 262,394 of NZ_JAVDUS010000006.1, forward strand.
GCGTATGGGTTGAAGCTTGCGGTGCGGACGAAGTGGAAGTGGAGGATGTGATCCGATTCGACTACAGCGACCGCACGTATGCGATTTATCGCACGGATGCAGGCGACTATTATGCATCGGACGGCTTCTGCACGCATGGTAAGTTCCATCTGTCCGATGGCTTAGTCATGGGCAAGCAGATCGAGTGCCCGAAGCATAACGGGCGGTTCGATATTCCTACCGGTGCGGCGAAGCGCGTGCCTGCGTGCGTGGATTTGCAGACGTATCCGGTGAAGGTGGAAGCTGGGAAAGTGTTTATTCAGTTGTAAAACAGGGTGCCGGATCGGCGGGACTGGGCTGTAAAGCGCAGAAGCACCGATCCGGCATTTTTACGGGAGAGCATTACTGAAGACGCAAAAACCTCGTATCCATCTTACAAGGGGGCAACGATGAATAAAATAACCTATAATCTTGCACAAAAGAGCCTATAAAATTTTCGGTTTTTTGTAATAAAGTTAGTCCATGCAGGAAAAAGAATATAAGAGAGCGGGGCTGATCGGATTGGAGAAATAGCTGTACTCGCATAAAATGTAAGCGTTTTATTGTGGTTGACATCTTTTAGGGAGGTGCATGAATTGAGAAAAAAACTTGCATTCGTTTTATCCTTTATGTTGCTGTTCTCCAGCTTAACTCCACTTGCCTATGCAGAAGAAGCCGCTTCGTCATCGACGGAGACGAAAGCGGAAGCATCGGCAGCGCCTTCAACCAAATCAGCCGAGGACGAGAAAGCAACCGAGAAACCGGCCGAGGACAAAGCAGATGAGAAAGCTGATGAGAAAGCAGACGAGAAACCCGCATCGAAGCCTGCTGCCTCTCCGACAGTAACTTCAGATACTTATTTCGCTGATCTGCTAAGCGATCTAAAGGGACTCTCCAAAGACAATAAAAAGAAAATCAACGTCATGCTGAAAATGGGCGCGATCGAAAGCGAGGCAGCAGACAAATTAGGAGCGAACACGTCAATCACACGCGCCGAACTGTCGAAAGCAGCTGTGCTGGCGATGGGGCTGACGATGGATCCGAAAGTAAAATCATCCAGCTTCAACGATGTGAAGCAGGGTGATCCTAATCTCGCTTACATCGAAGCGCTGAAGGCAGCATTACTGACATACGACACTGCCGACAACAAGTACAACCCGGAAGGTGTTGTAACCCGCCAAGAGCTCGCCATGCTGCTCCTCAAGGGGCTTGGCCTTGACGAGAAGGCTAAGAAGGCTGCGCCATCGAAGGATACGACTGTCGATGATAAATACAAAAGCTATGTAGCTTACGCACTTCAGCAGAAGCTGATGGGCAATCTGACAGGCGGGAAATTCGAAGGGACAACGAATGTTACTAGACAATCGTTAGCGTTAGCCGCTTATGAAGCATATAGACTTCATACGTCTACGGCCAAGCCAGAGAAGGCATCGATTGCTGAAGTGAAGGTTATCGGCAAAAATAAATTGTCGGTAAGGCTGAATCGCGACGTCGACACGAATAAGGCTGTGCTGAATGTGACGATCGCAGGGTTTCTGGATTCCGACAACAAGCTGGTTAAACTTGAACCGATCACGAATTGGTCTGACGACAATACGACTGCCGAGCTTGAAATGACGGATAATTTTGAGTTCGCTGAGTATCAAGTCATTCTGAGCGGTGTAGATGTTGCAAACGGCACGATGACTTTCATGCCGGAGAATGAACGTCCGGCGAAGGTAGAAATCGTAACGGCAGGAGATATACTCCCATGGTCCAAAGCGTTAATCGAATATAAAGCTGTTAACCAGTATGGCGAGCCTATGAAATTAGCAGCGAGCAACCTTAATATTTATGTAGGAGCTAATAAGCGTGTCTCATCGACCATTTTGGCGAACAGTAATACCATTATCCTCGATCTGAGTGAATTGACGCCGAACAGCCCCATTACGGTTAATCTACTTGAGCGAAGCGGTTATCTGAGCGTCAGCAAAACGTTTACGGTCGGCGACATGCCGCAGGTGAAGAGAGTTGACTTAGGAGATACGGAAAGAAATCTGATACTTCCTGCTGGACAGACGGTTTTTCAATCCGGAGGAAGAGCGTATCTTACCTTCAAGGCTTATGACCAGTATGATATGCCAATTGTTGATTCAACAATACTTAACAGATTAATGCTTAAAACTTTTACTGGCGCTCTAGGCAACGTGTTTAGAACAGACGCTCCGAACGATTTCGTTGACTTTAACAACGATGGCTTTCCGGAATTGCAATTGGCACCGTATCCGGATCTGGACAGCGACAAGGAAGTCAACGTGAATTTCATTTTCAACGGTGAACAAGTGTCACAGAAAGTGAAAGTGATCGCGCCTAAATCTCCATATTCCATTGTCATTGGACCCGTAACGGAGCCGCTGACGGAAGGAGATCTGAATAAAGAAGTCAGTTTAAAAGTGATTGATTCGGTCAATCGGGAGTTAGAAGGAGAAGAAGTTGCAGAGCTGGAATCGGCGGGCAAAATAACCGTTTACGCAACCGGAGGTATTATTCTGGAAGGGAACCCAGCTACTCGCGATGGCGTTAATGTAAAGTTAAATCCAACTGGATCAATCCGTATTAAAGAAGTTACTTCTCCAGGGCCGGCTACGATTTATATTCGGATTAATGGTCTTGACCAAACTGTTTCTTATCCGATTATGATTCAACCAGCTCGTAAGCCAAGTTCTATCAAAATGGATGAGAACAACTCTGCAGGGACCATCTTGGTGATTAATACCTTACCGGAGGGGAAAACGAAAGCCGCATTCAAAGTATTTGATCAATTCGACGCTGATTATTATACAAACAGCAATGATTATAAAGTGGAAATGAAGCTGGAAAGAATTAGCGGAGTTACAGCAGCTGTATATACATCCGGCCCCGCAGCTCTTAGCGAGGCAACACCGGTTGTATTAACCAATATATCGAGTCTACTCGATAAAAATGGTAGTAAAGGGATCTCCTTGCGCCCTATTCCTAATCAAAAAGGCAGCTACAAACTGACAGCAACATTAGTTCATTTGGACACGAACGGTCAAATTCAAGAAAGACTTGGTTCAGATTCTGTTATCGTCGATGTGGATGATCCGACGAATCCGACCTTAAACTATGCGCTTGATATTAAGTCCGGCGATCTTCTAGCTGTGGGAAGAATTCTGTACGATTCGGGCAAGCTGGACAGTGTTACGAATGCTACGTATTTGTTCAACAACTATGCTGCTCTAGCTAAGGATGTAAATGTTTTAACAAAGGACTCCTTAGGTTTGGACACCGGACTTACCGTTAAAGTTAGGGCTGTTACTTCCGATAATCCAAAGACTGTAGCCTATAAGGAAATAAAAGGCATCGGAAGACTGATGGGTCTGGATAGCGGCAAATTTAACTTTACGGTATTCTTTGATACGCCAACCGGAGTGAAGTCGCTTACCCAAAGCTTAGGTTCAGGGGTTGACTCCATGGTTCCGAATCAACTGAAGATCAAAAACAGTTCGAAAACGCTGAAAGGCGCAGGCGGGACGGCGAATCCTCTGAATGGCGTTTACTTATGGGAGACTAATCTGATGGGCCAGATTCAAGTTGTTACGACTGGTTATGGTACGTTTACCAACCAATGTTCAGGTTCCGTATCACCTTGTCCAAAAGAAAATAATCAGGATCAGTTTACTTCCATCAACGATCAGCTTTCCGTTCAAGCGTTCATTGGGGATATCGTATATACGGAACTAGATCCGGCTAAACAGGATGTTGTATCCGTAAATCCAGATTTTACATTATCTTACACACGCAATGGTTCCGATAAGTCGAAGAATAATATTAAGCAATTTACCATTTACCTCGTTGGAGGTACTCAGCAAGCGAAGACTCAAGTTTTCTTCAGCGATACGGAATAATTAACCAAAATTATCCCTGCCGGATTCCGGCAGGGATTTTTCTCTCCTGGTCTAGCAATTGGTTGCGTAATAGACCTACATTCAAGGGAATTACCTATTATTTCAAAGGGAAAAATGTAATTATTTTCATATAGTTGGCCAGCTATAAAAAAATTAAAATGGAGGGTATTCGATGAAACGTAGGAGGATCTTAAGCATAATATTAGTTTTGTGCTCGTTGTTTTTCACAGTTCAATCAGCATTTGCAAGCGGTACACCACGATTGGACCCTATTCAATGGACTGTTAATGATGCAGACAGTTCGTGTTATACGAGCCAATACAGTTCGGTTTTGAATGATTATAGCGGAGTTACTTATATGTCCGGTGGTTTAAATAGTAATTCCAGCTGTTATGGAGCAGTATACGGTACTACATATGTTTCAAATGCCAGCAAACTTTCAATTGACGTGCTTTATTCCCACTGGGGTAGGGGAAATTATTGGCATTATGCCGCTGTTTTTACCGCAAATGGTCAGTGCGTGACATCAAACGACGATTATTGGGGAGGACTTGGTGAAATTGATGTCAGCGGATATTCTGGCACGGTTTCATTCATCTTAGAGCTGTCATCAGACGGAATCGGATTTGGTGGCGCCGAGTTGGGCCTCCAAAATTTAACAGCCCAATAATATAGAAAATATTAAACAGCTTGCGGGAAAGTCCGAACATGGACTTTCTCTTTTTTTTCCTGTAGCCACAGACAGGATTGACCTATAATGACAGTCGTTTTCACTACTGGTTTGCTATTCACAACTTTGTATACTTATCAGTAGAAGCGAGGAGGGGAACGACGTGGCTAAGAAAAGATACGTTATATGCGGTGTCAGCACAAGGGCGAACGGCATGTTTATCCGTCCTATGCTGGATACCTTCAAACAGCATTGTGAAATCGTCGGACTACTGGATGCAGATCCAAGCCGTTTTGCTAATTGTTTCAAGAAATTTCCTGCATTGGCGGGCACTCCGGTTTACGCGCCAGAGCAGTTCGAGCAGATGATCCGGGAGACGCAGCCCGACGCCGTGATCGTCGCAGGCGTGGATTATACCCATGCCGACTATATTGTGGGGGGCTTAGAGCATCATCTTGAAGTCATCTCGGAGAAGCCGATGGTGACGAGCGGAGCTGACTGCAAGCGGGTGCTGGACGCCCAGCGCAACAGCAGAGGCACGCTGCATGTAACCTTCAATTATCGGTATTCACCGATTCACACGAAAATTAAGGAACTGATTCTAGAAGGACGGGTAGGAAGGGTGACGTCCGTCGATTTGAATTGGTATATCGATACGTATCACGGAGCGAGCTATTTCAAGAGATGGAACCGCAAACGCAGCAACTCCGGCGGGCTGTCCATACACAAAAGCACGCACCACTTTGATCTAGTCAATTGGTGGATCAGTCAGAAACCATTGGAAGCGTTTGCATATGGGGCGCTCAACTATTTCGGTCCGAACGGCGAGCTTAATCCCGAGAAGGAAGACGGCAGGTATTGCGGCACATGCAAAGTCAAGCCGTCATGTACGTACTTCATGCGCTGGTCTTCCCGCAGCAAAGAGGTTGTACCGCCGGACGACCATGTGACGGCCGTGGATATTCAGCCTGCCAATTATACAGGATACCGTCCTGACGGGTGCATTTTCGACTCTGAGATTGATATCGAGGACACGTACTCAGCGGTGGTTAAGTATGACAAAGGCGCGATGCTCAGCTATTCGGTGAATTTCTCGCTGCCGTACGAAGGCTATAGGCTCGCGATTAATGGTACCAGAGGCCGAATCGAAACGAAGGAGATTATGTCCGGACGGGCTGCCTTCCATGTACCGGAGCAAACGATTGACTATTTCCCGCTATTCGGGGGAAAAGAAACGATTCAAGTCGTACCGCAAACAGGTGGGCATGGCGGAGGCGATCCGCTTATACTGGAGGACTTGTTCCTCGGACCTGATCCGCTGCGTCCTTACGACATTATGGCAGGTGCCGAAGCCGGAGCCTTGGCCGTACTGACCGGTGAAGCCGTCTGGAAATCGGCGCTTGCGAATCAACCTGTCCGCTTAGCCGATCTGCTGGTTCAGCCGGACCTTGCAGAAGTTTCGAAAGGGGGAACACATCGTGTTTGAGAATTTCCAAAATGTTCAAATAGCCAACTTTGATGTCAAAAGCCAACTTCCGAGGTGGATCTACGAATCCGCCATGCGTGCCGCCGAGAAAGGCGAGCAGGACCGTGAAGCTATTCAAAATGTCAACGATCTGAGTTTGCGGCAAAAGAAGATCCGCCAGGAAATTGTAAACTGCCTTGGCGGTATGCCGGCCTTGGATACGCCTCTCCATCCGCGTGTGACCGGCAAAGTTGCAGGGAACGGTTTCAGCGTGGAGAAAATCATCTTCGAGCCGAGACCGCACGTGTATGCCACGGCTAATCTGTACGTGCCGGACGGGATCACGGAACCGCGCGGAGCCGTGCTGCTCCTGTGCGGGCACCGCGAGCAGGCGAAGCATTGCGACGAGTATCAGACGGTATGCCACTACTTGGTGCATGCCGGTCTAATCGTAATGTCGCTGGATCCGTTAGGTCAAGGCGAGCGGTTCGGCTTCTATGATCCGGAGACGGGGCAAGCCCCGATGACGAGCGTGACGGAGCATGAGAACGTCGGCCGGCAATGCCTGCCGCTTGGCGACAGCTTCGCGCGCTATATGCTGCATGATTGCGTGCGCGCCATCGATTACTTGTGCACGAGGCCGGAAGTCGATCCGGCGAAGATCGGGGTTACCGGCCATTCCGGCGGCGGTACACAAACATCGCTGCTCATGATGTACGACGAACGCATCGCTGCCGCCGCACCCGGCGGATTTATTATGAACCGCCCTTACTTCCTGCTCACGGGCAAAGCGCAGGATGCCGAGCAGAAGTGGCCCGGCTTCTCGGCCTTGGGCTTCGACCACGAGGATATCGTACTCGCCATGGCTCCGCGACCGGTTCGCGTGCTCGCGACCACCTACGATTCCGTTCCGATCGAGGCGCCTCGCCATACGGTAGCCGTTAACCGTAGGTTCTGGGAGATGCATGGCAAGGGGCATCTACTGGATATTTTCGAGGATGAGAATGCGCACCGCTTCACGCTTCCGCTGGCACGGGCGGCTGCCGAGTTCTTCTCTGAACATCTGCTGGGCCGCAAGGTGACGGTGTCGCAGGAAACCATCCAACTGCTGCCTGCCGAGCAGCTCCGCTGCACGCAGAGCGGTCAAGTGATCGGGGAATGCCCGAATGCTCGAAGCATCCACACGGAAACGGTGGACCGTCTGAACGTGCTGGAGAAGGCGCGTCAGTCGCTGCCGGCGGATATGCACAAACGGCAGGCGCTGACCTGGCTGCGAAACGCTGTCTATGCGAAACGCAAGCCGTGCGATCTGAATCCGCGTCTTTCCGGGGGCGGAGAGGTGGAGCAGCTGTGGGCGCTTAGAACGGTCTGGTGGAGCCAGAAGGGACTGCTCAATAATGCGCTGCAGTTCTTCCGGTCGGAGCTCGCGGGCCGCAGGCTGCCGATTACGATTGCCATCTGGGACGGCGGTACCAAGCAGACCGACGCGCATGCCAAGTGGATCGAGGAAACTTGTGCCGCTGGCCGCATCGCCATGGTGCTGAACCCCGTGGGCATCGGATCGCTTTTGCCTTATCTTAATAATCCTGAAGAGAAGCCGTTCAAGCGCTTCGGCATGATGGACCGTTATACGGATGAGCTCATGTGGCTTGGCGACAGCATGGCGGCCGTCCGCACCTACGATGTCCTGCGTGCGGTGGAGCTGGCAACGACGCTAAAGAATGTCGATCCGGATCAGATCGAGCTCTACGGAAGCGGGAAGTATGCCATTTATGCGGAGCTTGCGGCACTTCTCGACAATCGGGTCAGAAACGTCAATTTAACGGACCGAATGAGCAGTATCGGCGAGTGGATCAGAGAACCATTTTATGATGAAACGGATTCCTTAAGCTTTATTATGCCGGGCATGCTCCGCTATTTCGATATCCCGGACGCGGACCGTTGGCTCTTGCAAGAGGGACGATTGGGCAATGCCACGCCGCTTGTGCAAGATTCAGCAAGCTAAAGGAGGAGAAGGGATGACTACAGTTGTTGCGGTGTATACGGGCCAAGGGCTTTCGGAGCGAATCGCGCCGATCTTTCGGGAGGAATTGCCGGGCTGCCGCCTTGTTAACATTATCGACGACAGCTTGATTGCCGAGGTCATTCAGGCGGGGAATGTGACGACGGGCGTCATCCGTCGTCTCGTGCAGTACTACCGGCACGCGGAAGATATCGGGGCTGACCTGATTCTCAATACATGCTCTTCGGTCGGCGAAGTGGCGGACCGCGTGCGCCCTCTGTTCCATATTCCCATTGTGAAAATCGATGATGAAATGGCCCGTCAAGCGACTTTGAATTTCGAACGGATCGGCGTGCTGGCAACGCTGCCGACCACGCTTGAGCCAACCAGGCATTTGCTGCAGCGGGAGGCCGAGCTTCAGAAGCGTCAGGTCACCGTGCATGATGCCTTGGCGGAAGGCGCTTATCAAGCTTTGGTGTCAGGCCAGCCTGATGAGCATGACCGGTTGATCTATGAAGCGGCTAAATCCGTTGCAGGCAAAGCCGACGCGCTCGTGCTGGCACAAGGCTCCATGGTTAGAATGGAGAAAACGCTGCGGGAGGAAACCGGACTTCCCGTATATGCAAGCCCCCGGTTGGGGATGATGGCTGTGCGCGCCGAATTGGAAAGACAGGGGAAATATCCATGCTAACGAACAATCAAATCATTGCCACCTATTGGCTTGAAACGGCTCTTTCCTTGGAGCAAGCGAGTGAAATTATCGTCGGTGAGCAGTCCACAGGGACGTTCATCGCGCTGCCGAACGAAACGGAGAGCTTAAAGCTGAAGCACCGTGCCCAGATCGTATCCATCACAGAACTCGATAGCGTGCCGTTTCCCTCGCTTCCAGGAGCGAAGGTTCCTGCCGGGCACAAAGGCGAGTTTCGCCGTGGCATCGTGAAGATTGCTTTTCCATATGACAACATCGGCCCGTCCATTCCGAATGTGCTCGCGACGGTCGCGGGCAATCTGTACGAATTGGAAGAGCTGTCCGGACTGCGCCTGCTCGATCTTGAGCTGCCTCCGGCATTCCTGGATAGGTACGAAGGACCGCGCTTCGGCATTTCCGGTACAAGGGAACTGACCGGTGTTCATAACCGGCCTATCATCGGGACAATTATTAAGCCGAACATCGGATTGCCGACCGATCAGCTCCGGGCTATTGTCCGGGAACTTGCGATGGCCGGCATTGATTTCATCAAGGATGACGAGGTTCACGGCAATCCGCCGTATGCTCCGATCAGCCAGCGCGTGAAGGCGGTAATGGAAGAGATCGAACGGGTAGCGGACATCACGGGCAAAAAAACGATGTACGCCTTCAACATCACGGACGATATCGATCCGATGCTGCAGCATTTGGAAACCGTCGTCAACTCCGGCGGCAACTGTGTCATGGTCAGCGTGAACAGCATCGGGTTTGCGGGATTGGCTCATCTGAGGAAGCATGCGCCTGTATGCATTCACGGGCACCGGAACCAGTGGGGAATGCTGTCGAGGTATCCGTATCTAGGTATGTCCTTTGCGGCTTATCAAAAACTATGCCGCCTCGCCGGTGTAGACCATTTGCATGTGAATGGGCTCAATAATAAGTTCTATGAAAGCAACGGCTCCGTCATCGAGAGCGTGCAAGACTGCTTGAAGCCGATGTTCGGCGCTTCGGATACGGTGCTTCCCGTGCTGTCTTCGAAGCAATGGGCGGGCGCAGCGCCGGAGACGTTCAAGACGCTGGGCACCGTGGATTTGATGAATATCGCCGGGGGCGGCATTCATGCTCATCCGGGCGGTCCGGGCGCAGGCTTCCGCAGCCTTGTCCAAGGATGGGAGGCCGCGCTGGCAGGCATTCCGCTCGACTTGTATGGAGAGAAGCATCCGGAATTGAAGCAGGCTTTGGCCGCTTTCGGCTGAAGCTCGGCGGATGAGAGACGGGAGACGATTGCGAATGCGGATATGTTATTACGGGGATGACTTCACCGGGTCCACGGATGTGCTGGAGGCGCTGACGGCGGGCGGAATGCGCGTCATCTTGTTCATGGACGTTCCGGGCAAAGCGTTGTGGGAGGAGAAATTCCGCGATTACGACGGCTTCGGTGTGGCCGGCGTGAGCCGGACGATGAGCCCGGAGGAGATGGAGAGCGCGCTTCGGCCGGCGCTAGCGGCGTTTAAAGCTTTCCAGCCGGATATCATTCACTACAAAATATGCTCTACCTTCGATTCTTCCCCGCAAGTCGGCAGCATCGGGAAAGCTATCGAAATCGGCCGGGATCTCTTCCCGGACCAACGCTTTACGCCGCTTTTGGCAGGTTCGCCTGTCCTGAAGCGGTATACCGTGTTTGGCAACCATTTTACAGGACACGGGGAGGCTACGCTTCGCTTAGACCGGCATCCGAATATGACCAACCACCCGGTTACGCCGATGAATGAAGCGGACCTCCGGGTTCATTTGGCTGAACAGACATCCGGCTCGATCGGCTTATTCGATGTCCTCGATCTGGAGCTAAGCGGAGAAGAGTTGAAAGAACGTTTGGAAGAGAGACTGCAGGATAACCTCGATATCGTGTTATTCGATGTGCTGACGAACGAGCATCTTGCCAGAATCGGCAGCCTGCTTGCGGAAGAAAGCAAGCGGGCGCCTTTGTTCGCAGCAGGCTCCTCAGGGGTGGAATACGCGCTGGTCGCTCACCTGCGGGAACTCGGCAGGCTGCCTGCCTGCGCCCCAGATTTGCGAGCGGAACCCGCCGAACAGCTGCTCGTCGTATCCGGCAGCTGTTCGCCTGCGACCAGCGCGCAAATTAATTGGGCTTTGGCGCACGGATATGCGGGGGTTCGCGTGCCTGCGCCTTTATTTTTCGCGGAAGATGCAGCAGAGGTTCAAGAGCAGGTCATGCGCGAGGCGGAGCGTCATCTCCGGGCAGGCAAGAATGTCATTATGTACACAGCGCTGGGACCGAATGATGAATCAATAGCAGAAACACATCAATTGCTGAGCCAGGATGGCCGGCACTTGTCGGCAACCGGTGAGCGAATCGGCGGGCGGTTGGGCGAAATGGCCAAACAACTCGTGATGTCAGCCGGTCTCCGCAGGGTCGTCTTTGCCGGAGGCGATACGTCGGGCTTTGCGATCAAACAGTTGAATTTATACGCGTTGGAAATGATTGCGCCTGTCGTTCCGGGTGGTCCGCTGTGCCGGGCCTATTCGCACGATGAACGATTGGACGGTTTGGAAGTCGTCTTGAAGGGCGGGCAAGTGGGACCGCCGGATTTTTTTGAACGGGTTCGCTTAGGGCTATCGTGACTGTCTGAAGGGACGGAGTAGTCGGATAGCAGCTATGACGGAAAGAAGGTGTACGATGCGGAAAGAGGTAAATTCCCATCTGATACGGCGGTATTTTAAATTTCTGAAGCCATACCGTTTTATGATTTTGACGATTGTCGGGCTGGGCATTCTGCAATTTATCGTGCCCATGACCGTGCCTTGGATGACCAAAGTGCTAATCGACGAAGTGCTTCCTTTAAAAAGCAGTTCATGGACACTGTCCAAGGTGATCGGTGTTTTGGCAGCCGTCTACCTGTTTGGGACGATTGTGAATTATGCCCGTCAATGGGTAATGGCGAGAATGGGCAATTCGATGGTCATCGACATCCGGTTCCAGCTCTATGAGCATATGCAGAAGCTGTCTCAGCGGTTCTATGACAGCCGACAAGTCGGAAGCATCGTCTCGCGAATTCTGAATGATGTGAATGGCGCGCAAAATCTGGTCGGCGCCGGGGTCATTAATCTCGTTATCGACCTATTTCTAGTCGTCTTCGCCGGATTTATGCTGTTTCATATGGATTGGAAGCTGGCTCTGCTGTCGCTATGGCTGCTTCCCGTTTATTATTTAACTTTTACGAACGCGAATGTGCATATTCGTTATGCGTGGCGCTCGGTGCACCGGCAGATGGAGCGCATGTCCGGCGTGCTCGTAGAGCGTATTGCCGGGATGAAAGTGGTGCAGGCCTTTAACCGGGAATTAATGGAGCTGAACCGTTTCAAAAAGCAAGCATCAGCCCATTATACGTACGCGATGACGGCCCAATTTCTCTCGAACACCTTAGGTCGCATCAGTCAAACGTTTCAAGACTTCGGGGGACTGCTCATCTGGTTCGCAGGGGGAACGATGGTCATTCGGGGCAAGATGTCGGTCGGCGAATTGATTGCTTTTCAAGCGTATTTGTCCCAAATGTACGGTCCCATTCAACGATTTTCCGATGTGAACGTTACGATCCAAAATTCGCTTGCTAACGTGGAAAGAATTTTCGAGGTGTTCGATATTGAACCCGAAATCAAGAATATCGATAATCCCCGGCCGCTCAAAACGTGCAAGGGTGAAATTGAATTTCATGATGTCGGTTTCGATTACGTGATCGAAAGGCCTGAGAAGCAGCCGGTCGAAGCGGAGCCGAAGGATAAAGATTTGGTTGAGCGGCAGAAGCCCGCCAAGCGGTTCTATTGGATTCCGCCGAAAATGAGACCGGATCCGCCCTCCATGGTCACGGAGTCCAGGGCTGCGCTTCAAGGGATCAGCTTCAAGGCTAGAAGCGGCGATGTCATTGCGCTTGTCGGGCCAAGCGGCGCGGGCAAGTCGACGATTATTAATTTGCTGCTCCGTTTCTATGATCCCAATAAAGGCAGTGTGACGCTCGACGGGGAAGACATGCGCAATTATGATTTGCATGATTTGCGAAGCCATATGGCGCTCGTGCTGCAGGACAATATTTTGTTCTCGGGAACGGTCTATGAGAATATCGCTTACGGCAGCCCCAAGGCGTCGAAGGAGCAAATTATCGCGGCCGCTGAGGCGGCTAATGCGCATGAGTTCATTGAAGAATGGGAGCTCGGTTATGAAACCATGATCGGCGAACGCGGCGTTCGGCTCTCGGGCGGGCAGAAGCAGCGCATTGCGATCGCGCGAGCGCTTCTCAAGAGTCCCCGCATCTTAATTCTGGATGAGGCTACATCAGCGCTCGACGCCGAGTCCGAGCATTTGGTGACGGAGGCGCTCGGACGGCTTATGGAAGGGCGGACGACGTTCGTTATCGCACATCGTCTCGCAACCGTAGTCCGGGCCGATCAAATCCTCGTCATCGACCGCGGACGGATCGTTGAGCGAGGCAAGCATCCCGTGCTGCTCGCGCAGAACGGGCTGTACCGCGAATTGTACGAAAAGCAGTTGAAGGCCATGAGGCCGGAAGAGCTGCTCGGTCTTGAAACGATGGGTAAACAAGCGTAAACGACATTTTAGGTGGAAAGGAAGCTGCTGATGACCAGATTGTCCAAACGAATTCCCGGCCTCATGTCCATTGCTATGGCTGCCATGGTAAGTTCGCTGATCCCATCTGCCGTGTATGCAGACGGTGCAGCCAGCAGTATGGCGCAAACGGCTATCTCATTGAATCGTATTCAGCTAGGTGCAGGCAGTTACGCAGAGATCAATCAGTTGAATCTGCTGTCGGATCAGAACGGCAATATCGTGACATTCACTTTAAGCATTACGAACAAAAGCGCGGAGAGCCTGTCGCTCATTGATTACTGGGTGCGCTTGTACGGCAAGAACGGCGATAAATTTACGGCCAAAATGATGCCGCAGGACAAAGAGAAAACGAAAATTGCAGCGGGCTCTACCCAGCAATATACCTATTATGCGATGGTCAACGAAGGAACGTCTTTGCATGATCTGACATTCAGTTTGGGCAAATGGGATTTCTCACTCGCTTCCTTCGAACGCAAGCTTGGCGACATTCCCGTACCTGATGACTTTACGCAAGTGACGCCGGCCGGCAGCTCGCAAGCCGTCAAAATGTCAGGCACAACCATGGATGTCAAGGTGACCGAATATACGCTTGGCCGTAATGAAAAGAACAGCTTACCCCAATTAACGCTGCAGCTTACCAATACCGGCAAATACAGTTCTGCCGTACCTGAATACCAGTTCGCTATACGCTCCTCGGAAGGGTATACGTATCCGCTGCAAGCCAAAGGGCTGAAAGATCTCATCGTCGGCTCCCAAGAGTCGAAGGAAGTGGAGCTAACGGGCAGCATCCCTGCCTCGGTCGTCTCGGAGGATTGGCAGCTGGTGATTGCGCAGAATTTGCCCGATTTGAAGCTGAACGTTCCGGTTGCCTATTTGGCGCTGCCGGCCCAGTCCGAGCAGGTGGTGACAGGTGCGGGCGAAGAGGCGGAGTTTACCGATGAGAATGGCATGTATACGGCCCAAATGAACGGCATGTACCGACTGCCATGGGAAGATGAGGATATTCTGACGGCCGATTTATCGCTTCTGAATAAAGGGGCGGATTCGCTGCCGATTCCGGACTTGAAGGGTTACTTCCTGCTGGATGGTAAAGTGAAAGTGGAAGCGAAGGTCATCGTTCCCGCCAAGGTATTGGGGCTTGGGATAGGGAGCTCGATCGGGATGCAGATGGCGGCGAAAGTTCCGTATACGTACGAATTCTCCGAGTTAAAGTTAGTGCTGCAGGAAAAAACGTCCGAGGATAAAATCGTCGACTTGCTGGAGTTCGAGACGCAGGCGGATCTGTTGAAAGTGCCGGTTCAAGCGGCTTCAGCTGCGTACGAATTGGCGGATCCGGGCTATCAGGCCAAATATTCCATTCAAAACGTATTGGCCTACGAAGGCGAATCGACAGATCAGTACACGGTGCGGGTGCTCGCCCAGAATCTGGAGAAAAGATTCACGAACTTAGCGAAGCTGGTGGCGAGCTTCCGCTCGGCGAGCGGTACCGTGTATCCTGCGAGCGTGCTGGATGTGAAGGAGAAGGTGGGACCCGACGGGAAAGCGCTGCTGATTGTCTCCAGCATGCTTCCGAAGGGGTTAGACAAGAGCGGTATGAGCCTGCTGCTCGGGGAAGCCGTTGCGGAGAATGGCAAGCTGGTATCTACGGAAGCTGATGATGATGATGACGATGACGACTCGGACGACGACGATTCGTCTGATGCCGATCTCTATGTGAAGCCTTTCGCCTTCTGGCTGCCGGATGCTCAGCACGAGGTGAAGACACCGCTGAAGGGGATCCAGCTTGCGCCGTACACGATCTCCATCGACCATTTCGGCACGACGCTGAACGATGAAGAGCTGTCCTTGAAGTTCAACTATGAAATCGTGAAGGACATGAGCACGAAGATTAGCACGCAGGGGCGTAAGATTATTTTTCAGATCAACGATACGAACGGTATGCGGGCTATCGAATGGTCGGCTGACTTGAGCAGCTTCGAGCGGCAGCCGAATGAATCGCCGGAGACGCCGCAGTCGAAGCTGAAGGTCGGCAAGCATACCGATTTCAAAATCAGCCTCGAGAATGGCGATTTAATCTACAAGCTGAGCTTCCTCAAAACGTACGACTTCAATATTTATGAGGAGTTTGAAGGTCATCGCCGATTGGTGGCGACGATGAAGAACGACTGGTTCGCGACTTCGGATTAGCGCGAGTTGACGACTGATGCCCTTGGCCTTGACGGCTGAGGGCATTATTGTTGTGTCCGTTTAGTCGGACGGACAGTTCGAGCGGGGCCGGGCGCGGTTCAGAGGGCCGCCGGCCGGCAGGGAGCAGCGTCGCCGCCAAGGCCGGGCGCGCTAACAGTCACCACGGCCGCTAAAGCCGTGGGAACCGGTCCGTTCGGATTCTAACGGACACAGGAGACGCTATTCGCCGATTTCCGGCGAAATTCAGCCGAAAACGGGCAAATAGCAGCGCTGGTGTCCGTTAGAATTCTGCATCGGCCGAAATGGGCCGAATAAGGTCCGCTGTGTCCGTTAGCCGGTCGCGACCGACTGGTGTGTTCACTGTCAAAGTCGGGCCGCCGGCCGGCAGGGAGCAGCGTCGCCGCCAAGGCCGGGCGCGCTAACGGTCACCACGGCCGCTAAAGCCGTGGGAACCGGTCCGTTCGGATTCTAACGGACACAGGAGACGCTATTTGCCGATTTCCGGCGAAATTCAGCCGAAAACGGGCAAATAGCAGCGCTGGTGTCCGTTAGAATTCTGCATCGGCCGAAATGGGCCGAATAAGGTCCGCTGTGTCCGTTAGCCGGACGCGACCGGTTGGCGTGGGGGCTGGCCGCAACCGGCGCCAGCGGCCAGCGGCCAGCGCCTGCGGTTGCCGTGCCTTGCGCCAACGCGCAGCTGCGCAAACCCCAAAAAAAGAGCTGAGCACATTGTGTGCCCAGCTCCTTCTCCGTTGATCCGCCTCAAGGCAGCTCAACGACATTGGAAATGACCTGCTTGCTCGCGAGCTGGTCCCATACAAAAGCTTTCAGCTTATAAGAAGCTGAATCTTGAGGTATCTGGAAGCTAGCGGTAAGCGTTCTAGCTCCCAGCCCCTCAACCAAATCGCTCGAATACGAATAGTTCACGATGTTATTGTCCTGGTCATAGAGCGCTATGACGAGGATTCCGTTCTTATCCAGCTGGGATTGATTCGTAAACTCAACACTGACCGAAGTCTCGCCTTCATCGTCATTCACCTGCATATCGCCTACAGAGAAGACATCGCCCGCCAGGTTATTCGTCCGCAGCTTCGTATTCGCAAAGATCGAGGAATTGTAGTAATCAAAGTTGTTCGTGCTCTTCGTGGCGTCGACAGCCATCCCGATATAGGCATGCTCAGGCAAATCAAGCGCCGTGGCCCCGACCAGCTCCCAATTGGAGCCGCCGTCTACGGAAACGTAGCCTTTGATTTCGTTACCGTATCTGGTTATTTTCAGCAATGCCGGCAGCTCGACATTCGGCTTCGCCGTGGATACGACCAGATCGCCTTGGCCGGAACGGCTCATGAAATGGATGCGAGAGCCATAATACTCTTCCTTTTTCACCGCAATCATGGCAAAAGGGGACGTCTCGCTCAGATCCTGACGAATCATGAGCCCGGCCTTCACACCGTTATCATACTCCGACGGATTCTGGAGGCTAACGGTTGAAATCAATTCCATGTCGCCTGTCACATCACGGTGCGTGTACTGAAAAGCATCCGAAGCATGGATTCCGTCATTGCTAGCTCCAATCTCACCGGTTCCCTTGATGACGAAGGTGCTGTCTGACTCCGACAAGCTCGCAGTCCCGGGAATCGTCACAGCCCCGATATCGGCAGACGTCCAGGCTCCGGTGCCGCTATCCCCGTTTACGTGAACAACAACCAGGGAGGATAACGTTTGAGTGCCGGTGTTGTCAGTCGCCTTGGCATACAAATAATGTGTGCCTTCCGGAGCGTTGGACCAAGTGTACGTATATGGGGCGGAGTTGACCGACCCGAGTGGAGTTAGCTTCATCGTTCTCGTATCGTAGTAGGAGAATTCAACGCTCGCTACTGTGCCGTCGCTGTCGGATGCCGACGCTTCAATGACAATGTCGCGATTTTCTTGCAGTCTTGCGTTTGCAGTGGGACTGGAGATCGCTACGACAGGATTGGCGGAGCCATTGCCAACAATCCCGTTCAGATAGTTCTCCAGATTGGTGTAACCACTGCCATCGATGCCACTGACGGCTTTACCGTCTGCCGCATCGTTTGCATTCAGGCCATGCGCCGCTTCCCATTCGTCCGGCATGCCGTCGTGGTCGCTGTCATAGTCGGCCGGCAGGGTGAGCTCCGCGAGTTCCGGGAAGCCACCGTCACCGTCCGGGGTATTGGCGAATTTGCCCAACCCGTTTCTGACATCGTTCACGATGCGGGCATCCAGCGAATCCCGTTTCGGCAGCACGGCTCCGGCATGCTCCAGCACTTTGCTGTAAGCTTCCTCGGCGGAGTCGGTCGTAACGGTCGTATCGGTAACGGTGCCGTCGGTATTTTTGTACGTGATGGCAACGGGGTTTGCCAGACGATGAACCGTTCCCAGTCCATATTCCGGTTGAATGCCGCCCGCCCAGTTGTTCGCGCTGATGTCCGGGTAGCCGGCGACATAGTTGCCATCCACATAATAGTTTCCGGGCTGCTCGGACCACGGATTGAAGATCCGGTTCTTCACATCATCGAATGTGGCGGGACCCGCTTTGTAATAGTTGTTGACGACATTGACACCCGTTGCGTTCTCTCCGCCATACGCGCTGTTCGCGCCCCAATTGTACATGACGTTGTTCCGCAAATCGAACTGCAGGGGGGCGTCTTTTTCAAGCCGGAAGTCACGGTCAAGCCTAGGGTTTCTGCTATTGTTGCTGGCAATCAAATTATGATGGAACGTCATGTTCGTGCCGCCCCAAATACCGCCGTACCCATGGGCTCCCTTATCATGGATGGACATATTCAAGGAATCGCTGATAATGGACCATTGCACGGTAATGCTGCTTTTGTCTTTACTTGAAAGAACCTCATCCGTGCTCCAGCTGAACGAGCAGTGATCAATCATCATTTTCGGAGCATTCGGTGAGAACGTGTCATCCAGTTCCGCGAAGCCTCCCCGGAAGCGAAGATAACGCATGATAATATTGGAGCCGCCAAGAGATACGGAATAATTGCCGATCGCGATACCGCCGCCGGGCGCCGTTTGACCTGCGAGCGTCAAGTTGTAAACATTCGTTTTAATTTTCTCCTTCAAGTGAATGGTACCGGAAACGCGGAAAACGATAACCGTCGATTTGGCATTGCTGTTGGCGACCTTCATGAGCCCGTAACGCAATGTGCCGGGAATGGGAGTCTCCTTAGACGTATAATCGTCCAGACTCGTCACTTCGTACACCTCGCCTCCCCGTCCGCCTGTTATATACATGCCGGCGCCTTCCGCACCGGGAAAGGCAGGCGTGAGCTCAGCCCCGGCCGCTACCGAAGGGAGCAGGCTGGCCGCAATACAAATGCCAAGCAACATGGAACCTATTTTTTTCATGGGTGCCTCCTCGGATCTAATGAATCGTTATGCTGTTCGATAAAGGCTTCATATTTACGAAGCTATCCCAAATAAAGGCTTTGGCTTCGTAGCCGGTTAATTGATCCGGGACCTTGAAACCGGTATGAACACTCCTCTTTTCCCCAGGACGTGTGGACACGGAGGCGGAGGTATACGACACTATGCGATGGTTGGTATCGTACAACGCGCAGATGACAACGAATGTCTGCTGCTGATCGGTATTATTCGTAAGCTCGACTTTGGCGGTCGCCTTCATCCCCGGAGTTAAGGTGGAGATAGGGTTCCCGTCCCAGTCGATAAATTCAAATGTATTCAACTGAATGGAACGGCTTTGAACGATGGCGAAATAGCCATTGCTGTCGGCTTGCCCGATTTTGCTTAGCGTGACCTGCGCATTTGCCGGGAAGCTTTTTTTATACAGATTGAATACCTCTGAACCTCCGCCGAGCTCAATGACTTCGCCCGTCTTCGTCCATGCCGACAGCCAAGCGATATTGGCTTCCATCGTTTCCTGGCTCAGAGCGACAATCACATCCGTATCATCCGCAACGGTGAATGTCGTGAGCACATCGCTGGCTGTGTAAGCGCTCGAAGCGTTCGCCGCCTGAATCCAATCGGCTCCGACATAGCTCGAAGGCAGTTTGGTAATGGTATTTTGCGAATCGCCATAAGGCAGGCTGCCCAGCTTGAGACCGCTTTGCACCGACCACCCGGCGATGTTCTTGGTATCGTTCACGTAAACGTTCTGGATGACGCTGGAGGCCGAAGAGTCCAGAACTTGTCTCGGCGCCGGCGTTACGGCAACGGCTTGGGACAAAGAGAGAGGGCTCTCGACTTCCGAGTCGGTTCCCCGGGCGAGAAGTCTCGTGTTTTGGGTTACTTTCACATAATACGTTTTCCCGTTCTCGAGCGGAGGGCTGCTGGAAGACGTCCCCAGCTTCGTGATGGACACGTAATCGCTTGGCACAAATTTTTTGTTGTATTTGTCAATAACTTTGACATACTCGGAGTCTGCCGCATCCGGTTTGGTCGCCACGTAAACATTATTCGTTCTGGCACTGGCCGACGGCGTCCATTCCACGTAGATTTCTTTATCCCGAGGGTATGCCGTAAGTCCCGTAGGCGCATCAGGCGAAATCGCAGGGGGCTTGGCGGTTACTTTAATTTGCGAGACATAGAAAGCATTGATCGGATTCGGCGATTCGCCTGATGTCAGCATTTCCAGCATCGCGACGTTTTGCTTAATTTTCTCACTTGTGGTGGTGCCTGCGCTCCGAACCTCGACGGTCGGCTGCTTGGAGAAGCAAAGGTTGCCGTCGACGTAGACCATGACTTGATCGTTCACGATGTCGGCGACCAGTTTAATGTTGTACCAACGATTCGGTTCGTACGGGTACATATTGTCAGGGCCTGTTTTGGCATCGAAAACGAACTTCTGTTGTCCGGGATCCGCCGTAATTCGTGCGATATAGTCTCCGCTGCTGCTTAACAGGTTCAGCACTTTCGTTCTCTCGTGCTGAGGACCCGGCTGCATGAAGGAAACCTCCGCAACGACGACACCTTCCTGTTTCTCAAACGTTTTGACGATTCTCGTATGATTCCGGTAGGCAACCTGGCTGACCGAGTTAAAGTTGTCGTAGACATACAAGCTGTTGCCTGATTTGCCGGGGGACTTGGCAATTGAAGCGTCGCCCTTCAAGCTTCCGGCATTCCCGGCTTCGAGCATGGGCTCGTCGACGGCATAACCGAGCTCTTCCGCACTTGTGCCTACGGTCTTGTTCTCGAAATTGTCGTCAATGAGCACCTGCCAACCGCCATCTTCAGTTACTTCGGCAGCCACAGCCTTCGTTTCAAATGGGGGGACGCCGTATAGCGCAGTGATCATCGCAATCAGGACCATGATCCGAATGATGTGCTGCAACGATTGCTTATTCAAACTAACACCTCCGCTGGATCATTACTTATTTTTGCCGGATTGGTCGTGTGGTACCGTGACCGTCGCAACAGCCGCCGAGCTGTTTCCGGCTTTATCCGTTACCGTGTAGGTAATGGTGTAAACTCTGCCGGCACCTTCGCTGGAACCTCCACTGGAACCTCCGCCTGTTCTGTCGGCGCGTAGAGCGAATTGCATGTCGGATGTGCCGTACTCCGCACCTTGAATATCTCCCGGTTGAAGCGTTTCATTACTTGTGATGGACGTTAGCACGATGGAGTCAATTTGCGATACCGCATCAAATCCATAAACATCCGCTGTCACCGTAATGAGCTTATGATTCGCCGGCCACAATGTGCTCCTATCTAAAGTAACGCTGCCTAGAGGCGCTTCTTGATCTATTTTCAACGTCAGTGATCGGATGGTTTCTTCATTACCCGCTTGATCGACACTCTTATATTCGAACGGGTACGTGCCGCTCGGACCGGTTATGGTGACAGGCTGGGTATACAGGTTCCAAGCACCTCCGTTCAACCGGTACACGGTTTCGGTCACCGAAACGTTGTCTGCAGCGTTAAGCGTTACAGTCGGCGGTGTCACGTACCAGCCGCCTTGGCCGTCGAGGGGACTTACCGAGGCAGTCGTAACGGGAGCGACTGTGTCTTGAACTGCGATAACGAAAGTCGTTGTTGAGATGGCGTCAGCGGTATCTCCGCGGGCTGATACGGAATACGTACCCGAGACGCTTAAATCCGCTTGAAAATAAAACGAGAATTCCCCGTTGACATGGCTTGTTCCTTGATCCAGGTAGGCAAGGCGCTTGAGTGGATCGCGAACCTGCACCGTAACGGCGTGTTCGCCCGGCAGGCCGGTGTTGCCGGATATTGTAACGATCCCTGACGTATCGTCGAGCTCTGCCGTTAAGGTGGCAGGGGCTGCTGCGGCGATGTTCAGCGACAGGCTAAAGCATAGAAAGACCGACATAACGAAGAGTACCCATGATCTCAATCTAATTCCTCCTTTAATACGCTCTATGAGCGGGTCAGCCTACAATCACTTTCCTCCTTTCCGATGTCTCACAGTGTCCATCGATGTAATCGGTTTCAAAACTGGAGTAAACAATGGACGCGAGTACAGGTTAACTTTCTCGACTTTAATATATAATGTGCCCGGCAACATAGGGGATTGAGTTCAATTTTATAGGTTATTTCTTTCATGTATGGACGAAGGCAGACATTCGAATCGCTTTTTTGATGTAAAAATAATGATTATGCCCTATAAACTATTGTCGATCCCCCCATAACAGCGATTGATTCTACTTCTATAATACAAGCTAGCAAGCTGTAAACTTTAAGGAGGGATGCATTGTGAGCTTAGCCATTATTGACTGCTTAACGGAATATGCACATAACCCGCTGGGAATTGATGTTGAACAGCCGCGGCTGTTCTGGAAGCTGGCGTCGAACGAACGGGGCGCCGTACAAGAAGCATACCAAGTGCTGGTCGCTTCCTCGCGGGAGCAGCTGAATGAAGAGAAAGGCGATATGTGGGATAGCGGAAAAGTGGTTTCCGGTCAATCGACGCAGGTAGCCTACGCGGGGGCAGCGCTTCGCTCCGGGCAATCCTATTACTGGAAGGTCCGGGTCTGGGACCGTAACGGGACAGCTTCGGATTGGAGTGAAACCGCATACTGGTCGATGGGGCTGCTGTCCCGCGGGGAGTGGAAAGCGAAGTGGATCGGCCGCAAGAAGGAGCACAATGTTGACATGCAGCCATCCCCGTACTTGCGCAAAAGCTTCCGTCTGGCGAAAGCCGTAAAACGCGCCTTCGTTTACGTAACGGCGTTAGGCTTGTACGACCTGCGGATAAATGGCCGCCGGATCGGCTCGCTCTTCGCGCCGGGCTGGACGGATTATAACATCCGCATCCAAGTCCAGGCTTACGATGTAACGGAGGAATTGGCGGTTGGCGAGAATGTGTTTGGCGTCATGCTGGGCGACGGCTGGTACGCGGGAACGGTCGGATTTCTGGGGAAACATGTGTATGGGGAGAGACCGTTTCTGCTGCTTCAAGCCCAGATTGAGTATGCCGACGGCACGAGCGAGAACATCGTATCCGATGCTTCATGGCGAACAGCCAAAGGGGCCATCCTTTATTCCGATATGATCAAAGGGGAGGCTTACGACGCCCGCTTGGAGCCGACGGGTTGGGATCAACCCGGGTACGCGGAAGCGGATGCTTGGGAAATTCCCGATGTCCGTTCCGGGTATAACGGATTGCTTGGCGGCAACGTGGAGCCTCCGGTTCGCATTATTCAAACGCGGAAGCCGGAATCGATACGCCGCACGGAATATGGCACCTATATTTACGATATGGGTCAAAACATGGTCGGCTGGACGGAACTGAAGGTTCGAGGTCCGAAGGGAACCAAGGTCACCGTGAGTCACGCCGAAATGCTGAATCCGGACGGCAGCTTGTATTTGGACAACTTGCGGGTGGCCGTTCAGCAGGATCACTATGTGCTCAAAGGGGACGGCGAGGAGCGGTACGAGCCGCATTTTACGTTTCACGGCTTCCGTTACGTGGAATTGATCGGATACCCCGGAGAGGCGGATTTGGATACGATTGAGGGCAAAGTCATTCATTCCGAGATGCCGGAAACGGGCAAGCTTGTAACGAACGATGACATGGTAAATCGTCTGTATGCCAACATTACATGGGGACAACGAGGCAACTTCTTATCCGTACCGACGGACTGCCCGCAGCGCGACGAGCGGCTGGGTTGGACGGGAGACGCGCAAATATTCGCGCGCACGGCGGCTTACAATATGAATGTGTCACGTTTCTTTACGAAATATATGCAGGATGTCATTGACAGCCAGCAGCCGTCGGGAGCCTTCACCGATGTGGCCCCGGACGCCGGCTGGATTCGCCACAAAATGTGGAATACGAACCTGAACTGGTTCGCCCCCGATAATGCCGGTTGGGGCGATGCAGGCGTTATTATTCCATGGACGTTATACGTAATGTATGGCGATACGCGCATTCTCACGAAGCATTTCGATGCGATGGTCCGCTGGGTGGAATATCTTCGGGATAACACCGATGATCTGGTCCGGCCAGCCTATGCCAACTATGGGGATTGGTTGTCCATCGATGCGGATACGCCTAAGGAAGTGCTGGCGACGGCTTATTTTGCTTACAGTACACGGCTGTTGGCGCAGATTGCGGGCGTTCTGGGGCGTACGGAGGAGCAGAACCGTTATGAGGCGTTGTTCGCTGAGATCGCCCGGGCGTTCCGCGATGCCTTCGTTGACGCTGACGGACGCATTCAAGGGGAGACCCAAACGGTCTATGTACTTGCGCTGCAGTTCGGTCTGTTAACCCCAGCGCAAAACAAGCTGGCAGCCGAGCATTTGACCGCTAACATTCGCGCGAAAGGAGACCGCTTGTCGACGGGCTTCCTGGGGGTCGGATATTTGCTTCCGGCACTGACAGAGCACGAGAAGCTGGATGTCGCATACACGCTGCTCACACAGGAGGAATTTCCTTCCTGGATGTATTCGATTAAACATGGGGCAACGACGATCTGGGAGCGTTGGGACGGATGGACCGCCCATAATGGATTCCAGACACCGTCGATGAATTCGTTCAATCACTATTCTCTCGGCTCGGTAGGAGAGTGGATGTTCCGTTACATGGCCGGCATCGAAGCCGATCCGGCGGAACCCGGCTTCAAACACGCCATCATCCGGCCAAGGCCGGGAGGCCGTTTGACTCAAGTCCATGCCGGCTATGAATCCCTGTACGGGACAATTGAGGTCAAGTGGAGCTTGTCTGCAGCGAAGAAGTTCCGTCTGGAAGTGGCGGTTCCCGTCAACACGACGGCGACGGTCTATGTGCCTGGCCATGTGTATGCCATTGACGGCATCGAGAATGCGGCGGCAGAGGAAAGCCGGTTCAAACTCGGATCGGGCCGCTATGTCTTCGAGAGCGATTTGGCGATATTGGAACCATCCGTCTAACGGTTGGCCTTCAGCATAAGGAAAAGGGTGAAACCATGACGATTAAGAAAAAATACGTGCTAGTCGGATCCGGCGGGCGAGCGCGGTTCTTTTATTCAGCGATTGCAACCGACTTTCGGGAAACCGCGGAGCTGTTAGCCCTGTGCGACGTCAACCAGACGCGTATGGATTATGCGAAAGCGCAGCTGCAGCATAAATTCGATTATCCTGAAGTCCGCACCTACAAAGCGGAGGAATTCGACCTCATGATCGAACGCGAGAAGCCGGATGCCGTCATCGTTACGAGTGTGGACCGCACTCATCATACGTATATGATTCGTGCGATGGAGCTGGGCTGCGATGTTATCACGGAGAAGCCGATGACGATCGATGAGGAGAAATGCCGGCGCATTCTGGATGCGGTGGAGAAAACGGGCAGGAACGTGCGCGTTACGTTCAACTACCGCTACGCGCCTCACCACACGAAAGTCCGCGAGTTGATTCAGGACGGCGCTATCGGTGACGTTACTTCCGTACATTTCGAATGGCTGCTCAATACCAAGCACGGTGCCGACTATTTCCGCCGTTGGCATCGTGACAAGCGCAATAGCGGGGGATTGCTCGTTCACAAGTCGACGCATCATTTCGATCTCGTCAGCTTCTGGATCGGCTCGGAACCGGTTACGGTGTTTGCGCTTGGCGATCTGCTCTTCTATGGGCGGGAAAATGCGGAAAAACGCGGAATTACCCAGTTCTACAACAGGGCGACAGGCAACCCGCTTGCCGAGGACGACCCGTTCGCGCTTCATTTGGACCGGAACGGACGGCTCAAGGCGATGTATTTGGACGCCGAGCACGAGGACGGTTATTTGCGCGACCAGAACGTCTTCGGTGACGGCATCTCCATTGAGGACACGATGGGCGTGCTTGTTCAATATAAGAACAAAGCGATTCTGACCTACTCGCTGAACGCGTACTCCCCTTGGGAAGGCTACCGGATTGCTTTCAACGGGACGAAAGGGCGCCTGGAGATGACGATCATGGAGCAATCGTATGTGAATTCGGGCGGAGATAAAGCGCTTGAAGGCGCGATTAAAAATAAAGAGATTCGTCTCTTTCCGATGTTCGGCAAACCTTATGAAGTGGAAGTGGAGAGCGGCGTTGGCGGTCACGGGGGAGGAGATCCCGTGCTGCTCAATGACATATTCGGAGAAGCGAAGGAGGACCGCTTCCGACGAGCGGCGAACCATCTGGACGGCGCCCGATCTATTCTTGTCGGCATCGCCGCGAACCGCGCAATCCGAACCGGACAGCCGGTCAGCGTAGCGGATTTGCTGCGCGGATAAAGGCGGGGAAGACGGTAAGAGGGTAAGGCTGAAGGACGGTAAAACGGTAAGAGGTAAGATTGAAAGACGGTAAGACTGAAAGACTGCAAGACTGCTGATGATCAGCAGTCTTTTTTGATATCCGCTGCAGAGAGAAGCGCCGCCTGTCACACGACCAAACAGGCTTAGGTCAATAAGAATTCGCTAGAAGCTTATGGACTCTCAACCTCGTATCCTCATTTGCCGGGACATTCACGGTAACGGTGAGATGCTGGGCATCCATGACCAGGAATGAGAGCTGATCGAATTCCAGCACGCCTACAGCCGGATGATAGTTGACTTTCCTTCCCTCAGGGCCATTCAAAACATCATGCTGCGGCCACCATTCTCTGAATTCCTCGCTCGATTGATTCAACGCCTCAATTAGCTCCATAAAGGATGGATCGCCTACGTATTTCCCATAATTCGCGCGAAATTGAGCCAGACGGTGTCTGGCGTGCGTTTCCCATGTTTCTTGCAGCATCTCGCGGGTATAAGGCGAAACGAAGGACCGCCAGAGCGAATTGCGATCCTGCCTGGACATCTTCTCGTAATCCCCATAAATCAGGTTGGCCGCCTGGTTCCAGGCCACAATATCGAGACGCTGATTCATGACATAGACAGGGCTGCTCCCTTGACCATCAAGGAAACTTTGTAGTGTCGGATGGATCACACAGTCTTCCTGCTGCCGAACGGAAGGCTGATGCTGCAGCGCCAAGACGAATAGATGGTTGCGTTCAATCGGATCAAGCCGGAGAGCCGAAGCGATGCTCTCGAGCACTTGTGAAGAGACCTGGATGTCCCGTGCTTGTTCCAGCCAAGTGTACCAATCGACGCTGACACCGGACAGAATGGCAACTTCTTCCCGGCGAAGCCCGGGCGTACGCCTTCTACCTTGCGGTGAAAAGCCAACTTGCTCGGGAGTTAGACGTTCGCGCCGTGTCCGCAGGAACTGGGCCAGTTCACGAAGCCGCTGTTGATTTGAGTTATCCATAGTACAGCCTTTCTTCAGATGAGGCCAGCCATCCCGGGAGATTAACTCCTAGGATAAACCGTCATCTTAATTCAATGTGAATTCCATTATACACTTTCCATGTCGAATACGACGACTATATGTACATGGTGAAGAGGGGAGAATTCCGTTGGAAATTTCAAGACAAATGCAGGCCCGTCCTGCAGACGATTTCAAGAAGAGGTTGCTTTTGACCGGTACCTCGCTCGGTTATTTTCTTGTTTTATTGGATACAACTGTTGTGAATGTGGCGCTGCCGTCGATTAGAAACGATCTTGGCAGCGGTATAGACGGCCTGCAATGGGTTGTTAATGCGTATACGATCCTATTCGCGGGATTGCTGCTCTCTATGGGCGTATTAGCGGATAAGCTCGGGGCCAAACGCGTCTTTCTCGCCGGATTGCTCCTTTTTGCCGGTATCTCGGTGGTCTCGTCGGCAGCTCATTCACTTGCGGCATTGATCGGTTCGCGGGCCCTTCTCGGAGTCGGGGGTGCACTCCTTACACCTTCTTCCTTGGCGCTTCTAAGCCATGCATATCCGGAACCGGCGGAGCGAGCGAGGGCATTGGGGATATGGGCTGCCATCACAGGGACAGCGATGGCCGCGGGGCCAGTGATCGGCGGCTTGCTGGTTGACACACTGGGTTGGCGCAGCAT
Source organism: Bacillus sp. 3255 (assembly GCF_031456485.1). Lineage (NCBI taxonomy): Bacteria > Bacillati > Bacillota > Bacilli > Caryophanales > Bacillaceae > Bacillus > Bacillus sp. 3255. Next base: position 290,349 of record NZ_JAVDUS010000006.1, read on the forward strand.
TTTCATGCTGAATGTGCCTGTGTCTCTCGTTAGCTTCGCTATCGTATGGCGCTATGCGGGCGAGACACCTCGCAGGGGCCGGCAGCAATTAGGTGTCATTAGGCAGCTCTGCGCCATTCTCGTTATTGCAGCGCTATGCTTTGCCCTAATGGAGGGCGATGCTTACGGTTGGGCATCATCTGTTATTGTGGGAGCCTTGTGCCTCGTGCCGGCCGGCGGCGTTTTGTTTTATTACTTGGAGCGGAAGCATTCCCATCCGCTGCTGCCGCCTCGTTTGTTCCAAGACACAGCGGTTTCGGCCGGGATGCTCGCCGGTCTGTTGGTCAATATCGGCTTGTCCGGATTGCTGTTCGTTATGCCATTATTTTACCAGCATGTCAGAGGCTTCTCTGCCCATCTCACAGGGCTTGCCCTGCTTCCGATGATGATTCCGTTAGCTTTGGGCCCCATACTAACAGGCCGTCTTGTCGCCAGATACGGTGCAAGAATGCCGATCGTTGCCGGATTTGCTCTCGGAGCTGCCGGGATGCTGCTGCAAGTGTGGACGGATGAAAATACGAGCTACGGGCTGACGATGATCGGCTTGCTCTTGAACGGTTGCGGCATCTCGCTCACGATCCCTTCCTTAATCGCTGCTGTGATGTCCGCTGCCCCGCGAGAGCTAGGGGGCACGGCATCGGGCGCGCTGAACGCAAGCCGCCAGATCGGCGCGACACTGGGCGTTGTCCTGTTCGGCGCGATGGTGGGCTCGGCCACCACTTTTGCGGCCGGTATGCATATGGCTGTGATAGCTGCGGCCGGTCTTATGGTATGCGGCGGTGTTCTGTCTTTTCGTTTCGTTGGCCGTCGTTAAGACGGCAGCGGGGCGTTAGACGCCGCTTGCGGTCTAACGGACAGGGCAGCCGCTATCTCTAGGAGGAGCGGCTCGGGAAAAATCTAACGGACACGGAGGACGTTACTTGCCGATTCCGGGGGCGAAAACGCGCCCTGGAGGGCAAATAACGCCACTGGTGTCCGTTAGCAGCATAAATCGGCCGGGATTGGCCGAATAAGAGCATCTGTGTCCGTTAGCCGAGGCAACGGACTTATGCGGCGCATCCGCGGTGGTCGCGGGTGCGGTTGTATTTGCCCGCGCCTGGCGTCGCCCGCGGTCTAACGGACAAGGGAGCCGCTATTTGTAGGGGAAGCGGCTCGTGAAAAATCTAACGGACACGGAGGACGTTATTTGCCGATTCCGGGGGCGAAAACGCGCCCCGGAGGGCAAATAACGCCACTGGTGTCCGTTAGCAGCATAAATCGGCCGGGATTGGCCGAATAAGAGCATCTGTGTCCGTTAGCCGAGGCTACGGACTGATGCGTCGCCCCGCGGTGGTCGCGGGTTCGGATGTATTTGCCCGCGCTTGGCGTCGCCCGCGGTTTAACGGACAGGGGAGCCGCTATTTCCAGGGGAAGCGGCTCTTGAAAAACCTAACGGACACGGAGGACGTTATTTGCTGATTTCGGGGGCGAAAACGCACCCTGGAGGGCAAATAACGCCACTGGTGTCCGTTAGCAGCATAAATCGGCCGGGATTGGCCGAATAAGAGCATCTGTGTCCGTTAGCCGAGGCAACGGATTGATGCGCCGCCCCGCGCCCCACGCCTCGCGCCCCGCGCCCCGCGCCTCGCGCCCCGCGCCTCGCGCCCCGCGCGCAACAAAAAATGCTGAGCGCACAAACCGCTCAGCATCCAACCTCAAATCCGAATCATTCTGTATTCGTATTTCCCTACCGCAAGCTTGCTGCCGGGCGCGATAAGCTCCTGCTTCAACACATCGACGCCGCCGGCAGGCAGTGTAACACTGCCACCTTTGCCGTCCATGTTGACGACGACCCAGACGTCGAACCCGTCGCCGCGCCTCGGCGCCACGATGGTGCCCGGCGTCACGTCCGTGCGCAGCGTAACCCCGGCCTCATCGGCATAGTGCGTGATGAGGGCGTCCAGCAAGCGCTGGCCGTCCTCGCCGGCCGGCATGGAGCCGAGCATGACGATCTTGCCTTTGCCGCAGCGCTTCTCCGTTACGAAGGCAAGGCCCGGCGACAGGCCGCCCTCGATCGTGCCGACCGCTGACGCACCCTTCAGCTCGTAGACGGAGCTCCAGAGGGAGAGCGGGGCCGTATGGCCAAAGGCGCTGCCGATGGCTCCGCTGTCGTCCATCGGGTAAGTGAAGGCGGCTTCCACGCCCGCAAGCTCCTCCAGCTCGCCGAGCGCGGAGGTCGTGTGGACGGTGTGCGACTCCGTCCGGCCGCCGGTCAACGGGCCGATGACCCACACGCCGCCGTCCTCGGCCAACTTCGTCGCCCGCTGAATGTAGTCCGGCGAGACGTAAGGGAGCAGCGGGGTGAACAGCAGCTTGTAGCCGTCAAGTGCCGCTCCTTCCGGCACGACGTCCCGGTGAACGCCGACATGCAGCAGTCGCGCGTAGAAGTCGGTGACAAGTCCGCGATGATTCAGCTTGCGGTGCGGCTCCGTCTTGAGGAACGCTTTGGCCCGGTCCGAATAAGTCATCGCGACTTCCGCCTGCGCCGGCCGGGTGGACAGGATCGTGGCTTCGATAGCCTGCCGCGCCTGCTCGACCTCCAACACGTTCATATAGCCGACGGTTGGCTTGCCCCATGCGCTCAGCACGGAGCCGTGCGGCTGCTCGCAGCCGGCCCGCTGCTGCCGCCACAGCCAGTAGCAGAACGCCTCGGCGCCAAGCGCGTAAGCAGCTACGGCTTCAGCCTTGAGGTAGCCGTTCGGATGCGGCTTGGCGTAGCTTTCCAACGAAGCGGCATAAGAGGGGCTTGTCTCCATAATCCAATAATCGCGCCCCCGTTTGAAGTTGCGGAACAGGTCGTTATTGATGAGATAGGCCGGCAGATTATCGTACGTGGCATACGTATCAAAGGAAGCGAAATCCAGGCCTTGGAACAGACGCTCATTGTCGACGCTGAATGCAACGCTGCTGTTATGTGTAATCCCAGCGTCCGAATATTGGCGGATAATCGCCGCCTGCTCGTCTGCGAACTGGGCGATGGACTCCATAGAGAAGAGCTGGTACATCGTCTTCAGCGACGAATTATGCAGGAATGGCGCCGGGCCCGGCAGCGGCACTTGATCGAAGCGGTGGTAATACTCGCTCCAGATCTGCGTGCCCCAAGCGTCATTGAGCCGCTCGATCGTACCGTAACGGCGTTCAAGCCATTGATGCCACTGGGTAAGACAAGTTGCACACATGCATTCGGATACATGCGCTTTGAACTCATTGTCGAGCTGCCAGCCGATCAGACCGGGTAATCGGCCCATGGCGCGGGCGATATGCTCCGTAATGATAGCCGCTTTTTCCCGGAAGTAAGGATGGTTCGTGCAAGCATGTTGACGGGAGCCGTGGCCCATCGTCTGCAGCTGCTCGTTGACGTACATGCGCTCGGGATGACCGTCCGTAAACCAAATCGGCGGGGTAGGCGTCGGTGTGCACATCACCGTTTCGATGCCGTTGTCATATAGCAGTCCGACTATGCGGACAAAGAAGCTCAAATCGATCTCGCCTTCTTGCGGTTCCATGTTCGACCACGCGAATTCTCCTATTCGCACGACGTTGATGCCCGCTTTCTTCATCCACTCGATATCCGCCTTCAGCACATCCTCCTGCCAAAGCTCCGGATACCAGGCCGCTCCGTGATACAATTTGTTTCCCATGTTTTATTCACCCATCCATTTCGAATATCGTTCATGTTCACAGTTCAACAATAGCATCCACTATAAGCGGTTTTGAAAAGATGAACAATAAGACATTTTTGCACGCCTTGTTACGCGGATTTGTACGTCTTTTGAACGGTTTTTCTAGCTTTGTACGGCGTCTTCTACATTTTTGTGCGGTTTGCATTTTCTTGATTTTGGCGTCAAACAGGGGTTTGTAAGTGTTTTCAAAAATGTCCGATTGGCGGAAAGGTCAGTGCGGCTCGATAATAAGGGTACACCGCTCGCAGATGCGATCAATAACTTGGAGGTGATGGGAATGAAACAGGCGGCGGCCCCTAATCAAATGGAGAGCGCGCATAAGGCAAACGCCAAAGCTTCGCAGCGCTCCAGCGTGCTGAACCGGTTAAGAAAAGATAAATGGATCTATGCACTGTTAGCTCCGGGTTTGCTATATTTCATTATTTTCAAATATGTCCCGATGTGGGGCGTACTGCTCGCTTTCAAAAATTATCAGCCCTTCTTGGGCTTCTGGAAAAGCGATTGGGTCGGATTGGAGCATTTCCGCATCTTTTTTACGAATCCGGAGTTTTTCATGCTGCTCCGCAACACGTTGCTGCTCTCGTTCTACAACTTGCTGTTCTTTTTCCCGGCGCCGATTATTTTGGCCCTGCTCCTGAATGAAATCAGGCTTGCATTTTTCAAACGCACGATCCAAACGCTCATTTATGTTCCGCATTTCATATCGTTGGTTATTGTAGCGAGCTTGACTTATGTGTTCCTTACGACCGAAGGGGGACTCGTCAACGAACTGCTGCAGAAATATATAGGAAGCAAAGTCGACTTTCTATCCAGCCCCGACTGGTTCAGGCCAATGATCATTATCCAAACGATTTGGAAAGAAACGGGCTTCGGAACGATCATTTTCCTGGCGGCTCTGGCCGGCGTCGATGTCGAGCAGTATGAAGCGGCCATTACGGACGGGGCGAATCGCTGGCGGCAAATGTGGCATATTACGCTCCCTTCCATCCGCAGTACGATCGTCATTTTGCTCATTTTACGGATGGGCGATGTGCTGGACAACGGGTTCGAACAAATCTTTCTGATGCGCAACCCGCTCAACCGGGACGTAGCCGAAGTATTCGATACGTATGTATATATGATGGGGATTACACAAGGGGCTTTCAGTTATAGTACGGCAGTCGGCCTGTTTAAAGCGGTCGTCGGCGTCACGCTCGTACTGGGGGCGAACTGGTTAGCGAAGCGGTTCGGCCAATCGGGCATTTACTAGCCAAGAACCTATTCGCGCAGAAGGAGGAGAGACTATTGGCAAAGCAGTACAAAAGCATACCAGGTACGATATTCGACGTTACGAACGTGATCGTGCTCAGCATAATCGGCCTGCTGGCCGTTCTGCCCTTCATCTATGTCGTGGCGGGCTCGTTCGCATCGGATGCGGAGCTGACGAAGAGAGCGGTGTTCCTCATTCCGGAAACGTTTACCTTAGCGGCTTATACATTCATTTTTTCTACGGATACGATTTTGCAAAGTATTTGGGTGTCGCTCATCGTGACGGTATTCGGCACGGCGGTCAACTTGTTTTTTACCGTGACAATGGCATACGCGCTGTCCAAACGCACTCTGATGGGCCGCAGTACGGTGCTGAATCTGGTCGTCTTCTCGATGCTGTTCGGGGGCGGCTTGATCCCGACCTACTTGGTCGTACGCGAATTGCACATGCTGGATACGTATTGGGCACTCATGATCCCAGGTGCGATCAGCGCCTTTAACTTGATTATTGTGAAAAACTTTTTCCAAGAGCTTCCTCCCGAGCTGGAAGAAGCGGCTAAGATCGACGGCTGCACGGAGCTCGGCCTGCTGTGGAAGATCGTTCTTCCGTTATCGATGCCTGTGCTTGCGACGTTTACACTTTTCTATGCGGTGGGGCATTGGAACAACTTCTTCTCCGCGCTGCTGTACATTAACGACCCGGCCAAATGGCCGCTTCAGGTCATGCTGAGACAAATCGTTCTGCTGTCGCAGGCGGCGGCCGGCGATCTGAATTCGATGGACCCGAACTTTGTGGCGCCTCCGGATCAATCGATCAAAATGGCCGTTATCGTCGTAGGCACCATCCCGATTTTGCTCGTCTATCCGTTCCTGCAAAAGCATTTTGCCAAAGGGGTCTTGATCGGCTCGGTCAAAGGGTAAAACGGATTACGATATAGGCAACTATTAAAAGGAGGGTTATGAGATGAAAAAATGGATTTCTACAGCAGCCATCGGTACGGTGGCCATCACAGCGATTACAGGGTGCAGCGGGGGGAAGGAGGCGGCAACGACGCCTGCGGCTGGGGCCGCATCGCCCGGAGCGACTGCGACCGCAGCTGCGCAAAATGCCAAACCGCTCGATATGAACATCATGCTGCCCATTTTCAAAACGAACTATCCGAAAGACGACGGGCCGGTTGTGACCGAAATCGAAAAGCAAACGAATACGAATATTCACCTGGAATGGGTACCGAACTCCTCCTACACGGATAAATTCAACATTACGCTGGCCTCAGGCAAGCTGCCGCATATCATCTATGTGCCGGATGTGAAAAATCCGAGCTTCGTCAATGCGGCCAAATCCGGCGCATTCTGGGAAGTCGGACCGTATTTGAAAGAATTCCCTACTTTGAGTCAAGCGAACGCCATCATCATGAACAACTCTTCGATCGACGGCAAAAACTACGGGATCTACCGCGGACGCGCACTCGGCCGTAACGGAATCAATTACCGGAAAGACTGGCTGGAAGCCGTCGGTTTGCAGCAGCCCAAAACGATCGATGATTTCTACAATATGCTGAAGGCATTCAAAGAGAAAGACCCGGACAAGAACGGCAAAGCCGATACTTACGGGATGGTTTTGGTGAAATGGACCGGCCAATGGGCAAGCGGTTTCGATACGATTAAGCTGTGGTTCGGGGCGCCGAACAAATGGGGCGTCGTTGACGGCAAGCTTGTGCCGGAGCATCAAACGGCGGAGTACTTGGAAGCGTTGAAATTTATGAAAAAGCTGTATGACGAGAAGCTGATCAATCAGGATTTTGCCGTGTTCGATTCGGCGAAATGGAATGATCCTATCGTCAACAATCAAGCCGGCGTTATCGTAGACGTGACCGATACTGCGGCACGAATCGACGATAAAATCCATGCGGCGCTCGCGAAGGAAGGCAAAGACAAGCCGGATGTCCATTATGTGGACAATATGATCGGCGTGACGGGCAAAAATGGGTTGAAGGCGCTGCCGACATCAGGCTTCGCTGGCATGCTGGCGATTCCCAAATCGACGGTGAAAACGGAAGATGAATTGAAGCGCGTGCTGAAATTCCTCGACCAAATGAATGAACCGGCATTGACGACACTGGCCGGATACGGGATCGAAGGCAAGCATTATACGAAAGACGGCGAAGCTGTCGTACCGACCAAGGACGCCGCGCTGCTGGAATCCGAGGTGGAAGGCTTGAACCAAATGCTGCCGTTCATTCCAGAAGACCGCGGACTGAAAGTGAAGCAAACGCCGCTTCGTCTGCAAACGGCGAAGATTCAAAAAGAAGCGGAGCAGTACATCGTGGCCAACCCGGCTGAGCCGTTCATCTCCACGGTTTACTCGCAAAAAGGCCAGCAGCTCGACAACGTTATCAATGACGCGCGCATCAAATTCATCGTCGGTCAAACGGATGAGGCCGGCCTGAAAGCCGCCTTCGAAACGTGGAAAAAATCGGGCGGCGACGATCTCGTGAAAGAAATGAACGATCTGTATGCCGCAGCGAAGAAGTAAGTCCCTGGCTTAAATATCCGAGCTTCATGGCAACAACCAGACACCAGCTTACCTGGATTTCCAGGGGGCTGGTTTCTTTTGTGTTCAAAGAAGTCGGAAATTTGGATAAGAAAGTCGGAATTTTAGCTTCCACCAACGCAATTGGCGTTGTATGCTCGAATTTATATTTGAAATTATATTTGATTGTCATTCAAGGCGGGCTTCATCGGCATCATTTACCGTCCGCTCATCTTAAACTTAAGAAATGGTTGGTGAGAACATGCTCTTGAGAATGAGAACGGTTAAAAGCAGAATCGGTAATTGGTTAAGCCGGACAGACGGAGGCAAAGGGCGTTTTTACAGAAAAAGCTTGATTATGATTTTTATCGTTTCCGGGATACCCGGCCTCATCATGGGGGCGCTTGTATATGGGATGGCGGGCGGCCGCATCGAGAGCGAGCTGCTGCAGCTCCATTATCAGCAAATCGAGCAGCGCTCCGAGCAGATCGACGATCAGCTGAGCAATTTGGAACTGCTGCTGGCTCATTGGGCATTTGATAATAAATTTGATTCCAGTTTAAACGGGCTTGATTTCGTTCGTAATTTCGAAAGAACGCAAGATATGACCAAGACGCTGGTCGCCATGCAGGGCTCGAACGCGATGGTGAAGAAAGCGGAGCTCTACGTGGGCGGATTCAGCCGTGTGCTGTTCAATCCGGAGTATTCGGTGCCTGAGGACCGTCTTTCGGACAATGTGTACGAGAAGCTGATTCATAGTAAAAATACGACGTTCTGGACACAATGGGCATTCGATCCGAACCATCCGGAGGCAAAGGATCTGACGTTAGTCCATCATATCCCCGGCGGCAGCATGGATCCGTTCGGTGTGATCGTGTTTCGCTTCGATAACCAGAAAATGGCCAATTTGCTCAAAACGATGACGCCTTATTACGAAGGCGAGGCGTTTTTGCTGCAAAATTCGGGAGACCTTTACTTTTCCGCGAACGGAAGCGCTTCCACATCGCCGTTCGTGCAAGCGCTGCGGGGCAAAATCGATAGCCTGCATGCGCCGAAAGGCTCTTTCTTCTTCGATTGGAAAGACTCGACGTATACGGTTTCTTACGGCAGCCTGTCCAGAATCGCGGATGATTGGACCTATGTCTCGGCCTCGCCGATCACGAGCATTATGTCGCCGGTCGTCTTCATCTCGAAGCTGATTATTACGGTAAGCTTGATTGCGCTGCTGCTCGCAGCTTTGCTGTCATGGCTGGCTTCTCGCCGCATTTATCTGCCCGTCAAACGGCTTGTCACGATGCTCGGCGGCCATGGGGGCGGAGCCGTCTGGGCCGGGCAGGGCGATGAGTTCACGTTGATTGAGAAGCAGTGGCAGCATATGCACAAAGAGAGTCTGGAGTTGAACACGAAGCTGGCGGAGCAGCTGCCGCATGTGAAGGACAGCTTCCTGCACCAGCTGCTGCACGGCTATATGTACGCTTATTCGGAAGAAGATCTGCTGCGGCGGATGGAGCAGTTCAAGTGGGACGTGCGGAATCGGCATTTTGTGGTGCTGCATGTGCAGCTCATCGGCATGGCGAGTGTGGACGGAACGTTCCGCAATGGGGACGAGGGGCTGGTCACCTTCGCGGCGGTCAACATGATTAAGGAGCTGGCGGCCCAGCATTTCGAGCAGTGCGATACGCTTAATTTCCACGATTTGACGGCGGGCTTGCTGCTGATTCTGCCGGAGCACCGTCCGGCCAAGGAGGCCGTCGAAGCGTTCAGCGACGAGCTGACGGCGTCGATCAACCGCATTCTGAAAATGCGCGTCACGATGGCATTCTCCCGCCCGGTCGCCCGCATATCGGATATTCCGCATGAGTTCGAGCGGGCGAAGCAGGCGGTCAGCTACCGCAACTTTGAGAATGTCAATCAGATCATCGATATGGAGCAAGGCATTATGGAGGGCGATGCCAAGGCGGAGCCGCAGTATCCGTTCCCGCTGGAGCGGGAGCTTATTCAAGCGCTGCGTACGGGCAGGGAAGAAGAATCGTTCGAGCTGCTGGAGGCGTTCCTGAAGGCATTATCGTGTCAGGGCGCCAAGGAAATCGATGTGCAGCAAGGGATGCTGCATCTGCTCGGCAATGTGCAGCATGCCATTATGGTTTCGGGCATTCATCCGAACCGGCTGTTCAGAGGAGCGAATCTGTATGAGCAGCTGTCCCAAATCCGGGAGCCGAAGCGGATGCTCGAATGGTTCAGGGACAAGGTGCTCGGACCGTTCCTGAAGGAGCTCTCCGGCCGTTCCAACGCCGAGGTCAAACGATTGATCGAAGGAGCGATGATTTACCTGCAGCAAAACTACAAGCACGATATATCGCTCGACAACTGTGCGGATCATATCGGCACGAACCCGTTTTTTCTCAGCAAATCGTTCAAGATTGTGACAGGGAAAAACTTCATCGATTACTTGACCGAGCTGCGCATCGAGAAAGCCAAGGAGCTGCTGCGCAACTCCGAGATGAAAATCAACGACGTTGCCGAGCAGGTCGGGTATCAGCATAGCTACTTTAACCGCATCTTCAAGAAGCTTGAAGGGATGACGCCGACGAGCTACAGAGAGCTTAGTCAGCATTCGTAATCAATAATGTGCAAAAGGGGCAAAAATGTGCAAAAGGCCGGAAAACACGGTGCTCATCCCCGTCAATAAAGTCTCATTGAGGGCAAGACGGACTTTCTCTACAATGGGGCTTATGACGGGGAAGGAGATGAAGCGTTTGGCTATGAACACAGCTATTCAATTGCACAGTTTATCACATAAGGCTTCGCTGCCGGCGGGGATGACTTGGGGGATTCCTTGGAGAGAGGGCGAACTGCGCCGGGACGAGGAGCTGAGGCTGCTGAGAAGCGGCGACGGGACTGCGGTACCGATGCAGAGCTGGGCGACGGCCTACTGGCCGGACGGTAGCGTCAAATGGACCGCACATGCGGCGGCCGATTTGACAGGCGGGACCGATGCGTTCTCAGTGAGCAAAGGCGAAGGCGCCGCTCCGGTACATACGGTGACGGTAACGCAAACCGATGAGACGGTCCGGTTGAACACGGGAGTCATCGAGTGCACGCTCGGCAAACAGGGCAGCCGCTGGCTGCGCAGCATCGTTCGCGGCGGCGCGGAGATCTGCTCCGGCGGCGAGCTGGTCTGCATCAAGGAGAGCCGCAGCGCAGCCTCCGGTATCCGAACGACGAGGGAAGAACCGTTCGAGAGCGATGTGCACCGCTTGACCGTGGAGCAGGAGGGACCTCTTCGGGCGGTTGTCAAAATCGAAGGCAGTCACCGCGCTGCCGGCGGCGCCAGGAAGTGGCTGCCATTCTCGATGCGGCTGTATTTCTATGCGGGACTCGACACGATACGTATCGTACATACGTTTTATTATGACGGCAATCCGCATGAGGACTATATCAAAGGTTTGGGCGTCCGCTTCGCAATCCCGATGAGAGGCGCGCAGTATAACCGGCATATCCGGTTCGCCGGGGATAGCGGCGCTTTCAGCGAATCGCCGAAGACGCTGCATACGCGACGTACCAAAGGCAAGTACCGCGAACTGTTCGAGCATCAGACGGCAGGCAGCCCGGTCCGCTTCGATCCGGAGGAGGATGCGTATTTCCTCGGGCTGCTGGACGATTCCGCTACATGGGACGGCTTCAAGCTGATGCAGCTGTCGGCCGACCATTACCGGATATGGAAACGGACGGGCGAAGGCTGCTCCTGGGTGAAAGTGACGGACGGGCGGCGTGCGGGCGGTGTGGCTTACGTAGGCGGCGAAGGCGGGGGCTTGGCGGCGGGGCTGCGCCATTTCTGGCAGAAGCATCCGTCCGGCTTCGAAGCGCACGGCACGTCGCAGTCCGAGGCTTCGCTCACGGTATGGCTGTGGGCGCCTGACGGCGAGCCGATGGATCTGCGGCATTATGATACGAAGACGCATGTGGAGTCATCGTACGAGGGAGCCGAGGAGCTTCGCGCCACCCCGTACGGCATCGCCAATACGAACGAGCTCATGCTGTGGTGCACGGAGGGAGCGCCGGCTCCGGAGACGCTGGAGCTTATGCAGCAGGAGACGGACAGCCCATCGCTCCTCGTATGCGAGCCGGCGTATTACCGCCAGGCGGGCGCTTTCGGCATCTGGAGTTTGCCGGACCGTTCGACAGCGTCCAAACGGCAGCTGGAGGAGCGGTTGGACGGCATTATTGCCTTTTACATGAAGGAAGTCGAGCAGCGCAAGTGGTACGGGTTCTGGGACTACGGCGATTTCATGCACAGCTATGATCCGGTGCGCCACGTCTGGAATTACGACCTAGGCGGGTGTGCGTGGCAGAACACGGAGCTGGCGCCGAATATGTGGCTGTGGATCATGTTCCTGCGCTCGGGAAGAGGCGATATCTTCCGGATGGCGGAGGCAATGACGCGGCATACGAGCGAAGTCGACGTGTATCACTTCGGTGAATATGCCGGGCTCGGCTCCCGCCATAACGTCGTCCACTGGGGCTGCGGCTGCAAGGAAGCGCGGATCGGCATGGCCGGTTTGCACCGTTATTTCTATTATTTGACCGCAGATGAGCGGATCGGGGATATGATGGACGAAGTGAAGGATTCCGATTTCACGACGGTTCATCTTGATCCGATGCGGGCTTACTTCCCGAAAGACGAGCATCCGACGCATATCCGGGTCGGTCCGGATTGGGCGGCTTTCTCCTCGAACTGGATGACCCGATGGGAGCGCTATGAAGACACAGCTTATAGAGATAAAATCTTGGTCGGCATCGATTGCATCAAGGGAGCTAACTATGGGCTTATCTCGGGTCCGACTTACGGCTATGACCCGAAGACGGGTGTGCTGACGCCGATGGGAGACGACAACTGGGGACGCCATTTGGCGATCTGTATGGGCGGTCCGCAAGTATGGTTCGAGCTCGCCGGCATGCTGAAAGACCCCGAGTGGGAAGAGATGATGGCGGAATTCGGCGTGTACTATAACAAGTCGCAGGAAGACAAGGATAAGCTGACGGAAGGCCGTATCAGCACGAAGCGTTTCGAGCATCCCGTGCTTAGCGCAGCGATCGTCGCTTACGGTGCTTATTACAAGAACGACGAAGAGACTGCGCGGAAGTGCTGGGACATTCTGAACGAAAATCCGTTCGCGCGCGTCGATCTCGTGCAGGATGCGGCTAGCGTGACTCATGTGGATACGCTCGACGAAATCGATTGGATGAATACGAACGAAGCGGCGCAGTGGTCTTTGAATACGATTATCGCCCTAGAGCTCATTGCCGGCTGGTTGCCGGAGCCGCAGGTGCCGCAAGAGCGGCAAGCGATACAGGAGCGGGTAAGATGACGGCGGGAAGCGGTGTACAGGGTATGGAGCTGATACCGCCGGATTGGCGCATGGTGTATAACAATCCGCTGCGGTCGGAGAACGATGTGGCGGGCTTCCGGATGGAGGGGGACGGGGCGGTCTCCTTCCCGATGGGCCGGATGCGGCTCGAGAGCACGCGCGACCCCGGTGAAGGGCAGGCCGCCAATCTGGTGTTCTGGTGCCCGGAGGCGCTGCCTGCCGATATCGCGGTCAGCTGGGAGTTTTGGCCGGTTCGCGAGCCGGGGCTGGCGATTATGTTCTTATGCGCTCAAGGCAGGGAAGGGCAGGATGTGTTCGATCCCGGGCTGGCCAAGCGAACAGGCATCTATGATCAATACCATCATGGAGATATCGATGCGTTCCATATCTCCTACTTTCGCCGCCGGTATCCCGAGGAGCGGCAATTTCACACGTGCAACCTGCGCAAAAGCTACGGCTTTCACCTTGTCGCACAGGGAGCCGATCCGATTCCGGATGTGGCGGATGCGGTGGGGCCGTATCGGATGCTGGCGCTGAAGCGGGGGCGTGAGGTGCTTTTTGCCGTGAATGGTCTGGTGCTGTTCCGGTGGCAAGATGACGGTTCGACCTGGGGGCCGCTTCTCGGAGCAGGCAAGCTAGGCTTTCGCCAGATGGCCCCGCTTATTGCAGAGTACGGAAATTTGCAGGTGTATGCCCCGTAGGCATACGGATAATGGAGGAGATTCCTATGAACCAAATGACGGCTAAGGAAGCGCTGCTTATCGGTAAGCTGGATATTCGGGCGGCAGGTCCGCGATGCAAAATGCTGCTCGGCGACTTGAACGGCGACGGCCGAATGGAAGTGCTGCTCGTGCAGCCCGACAACCGCCAGGATGTGCGTTACATTCCGCATCAGGTGCAGTGCTTGACGGCTTACGACCTGGAAGGCAACCTCCTATGGCAGACGGGCAAGCCGGATCCGGGAGCAGGCAGCCAAGGCTCGGATTATCCGGCACAGATTGCCGATATTGACGGAGACGGCCGCCTGGAGGTGCTATGTGTGATGGACAGCAGGCTCATCGTGATCAACGGGCACGACGGCAGTGTGCGCTCATCCCATGAACTGCCGGACCCGCAGGCGCACGATTGCATCATCGTTGCGAACTTGACGGGCGGCTCTCATGCCGGAGACCTCATTCTCAAGGACCGTTATCACCGCATGTGGGCGTTGGACCGCAATATGGATGTGCTGTGGACGCACGAGGGCAACCCGGGCCACTTCCCTTGGGTGTACGATTTGGACGGTGACGGATACGACGAAGTGATGGCCGGTTACGATTTGCTGGATCATGACGGCACCCTTCTATGGAGCTGCCGGGATCTGGACGATCACGCCGATTGCATCTGGGTCGGCGATGTGAACGGCGACGGAGAGCCGGAGCTCGTGATCGGCGGCAGCGTCACCGTCATGTACGACCGTCATGGCCGGGAGCTGTGGCGGTACGAAGGCTCGGTCGAGTCGCAGCATATCGCGCTGGGGAGGTTCCGCAGCGATCTGCCGGGCTTGCAAATTGCCGGATTGGACCGGCTTGTGCGCGAGGATGACGGCAAAGGATTAGTCGGCAAGGACGCTTTGTTCCTGCTGGACAGCAGCGGCCGGGAGGTGTGGAAGGAAGACCGCAAGACGCCGGGTTGGCTGACGATTATCGAGCCTTTGCGCGGTTGGACGGAAGACGCTCCGGACTATATTCTGGCTTACCGCAGAGGCGGCGATTTGGCCCCTGCCTTGTACGACGGCCATATGCAAGTCGTTGCGGAGTTTCCTTCCGAAGGCTACGCCGTTCATGCCGACTTATGGGGCAGCGGCACGGAGCAGGTTATCATTTATAACAGCGAGTCAGCTTCCATCTATGCCAGCAAGCCAGCGCCAGCGGACTGGAACATGCGCCCTACGGGGGTTCCGCTGCCGCAGCCGAAGCGGCTGTCGAGCTCAACGCTGTATCCGGGCGGGGAAGTATAGGAGGCGGCCACCGGCCGCCTTTTGGCGTTATACAGTGCTAATGCCGCTTGATACACTCTGGAGACTTGCTGCGTTCCTTGCGATAACTTCATCTTGCTTGCGCGGGCCGAAAGGTTTATGATGAACTTGTAGTTAGGAGTGATGGCATGCCGATTATTCAAGCGCTGGACAGAGCATTGAGAATTATGGATTTATTCGACGAGTACACGACAGAGCTGAAAATTACGGAAATCAGCGCGCGAATGGAGCTTCACAAGAGTACGGTACACGCCTTATTGAAAACGCTTCAGTTACACGGCTACATCCATCAGGATACGGACACCGGCAAATACAAGCTAGGGCTGAAGCTGCTCGAGAAGGGACAGCTTATGCTGCAGGGCTTGGATATTCGTACGGTTGCCCGCAAGCATCTGGAGGCTTTATCCGAAACGACGGGCCAGACCGCGCATCTCGTCATCCTGGACGGGAGGGAAGGCGTCTATTTGGATAAGGTGGAAGGAGCCAAAGCGGCGATCCGGTATTCCCGAATCGGCCGGAGGGTTTCGCTCCATAGCAGTGCAGTCGGGAAGGTGCTGGCGGCTTATCGAACGCCGAATGAGCGGGATGCGCTCCTTCGGGATTATCATTTCTCCAAGTATACGGAAGCGACAATTACGGGGAGAGAAGCGTTCATGAACGAGCTGGATCAGGTGAGAGAGCTGGGCTATGCCGTTGACAACCAGGAGAACGAACCTGGCGTAAGGTGCGGTGCGGCTCCCATTTTTGAACACAACGGTTCGATTGCGGCGGCAATCAGCATCTCTACGCTTGTGGTTACGGTTGATGATCACTTGTTTGGCCAGTATATCAGCCTGCTGAAGAAAGAAGCGGATATGATTTCGCAAACCCTGGGGTTTCGGCGCGTTTAAGCAATTGCATGCCAGTTCCAGGCATTTTTACACCTCATTTTGAGAACGTCGTTTTATATTATAAAACAAAATGCGAGGAGTGAGCATGGATGAGAATAATCCGTTATGCCAATGAAGGAGTTGCCCAGTTAGCTGCCGTTACTGACAATGAGGAGATTTACCTGCTTCCGCAGCGCGATTACTTGGCCTTGGTCCATGAGGCTGCCGAAAGGGGGATCTCACCGCTGCAGTTAGTAAACGAAACGGCATCCAATTCTAAAGCGCTTTCAAGTTCGCTGGAGCAGCTGCAGCTCCTCGTTCCTATCGAAGCGCCTGAAGTATGGGCGGCCGGAGTTACGTATGAGCGCAGCCGGGATGCGCGCAATTATGAGGCAACGGAAGGCAGACTGGACGCCACGACTTTTTACGATAAGGTCTATGATGCCGTGCGTCCGGAGATTTTCTTCAAATCGACGGCTGCCCGGACGGTAGGCCCCGGCGGAGATGTGCAGCTTCGCAGCGACTCCGTGTGGCAGGTGCCGGAACCGGAGCTGGGGCTTGTTCTGAGCGCCAGCGGGCAATTGATCGGCTACACCGCCGGCAATGATATGAGCTGCCGGGATATTGAAGGCGAGAACCCGCTGTACCTGCCGCAGGCCAAGATGTGGAAGCGATCCTGTTCCTTGGGGCCGGCCATCCGGCTGCCCGAAACGGTTGAAGATCCTTACAATTTGCAAATCACCAGCCGCATTTACCGCAACGGAGAGCAAGTCGTCGAAGGAACGGCCAATACGGGACAGCTCAAACGCAAGCTGGAGGAATTGATCCAGTTTTTAATTCGCGATAATGAATTGTTTGACGGTACCGTATTGCTGACTGGAACATGTATTGTGCCGCCGAACGAGTTTACTCTCGCACCTGGAGACCGGATTGAAATCAATATTGCAGGAATTGGGACTCTTATTAATCATGTTGTTGATGCAGGCCAATCATCTTAAATTTACTAAATTAGGCAGGAGGAATGAGTATGGAATCCGTATTTGTTGGAGGACAAACGTATTTGAATTATATCAATGGCGAATGGCGTCAGGCCGGTACCGGGCACACAGTTCCCAGTATTAATCCCGCCAAACGCAGCGAAGTCGTCGGCTACGTGCAGTCATCGTCGCTGGAGGATTTGAATGAAGCCGTCGCCTCTGCCAAAGGCGCGCAATCGGGTTGGCGGAAGCTGTCGGGCGCAGCTAGAGGCGACTTCTTATACCGGGCGGCCAATGCACTGGAAAGAAGGCTTGATGAAATTGCCGAGACGATGACCCGGGAAATGGGCAAAACGCTTCCGGAAGCCAAAGGCGAGACCGCACGGGGCGTTGCCATCCTGCGTTATTACGCCGGCGAAGGGATGCGCAAGATCGGGGATGTGATTCCTTCTACGGACAGCGAAGCGCTGATGTTTACGACTCGGGTTCCGCTCGGCGTAGTGGGCGTGATTTCGCCTTGGAATTTCCCCGTGGCGATTCCGGTCTGGAAGATGGCTCCGGCTCTCATCTATGGGAATACGGTCGTCCTGAAGCCTGCACAGGAGACTGCGGTGACCGCTGCCAAAGTCGTGGAGTGCTTCGCAGAAGCGGGGCTGCCTGCCGGCGTCATCAATCTGGTGACCGGAAGCGGCGCGGTTATCGGTCAAGGGCTTGCCGAGCACCCGGACGTGAACGGCATTACTTTTACCGGATCCAATCAGGTCGGCAAAAAGGTCGGTCAGGCAGCGCTGGCCAGAGGGGCCAAGTATCAGCTTGAGATGGGCGGGAAAAATCCGATTCTGATCGCAGCGGATGCCGATCTGGATTTGGCGGTTGATGGGACGATCAGCGGCGGGATCCGCTCGACCGGTCAGAAATGTACGGCAACGAGCCGTGTCATCGTGATGCGTGACGTGTATGAAAGCTTCAAGGAAAAGCTGCTGACCAAGCTGCAAGGACTTACCGTCGGGCATGGTCTGGATGCCGGGACATGGCTGGGGCCTTGCGCGAATGAGAATCAACTGGCGACGGTACAATCCTATATTCAAAAAGGGATCGATGAAGGCGCCGAGCTATTGTTCGGCGGAGCTTCGCCGGATCATCCGGACCTTCGTGAAGGCTTCTATATTCAGCCGACCGTATTCGATAAAGTGACGCCGGATATGGCGATTGCCCGGGAAGAAATATTCGGGCCGGTGCTTGCGCTTATTCAGGTGGAAACGATGGAAGAAGCGATTCGGCTCGCGAACGATTCGGATTACGGTTTGAGCGCTTCGATTTATACGCAAAACATCGGCAACATTTTATCGTTCATCCAAGAGATGGATGCCGGTCTGGTCAGAATTAATGCCGAGACAGCCGGGGTGGAGCTGCAGGCACCGTTCGGCGGCATGAAGCAATCCAGCTCCCACTCGCGCGAACAGGGGCAGGCGGCGATCGAATTTTTCACCTCAATTAAAACGGTATTTCTAAAAGCGTAGTTTTTTGGGCTGTTCTGACAGCATGGCGCAATCTGGCTAGGGAACCTTATGCGGAAGGGTGAAAGTCGATGACAGAGCAATTAAGATCGATTATGGCTTTGGCTGAAAATAACGATATTTATGCGATTCGTACGCACGCACAGGGGCCGGAAGGCGCGCTGCCGCTTACCCCGGACATGCTGCTGCATGCTCCCAGCGGGGACTTGTTCGGCCTGACCCAGAATGTGGGGATGGGATGGAAGCCGTCCAGGCTGAAGGGGAAGCAGTATCTGTTGTTGAGCACGCAGGGCGGGATCCGCAAGGAAGACGGCAGTCCTGTCGCGCTCGGCTATCACACCGGACACTGGGAGGTCGGCCTGCTGACACAAGCGGCTGCGGAGGTGATCACAGAGAGCGGAGGCGTTCCATTCGCCGGCTATGTAAGTGATCCGTGCGACGGCAGGTCTCAAGGCACGGAAGGGATGTTCGATTCCCTTCCGTACCGCAACGATGCGGCGATCGTGTTCCGGCGTCTCATCCGTTCGTTGCCGACTCGCAAAGGCGTGCTCGGTGTGGCAACGTGCGATAAGGGACTTCCTGCGATGATGATCGCATTAGCCGGCATGCATGAGCTTCCTTGCGTCATCGTCCCCGGCGGCGTGACGTTGCCTCCGACGGAAGGGGAGGATGCCGGGAAGATCCAGACCATCGGCGCCAGATATGCGAGCGGCGAGCTCAGTCTGGAAGCCGCTGCAGACCTGGGCTGCCGGGCCTGCGCCACACCTGGCGGGGGCTGTCAGTTTCTCGGCACTGCCGCTACTTCGCAGGTGATCGCAGAAGCGATGGGCATGACGGTGCCTCATGCAGCGCTCGCCCCTTCGGGCCAGCCCGTATGGCTGGAGATGGCGAGGCAATCGGCCCGCGCGATGATGACTCTCGAGGAAGCGGGACTGCGCATGAAGGACATTGTGACGGAAGCGTCCATTCACAATGCGATGGTTGTACATGCGGCCTTCGGCGGATCGACGAATTTGCTGCTGCATATACCTGCTATTGCCCATGCAGCCGGACTGCGAGTGCCGGATGTTCAGGATTGGATACGCGTCAATCAAGAAGTGCCCCGACTCGTGAGCGTACTTCCCAACGGTCCGGATTATCATCCGACCGTGCGGGTGTTTCTGGCCGGCGGGGTGCCGGAAGTGATGCTTCATCTTCGCAGGCTGGGCGTCCTGAAAGAGCAGGCGTTGACCGTCACCGGCGAAACGCTCGGCACCGTTCTGGATTGGTGGGAGGCGAGCGAACGCCGGGTACGGATGCGAAGCCTGCTTATGGAGAGAGACGGGATTGATCCGGATGATGTCATCATGAGTCCGGAACGAGCCAAAGCGAGGGGACTGACTTCTACGGTTACGTTTCCGATGGGGAATTTGGCGCCGGAGGGCTCGGTCATCAAATCGACGGCAATTGATCCTTCAACCGTTGACGATGACGGGGTTTACCGCCACCGGGGTATGGCCAAAGTATTTACCTCGGAGAAGGCGGCCATCTCGGCCATTAAGAACGGCGGCATTCAAGCCGGCGATGTGATGGTGCTGATCGGCCGGGGGCCGTCGGGCACGGGGATGGAGGAGACGTATCAATTGACGTCGGCATTGAAGCACTTGCCGTTCGGCAAATACGTCTCACTTATCACGGATGCCCGGTTCTCCGGCGTATCGACTGGCGCCTGCATCGGTCATGTCGGGCCGGAAGCGCTGGCCGGCGGTCCGATCGGGAAGCTGCGGGATGGCGATCTGATCGACATTGTCATTGACCGCAATCGGCTGGTGGGCAGCATTAATTTTGTCGGTGTTGGCGCCGTTAGTGTCGCACACGGTGGAGCTGGAGCTGGAGCTGGAGCTGGAGCTGGCGCCGGCGTTGGCGCCGGGTGTGCTGAGTGCGCAAATGAAGCGGGCGTTGATCGCGAAGTCGCAGTCGGAGCGGAAGCTGTGGAAGCTTGTGAAGCTGAGGTTGGTGTAAGAGGCGGTGGAGATGCAGAGGCTGTAGAGCATGGCGGTGGCGATGGAGGAATTGGGGCGGATCTCGCAGGCACTGCTACCGTCGGAGCGGAAGCCGTTGCCGGAGTCGCATTGCTCTCGCCTGAAGAAGGCGCACGAGTGCTTGCAGCGCGTTCGCCTCATCCGATGCTTGCGCCTGACGAGAAGCTCCCCGACGACACGCGTCTATGGGCAGCCCTCCAGTCTGTCAGCGGAGGCACCTGGGCGGGGAGCGTATACGATGTGGAGCGTATTCTTGCTGTTTTGGAAGCGGGTACAAAAGCTTTGGCCGAGCAGAGCCAGACTGCTAACCGCTAATCCCGTTGCACCGGACTGGGGTGTACGTACGGCAGGCACACATGCCGAACGGTGGGACTGTCCGTGCCAATCTCAGTTCGCCGGGCGCTAACGGACACCCCAGCCGTTATTTGTAGGCGCCCTGGCCTGTTTCGGCGCTAACGGACACAGGAGCTCCTATTTACCGATTTCTCGGTGAAATCGGCTCGAAAACCGCGAATAGCGGCGCTGGTGACCGTTAGATCGTCAGAACGGCGAGAATACGCCGTATAAGAGCATCTGTGTCCGTTAGCCGGCCGCGGGCTTCATCCGATTACCTCAGCATTAACTTCGCCGGCCGGAGAAGCCGTGATTCAGACCCCATACACGGAGATTTGGAAGGCTGTCGATCATGATCGACAGCCTTTTTTGTCGAGGAGGCCAGAAGCGTAGAAGGAGGTTCATTATTCGGAAATCGATCTGGAGAAAGTGACAGGCGTCCAGCAGGTGACGTTCATTTTCCTGCCCGTTTCGAGAAGTAGATGCAGCGATGCAAGAAAAGCTTACCCGGCCGAGGTGCGGCAGGGGTAAGCTTTTCTCTTTGTCTATGACGACTGCGCATGATGGATAGCGGACTCGATGTACGCGCGCAAAGTTTTGATGAACGTACGCATGGCATATCCGACATATCTATCGCTGCGGTAGATTAGACAGATATCCTGGGAAGGCACCGGGTTGGTCAGGTGCACAACCTTGATGTCCGGGTTGCGGAGGTTCTCCAAGAGCAGCCGTGGCAGAACGGCGGCGCCGACGCCGCTTTGAACCATTTGGATGAGGGAGGACAGGGTGGTTGTGACCATATGCGGCTGCAGGGCAAATCCCTTCTCCATGCAGAAGCGGTCGATCAGCTTGCGGCATTGATGGTCGGCCGGGAACATGACGGTCTTCATGGTCTTTAGCTTGCTAAGCGGAATGAAGCTTTCCGCAGAAAACGGGTCATTAGCGCTTAAGGCCAAAGAAAATTCCTCATGGAATAGAGGGATTACGGTGAGACGCTCATCGGCCACGGGGCCGATGGTAACGCCGACATCGATGGTTCGGTCCAGCACCTGTTCGGTGACTTTGGTCGTTTCCAGCAGCGATAGCGAGATAGTGGGATACGTTTGATGGAAGTTCAGCAGCAAAGCGTTGAACATCAGATCCGCATCGCCGGGCAGCACGCCGATGGATAGCGAGCCGCCTTGCATTTGCTTCAAATCGGCAATGGCGTCCTTGGCTTGCTGGAGATGTCCGAATACAGCGGTTCCATGTTCGTGAAGAATTGCGCCGGCGTCGGTAAGGGCGATCGTTTTGCCGATGCGGTCGAAAAGCAGGACCCCCAACTCTTCTTCCAGCCTTCGGATTTGCTGGCTGATATTCGGAGCGCTGACACCCATTCGCTCGGCTGCTCTAGTGAAGTGAAGCTCTTCGCAAATCGCCATGAAATATTCCAATTGCTTGAATTCCATCGCTTTCCTCCGTTCTTGAGCGCAGATACCTTTTAAGCTTATTTTTGCGTGTTCCTGTATATCTGTCAATGAGGAAACGTTAACTTATACTTAACGTTCCGGTAATGTGCAGTGCATTGATGGTTGATGCCCCGAGACCTATACTTGGTACATAACAAGCGCTTCACATGACAAAGGAGGAAACGAAAATGTCCGAAATGATGAAGAACACGGCTCAAACTGTACGTCAATTGGTGCTGCAGCAGGTGCAGGCCATTCCTGAGGAATGGCTCGACATTCAACCCCCGTCTTACAACAACACGCTTCGCTGGAACATAGGTCATATGGTTTATTGGATGGATGCGTGCATGATGCTCGGCTTCTCCAATGCATCGGCAATTCCGGAGACATACGCCGCGTTGTTCAATACCGGTACCTCGCCGGCGGCCTGGACCGGTTCGCCCCCTTCCAAAGATGAGCTCCTCGAGCAGCTGAGCTTGCAGCTCAACGTGCTCTCCGAGCTCGCCCCCGATCGTCTGGAGGAGCCCCTGGCAGCGCCGCTGCAGCTGGGACCGTTGACCTTTCACCGGGCGGGCGAATTGCTGGGCTTCGTGGCCGTCCATGAAGGGATGCATCTTGCCACTTGCGGCTGCATGGTGAAGAGCATTCAAGGGTAAGGGCATTGTCATTGTTAGCTAATCTTGCTAACCGTCGGGCTTATGTGTCACAATAATAGCGTTACAACTAGATTAGGTATATGGCGCACTGTGATAGAGCCTTGGAGGAGGATTAGCCAACAATGAGAACGATCAAGCTTGGTACAAGTCAATTGGAAGTTCCTGTTATAGCGGTAGGCTGTATGAGAATCAATGCTTTGGAGAAAGGGGAGGCTGAGCGCTTCGTCCAGACTTCGATGGAGGCGGGAGCCAACTTCTTCGACCATGCGGATATTTACGGCGGAGGCAAATGTGAGGAAATCTTCGCGGACGCGATTCATATGAACGACGATGTTCGCGAGAAGATCATTCTGCAATCCAAATGCGGCATTCGCAAAGGGATGTTCGATTTCTCCAAAGAACATATTCTGCAATCGGTAGATAGCATTCTTAAGCGGTTGAGAACCGATTATTTGGACATTTTGCTGCTGCATCGCCCGGATGCGCTCGTGGAGCCCGAAGAGGTTGCGGAAGCGTTCGATCTTCTTGAGAGCAGCGGGAAAGTTCGGCATTTCGGCGTTTCCAACCAGACGCCTTTGCAAATTCAATTGCTGAAGAAGTTCGTCAAGCAGCCCCTTGTCGCCAATCAGCTGCAGCTCAGCATTACGAATGCGACGATGATCTCGAACGGCATGAATGTCAATATGCTGAACGATTCCGCCGTCAACCGCGATGGCAATGTGCTTGATTATTGCAGACTGAACGATATTACGATTCAGCCTTGGTCGCCTTTCCAGTACGGCTTCTTCGAAGGGGTTTTCCTCGGGAACGAGAAGTTCCCGGAGCTGAATCAGAAGATCGATGAAATCGCGGACAAATATGATGTGACGAATACGACGATCGCCATGGCCTGGCTGCTGCGCCATCCGGCACGGATGCAGCCGGTCACGGGGACCATGAATATCGAGCGCTTGCTGGATTGCTGTAAAGCAAGCGAGATTCAATTGACGCGCGAGGAATGGTATGAGATTTATCGTGCGGCAGGCAATGTGCTTCCTTAGCAGCTCGCCTGCGGGGGTGGCGCCTGACGGGCAAGGAGTTAGCGATCTTCGCTGACCCTCGCCGACTCTCGCCTATGGACACTATCCCGTCGGCTCATGAACCGGCGCTTCTGACGGACACCACGGCCGTTATTTCCGTGAAACCGGCAGGTTTTCACGCCTAACGGACACCAGGTACCCTATTCTCCGTATTCGGGCGTGAAATACGCCCGAAACGAGCAAATAACGGCGCTGGTGTCCGTTGCAGTTTCCAGGCAGCCCCTATGGAACGTATAGGGGCTGCTGTGTCCGTTAGCGCGAGCGCGTTAGCCCGCGCGTTGTGGATAGTCAGCGCGCGACCCTCGCGCTGAGGAATGCCGTGGTGTTCTAACGGACACCACGGCCGTTATTTCCGTGAAACCGGCGGGTTTTCACGCCTAACGGACACCAGATACCCTATTTGCCTTATTCGTGCGTGAAATACGCCCGAAACGAGCAAATAGCGGCGCTGGTGTCCGTTGCAGTTTCCAGGCAGCCCCGATGGAACGAATAGGGGCTGCTGTGTCCGTTAGCCCCCGCCAGCACGCCCCCGCCAGCGCACGCCCCCGCCACCGCACGCCCTCCCCAGCCGCCCGCTTAGCTCCTTTTCATAAACTGCTTAGGCGTCTCGCCATAGGTTCGCTTGAAAATACGAATAAAATAACTGGGCTCCATTCCCAGTTGGTGCGCTATTTTTTCAACGGTCATCCCGGGGTTCTCTTGAAACAGCTGAACCGACCGGCGCATGCGAATCTGCTGGATATACTGCTGCGGCGTAACGCCGTAACTATCGACGAACAGCCGGTGGAAATGCTGGACGGAGTAGCCGACCGCTCTGGCCAAGTTGGACACATGCAGGCGTTCGTTATAGTGGTCATGGATCAGCTTGACCGCTTCCTGCAGGGCGGCATTGGGCTGCCCCGCGGGGGTCATTCGCTGTTTCACCTCTTGGTCCGATTGCCCTTGAAGAACCGTTAGCAGCATATCGTACATCCGTCGCGAAGCCTCCCAATAACCGCTCTCTCCATTCAGGGAGATGTGCTGCCATAACGATTCAAGCTTATCCCAAAGCGCAGCGAAATGAGCTTTCTCGAGCAGAACGGGCTCCCGGCAGCCCAGATGCGCCATTATGGAAGCGGCAGCAGAGCCGCTGAAGGCGGCGAAACCGAGCTCCCAGGCATCCTCGCCAGGGGCAGGATCATATTCGTGCGGTACGCCGGCGGGAAGGATGAGCATCGTTCCGGGAGTCATCGCCATATCGGGACCGCCCTCCAGCCGGAAAGTTCCCCGGCCGCTGCGGCTCAAGAAGAGCTGTTGCGCCGGATATCCGTCAGGCCTCTTAAGATGCTTTTGCTCATGGCTGCCTACGCAGTACACGTAGAGCGGCATGATATTCTCCAACGTCACGAGTTCAGCCAGCAGGAACGGCATCATGCGATCCTCACCACCTATGTTCATATTGTACGATTTTTCATGCTTTCTGTTCTATTAGTATAGACGCGAATTATCCTATAATCAAAAGCGAATAAGAGAATACGACGATATCCTGCATAGAGGAGAGATGGCGATGACACGCAAGTTCCCGCCGGTCAGCAAGAAGCTGCCCGTGCTGATGCACGGCGCTGACTATAATCCGGATCAATGGCTGCAGCACCCGCACATTTTGGAGGAAGACATCCGGCTGATGAAGCTCGCAGGCTGCAATGTGATGGCGATCGGCATTTTCGCATGGGCTGCTCTGGAGCCGGAGGAAGGCACGTTCACGTTCGAGTGGCTGGACAAGCTGCTGGACTCATTCGCAGACAATGGCATCTATGCATGGCTTGCGACGCCGAGCGGCGCCCGGCCGGCCTGGATGTCGGAACGGTACCCGGAGGTAAGAAGGGTGGGGGCGAATCGCATCCGCAATTTGCACGGCCTCAGGCACAATCATTGCTATACGAGTCCCGTGTACAGGGAGAAGACGGCAATCTTGAACGGCCAGCTGGCCGAGCGCTACGGTCAGCATCCGGCGGTCGTCGGCTGGCATATTTCCAATGAATTCGGCGGAGACTGCCATTGCGACTATTGTCAGGACGCTTACCGCAAGTGGCTGCAAAAGAAATACGGTTCGCTCGAAGCTTTGAACGCGGCATGGTGGACTTCCTTCTGGGCGCATACGTATACGGATTGGCAGCAGGTGGAATCGCCGGCCCCGCATGGGGAACATATGGTTCACGGACATAATCTGGATTGGCGCCGGTTCGTTACGGATCAAACGGTTGACTTCTGCCGGCATGAAATCGATACCGTTCGCGGGGCGAATCCCGAGCTCCCCGTGACGACGAATATGCACATGATTGAAAGCTTGGACTACCGCAAGTTTGCCGGCATGCTGGACGTCATCTCATGGGATGCTTATCCGACTTGGCATGAGCGGCAGGATGACAGCACGCTCGGAGCCTCCGTTGCCTTCTATCACGACCTGTACCGCTCGCTGAAACGGAAGCCGTTCCTGTTGATGGAAAGCACGCCGAGCTTGACGAACTGGCAGCCGGTCAGCAAGCTGAAGCAGCCGGGGATGCACCGATTGTCCTCTTTGCAGGCGGTAGCGCACGGATCGGATTCGGTGCAATATTTTCAATGGCGGAAGAGCCGAGGCTCCTCCGAGAAGTTTCACGGCGCCGTCGTCGATCATGCCGGGTATGAGCATACGCGCGTGTTCAAGGATGTGGCGGAGCTGGGCCGGACGCTGGCGAACGTCTCCGAACTGGTCGGCACGATTACCCCGGCCCAAACGGCGATAATATTCGATTGGGATAACCGCTGGGCGGTGAAAGACGCCCAAGGTCCGCGCAATATGGGCATCCATTACGAGGAAACCGTGCTTGCCCATCATCGCGAGTTCTGGGAGCAAGGCGTGCCGGTGGACGTGATCGGCTCAGGGGATGACCTGGCCGCATACAAGCTCATCGTTGCTCCGATGCTGTATATGTGCCGCGAAGAGACGGGCCGCAAGCTCGAGAAATTCGTCGAGCAAGGCGGAACGCTGGTCACGACGTATTGGTCCGGTGTCGTCGATGAGCATGATTTGTGCCATCTCGGCGGTTTCCCGGGACCGCTTCGGAGAACGCTCGGCATTTGGGCGGAAGAGATCGAAGGGTTGTACGATCACGATCGCAATGGCTTGGCTATGCACCCGGATAATCCGCTCGGACTGGCAGGGGCCTTCGAAGCGCATGAAATATGCGAGATCATCCATGCCGAGGGCGCAGAGGTGCTGGGTGTTTATACCGACAGCTTCTATGCCGGACAGCCTGCTCTGACCGTGAACCGATTCGGCGCAGGGAAAGCCTATCATATGGCGACGCGGTTAAAGCCGGATTTTCTGCAAGCTTTCTATCATAAGCTGATTACGCACAATGGAATCGTACGGTCCATAGATACGGAGCTGCCTCCGGGAGTGACCGCTCAGGTGCGGACGGACGGTTCGTCGGACTACGTATTTGTGATGAATTTCAGCGGAGAAGCGAAGAGCGTGTCTCTTGATGACCGCGTCTACACGCGATTGGAATCGAATGAAATCGTATCTGGCATCATAGAATTGCCGGTTAACGGGATCGAATTGTTAAAACGTCCGGCCATGTGAGACCATGTCCATACCTAACTAACCCTCAAGGCATTGCCTCGAGGGTTATTATCGTTTGTGTTCTGGTTAAAAAAGCGATAGTGGGACATTCTACCTGTGGAGGTGTTTCAATGACAGTCCAACCGACATTAGCTATGCACGAGTCCATGGAATTTCATGAAGTTCTTAATTTCAAAACGTTGTGTGTTCTGAAATCCAAAATGATGCAAGGGTTGGTTTTCGATCAAGAATTAAAAGCGTTGATGCAGAAAGATGTGGAACAATCCTTGCAAGCCATCGCAGATTTGCAGGCCATTTATGAGAGAGTCCCGTTTCAAGCACCGATTCCCGATCGTCCAACTCCTATACGAAATTGAGGGTGAGCATAGATGAAGGAAGCGTACGATTACGATAATTTAGACCCGAGCAATGCGCTGAATATGCCGGAAATGGCCGATATGACCTTTGCCATGGACTTTCTGGTTCGTGTCAAGGAAGGGGTCATCAACACGGCGATCGCTTTGACGGAAACGGTGTCCGCCGACGCGAGAGCGCTCTTGCGCAGCCAGCTTCATCAGGGGATTGCGCTTCACCAGGAAGTATCCGAGCTAATGATGAGAAAGAAATGGTTTCACCCTTACGAGCTTCAGGAACAGTACAAACTGGATCAATTAGGCGCGATCAATGCTGTACATATGGGACGAATGAATCTGTTCCCCGGCGACACCTCAAGGAAAGGCATGTTTGACCGGACACCCGATCAATAACAGGAGTGGAGGAACACTATTATGAAAGCTGTGACTTATCAAGGCCTTAAGAATGTTGTGGTGAAAGAAGTACCCGATCCGAAAATCGAGAAAGCCGACGATATGATTGTCAGAATGACAACAACGGCGATATGCGGATCCGATCTGCATCTGCTCCATGGGATGATTCCGAATCTCCAGGAAGACTATGTGATCGGACACGAGCCGATGGGCATTGTGGAAGAAGTCGGCCCCGGCGTAACGAAATTGAAAAAAGGCGACCGGGTTATCATACCGTTCAATATTTCTTGCGGCGAATGCTTCTACTGCAAAAATCAGCTGGAGAGCCAGTGCGACAACTCCAACGAGAACGGTGAAATGGGAGCTTATTTCGGTTATTCAGGAACAACAGGCGGGTACCCCGGGGGACAGGCTGAAATGCTCAGGGTGCCGTATGCCAACTTTACGCATTTTAAAATTCCCGAAAGCTGTGAGCATCCGGACGAAAGTCTCTGTTTGATTGCAGACGCAATGACAACGGCCTATTGGAGCGTAGATAACGCAGGAGTCAAAGACGGAGATACGGTAATCATTCTCGGCTGCGGCCCGGTGGGGCTGCTCGCGCAAAAATTCAGCTGGCTCAAAGGAGCGAGCCGCGTGATCGCCGTCGATTATCTGGACTACCGTCTGGAGCATGCCAAAAGGACGAACCGTGTGGAAATCGTTAATTTGGAGCACAGTGAACAAACCGGAAATATATTGAAGGAAATGACGAAAGGCGGAGCCGACGTCGTGATCGACTGCACCGGGATGAGCGGGAAAATGACTCCGCTGGAGTCGATCGCTTCCGGGCTGAAGCTGCACGGGGGCGCGATGGGCGGGATTGTCCTCGCTTCGCAAGCTGTTCGCAAATGCGGTACTATCCAAATCACAGGTGTATATGGAGGGCGTTATAACGCTTTCCCGCTTGGCGACATTTTCCAACGGAACGTCAATATCCGCAGCGGACAAGCGCCGGTGATCCACTATATGCCGTATATGTACGAACTGATCGATTCCGGCAAAGTGGATCCGAGCGATGTCGTAACGCACGTGCTGCCTTTAAGCGAAGCGAAGCAAGGCTATGAATTGTTCGATACGAGGCAGGATCATTGTATTAAAGTGCTGCTGAAACCTTAATTGATTGAGAGACAGGAGAGAAATGACCGATGGCTTATGCGCTGCACGAAAAGCTGGAAGTTCACGAAATCGCGACGTTCAAAACGAACGGCCTGACGAAGGCGAAGACGATGAATCTTCTGGTCTCAGATCCGGCTCTGAAGGAAATATTGCTGGCGGACGTTCAACTATCGACGCGGCAGCTGCAGGAGCTGGAACAGATTATATCCAATGCGATCCTCTAGGAGGCGGATAGTATGAATACGATTATCGAGCATTTGACGGGTATGCATACGTTGACGGATCAGGTCATCGCGACCGATTTTCTAATTTCGGCCAAAAGCGCCGTCAGGAGCTACGCCATGGCTGTAACCGAAGCGGGCACGCCGGAAATTAAAGCGATCCTTCAGAAGCAATTGGAAGAAAGCATCGATACGCATGAGAAAATCATGAGGTATATGATGGAAAAAGGGTGGTATCACCCATGGAATATGAACGAACAGCTTCTATTGGATTTGCAAAATATAAAGACGGCACTAGATGTGCCGGTCTTGTGAGGATCAGGAGCAGATCGCCTCGGCGGCTGCTCTTTTTTTATCGATTGGCGCAAATAAAAAAGGTATTTTTTCCATCGAAAACGAATAAAGCTACTAAACCGCATTGAATCGTTAGAATTAGGGATGGGATGCTAGACATGACATTGAAACAACATTTAATCGATTCCTTAATGAACTTAACCTCCGATGGGATTGTAATCGTTGACATACATGGCACGGTGCTCGAGGTGAACAAGAAATTCGAAGAGCTGCACGGCTGGACGAGGGAGGAAGTGGTAGGCACGTTTCTGCCCATGACGCCTGAAGCGTATAGGGAGGACGCGCTGCGCTTATACCAGTCGCTCATTGACGGCCAGACGGTCAAGGATTTCGAGGCGCTGAAGCTTAGAAAAGACGGCTCTTCCTTCTACGCGAACGTTACGGTTTCGCCTGTGAAAAATAGCGAAGGAACAGTCATCGCTTTCGTCGGTATCGAACGGGATATCAGTGAGAGGAAGAAATTCGAAGAGGAGCTTCTGGAAAGCGAGAAGCAGTTCAGACGGTTGATCAAGCTGAATCCGGAAGCGATTGTTTTGCACAAGGACGGTTTCGTCCAGTTCGTCAACGATGCTTGCTGCAAACTGTTCGGCGGCACCTCTTCGGAGGAGTTCAAAGGCAGGTCGATCTATGATTTTTTCTGCCCCAACGACATGGATCTTATCATCGCGCGGCTTCATGAGGTCATGAATTCCGACGGGTACAGCGAGTTTATTGAGATGAAGATGCGCAAGTTAGACGGCACATTCATCGATGTTGAATTATCGTCGATCTATGTCCACAAAAATATCGGGTTCCCCATCGTACAAAGCGTGATTCGGGATCTCACCGAGCGCAAAAAGTCGGAAGAAGCGATCATCAGGTCCGAGAAGCTGTCGCTGATCGGGCAGTTGGCCGCCGGAATCGCTCATGATATCCGGAATCCATTGACCTCTTTGAAGGGGTTCGTGCATCTGCTTAAAGCCAAAAATACGGACTATGTCGATGTCATGCTGGAAGAGCTGGAGCATATTAATTATGTCGTGAATGAGTTCATGACTTTGGCCAAACCGCATCTGAATTATTACTTGGAGAACAAAATTCAGGACCTTGTGCAGAGTGTCATTGCTTTCCTGCAGCCGCATGCTCATCTGTATAATGTTCAAATCCAAATGGACACCGACCCGGATCTTCCCGCCATTGCATGTAACCCGGACCAAATCAAGCAGGTACTCATCAATGTGCTGAAGAATGCGATAGAATCTATGGTCAGCGGTGGAATTATCCGAATTGGGATTAAGCATCAGTGCCACGAAGGCTTGATCATCTCCGTGGAAGATCAGGGCGTAGGTATCTCCGAGGACAGACTGTCACAATTAGGGGAGCCCTTCTTCACGACGAAGACGAACGGCACCGGTTTGGGGCTCATGGTATGCAAGCGAATTATTGAGGGACATGGCGGCAAATTAACGATTGAAAGCCAAATTGATCAGGGGACGACCGTACGGATCGAGCTTCCTTTCAAAAAATAATCAAGGCCTTCTACCGACATCAGTCAGATGCACAGCAGCTCTGTCTGATTTTTTTTGGAGCGGCGGCAGGAATGGGAGGGTTCAAAATGTTCAGGAAAATTCAAGGCAATGCCAGAGGCTGCCTCATCTATGAACCGATGTTTATTGTGCCGTACAGTATGCTGACGATGTATGCAACCGTTTACATGTTTCAGCTAGGTGTGAATGAGAGGCAAATCGGCTGGATTACTTCCATAGGCCTTGTGATGCAAATTTTCACGTCCATCCTGAGCGGATACCTCACGGACCGGATGGGGAGGCGGCGTGCGCTGCTCTATTACGACCTTGTCAGCTGGAGTGCGGCTGCCTTGATCTGGGCGGTATCGCAAAATTTTTGGTATTTTCTCGCCGCGGCCGTTCTTAACAGTTTCCTCCGGGTGCCGAATACCGCATGGTACTGTTTGCTGGTTGAGGATACCCATGAGAGTGACCGGTCTCAGGTTTTTCGGATTTTGCAGCTCATCGGCGTGATCGGAGGCCTGTTTGCTCCTCTTGGCGGGCTGCTTGTGAACCATTTTACGCTCGTTCCTGCCATGCGGATCCTGTATGTCATGTTCTTCATCAGCTTGACGATTATGTTCTTCGCGCGGAACTTCGCAACGCACGAGACGGAGATCGGCATTCGCAAGCGAAGCGAGAGTTCGACGCTGCAGGTCAAGGACACGCTTCGCGCGTACGCCGGCGCAGTCAAAGCGATTCTGGCCAAACGCGCTTTGCTGATTATTTTCGGCGTGTATATATGCTCTAATTTTCAAGTGACGATGCAAAATGCTTATCTCTCGATCTATTTGGTCGAAGCTTTGAACATGAATGATGCGCTCATCTCGATTTTCCCGGCTATATCGTCCGTGGCGATGCTTGTCTTGATGTTTCTCGTGGTACCGCGGTTGCAGGAGAACCGGGCTTACCGGTATATGATAGGCGGCTTCCTGCTGATGATCCTGTCCAAAGTTGTGTTGATCGCCGCAGCGCCAGGGCAAATAAGCTTGATCATTGTCAGCACGATGCTTGCCGCTGCCGGCAGCATTATATCGAGTCCATATTTGGAGGCGGTTGTCGCCAATTCAATCGATGACGATCAGCGTGCCAACATGTTCTCGATTCTGCAAGTTCTCGTTTTATTATGCATTTCGCCGACGGGAGTCATCGGGGGATGGACCTATACGATCGACCCCAGGCTGCCGTTCATTCTGATGATCCTTACCTCTATGGCCAGCATCGTCCTGATGCTTGTGTTGATGCGAAGCAAGAGCGTGGCGGCCAGTTCTTAGGTTTCGTAGGGGCGGTAGCGGTTTGACGCGCGGCACAGGAAGCTGCTGCGGGAGCAGGGATTGACGGGAGGAACTGCCGGTACGGGCGGGTCCTTTTTCAACGATCAGCGATAACGGGAATTCCTCCCGTTAATTGATCCTCAATCGGGCCTACTGGAAGAATAACAGGAATCTCTCCTGTTCATATTGCGTCAGATGGCCGAAGTGCGGCGATTTTTACCGTAATAACAGGAGAAATTCCCGTTGTAACGCCGATAGGAGGCCCTTTACCCTGAAATAAAGGGAGAAATTCCAGTTACGCATGCGTCGGGGCTAGGGCTGCCGCCTGCCGGGAGAGGGCGTGCCGGTGAGGTGACTTGCCGATGAGCGGGACTTGCCTGTGAGAGGACTTACCAGTAAGAGGACTTGCCTGTGAGAGGACTTACCAGTAAGAGGACTTGCCTGTGAGGAGCTAGGCAGCAAAGGATATCGGTAAGCGGCGAGGGCTGCCGAAGGGTTGGCTACATAGCGGTAAGGAAGAAGCTTGGGAAAATTTGCAGTTGTGATAATCGGCAAAAATTATTACAATACGTAGTAGGGTAAAAGAAATAATGCTTTTATCTATATCGTGTTGCACGGTGTATCATGTAACGGTAGTAACGGTAAACTCATACGGCATTAATGAACCAGAATAATTCGCTGGACATAAGCCTGAATAAAAGTTGGAATGTTCAACTTTTATTTAGGCTTTTTTAGCTGCGAAGAAAGGAAAGCTCGACTAGTTTTACTTGACATTCATTATCAAGATCGAGGATGGATTTTTTGGATAATAAGGAAAAACAATCTCAAATCGAAATCGCAAGCCAGATCGGCAGGCTGCTGAGAGACGCTTTCGGGAAAGGACCGCAATCGATTTTTGTTAGCATCAGACGGCCGTTTATTGTCATATACTTGCGAAATTTTTTGTCGCCGACCGAGAAAATATTGCTTCAGCAAGAGCAGGTTGCAGCTATTCAGCATACGAGGGACTTGGTGATGAAATCGTTAATTCCTGAGATCAAGGCGTACTTGCTGCTGCTCGCTGGTATGAACATTCAAGAAGTTTACTATGATTGGGGCCTGCACAACCATTCCGGTGTTATCGTCGGGATTGAGAACGAGGGCGATACGCTGGTCCGCAGCCCGGGAGAGGCCTACGCAGGTAAGGAAGAACTGCACGATGAAATCGAACGAGTCTCTCATCTGATTCAGAAGAAGCCGAACGACATCTATTCCTGTATGATCAATGAACGAACACTTCTCGTGATCCGGAACGGAATTCTGGTTAACATTGGGAAAGAAATGATTCGGCTCGGATTTGAAGAAGTCTTGAAGCTGGCGGAGCGCAATCTCGCCAAAAGATATTTACGCAACAACAAGCAATTCGCGAAAATTTTGAAATCCGACCTGACAGACGTGTTTGCGGATTGGAATCTCCATCTGGATAAAGGTATCATTGTGTTTATTTTAACGCCAAATGCACCATAGGGATGTATATTCAAGCCGCGTTGAGCTGCTTTTTCATTTAAAAGCTTATTTTTACAAACTATGGACAGAATGGTAGATGTACTTACTGAAATGTGCAGTTAAAGGTTGTCTTATGAGAGAAAAGAAACTAATATTAATGTGGGCGAGAGATACGATGCTTTTGCCTAAATCGAGGATGAATAAATCTTGGAAACCGATGAGAAACGGATTCAGAACGAGCTAGCCAGCCATGTAGGCAGATTGTTAAGAGAAGCTTTCGGCAAAGGGCCGCAATCCATATTCGTCAGTATCAACCGCCCTTTTGTCGTCATCTATTTGCGTAACTTTTTATCCCCGACAGAGAAAGTGCTCCTTCAACAGGACCAAATCGCTGCAATTCAACATACGAGAGACCTGCTGGTCAAATCGTTAATTCCTGAATTTAAAGCTTATTTGCTTGTCATTGCGGGCATGAACATTCAGGAGTTTTATTACGATTGGGGCTTGCATAATCATTCCGGGATCATGGTAGGGATTGAAGCGGACGAGGGTAAGGAGCATCCCGAATTACTTGAAGGGTATACAGGCAAGGAGGAGCTTCACCAGGAAATTGACAGTCTGAGTCATCAGGTTGAGAAGAGGCCGGAAGAGTTATATTCCTGCAAGCTTAATGACAGAACGCTCGTCGTCATTCGCAACGGGATCCTGATTAGCATTGAGAAAGAATTGATTCGAATCGGCCATGAAGAGAGTCTTCGGCTTGCGAAACGCAGTCTGGAGAAAAGCTATCTGCATAACAACGGCCATTTCGAACCGATTTTACATACGAGAGTTATCGATGTGTTTGTCGATTGGGACTTTCATCTGGATAAAAGCGTCATCGTGTTCATTCTGAATCCAAGTCCATAATTTGGCGGTAATGAACCAGAGACAGTGCTGGGCATAAGCCTGAATACAAGCTGCAGAAGCAGCTTTTATTTAGGCTTTTTTAATTTGCTGTGTTACTTTTCGCGAGACGAGGAGCGTGGAGGTTAAGATGACGGATTATCCTGAAATGAACGGAATGATAGATCGAATCACCGATGCTTTCTTTGCGGTAAACAGCCTTTGGGAATTCACCTATATCAATAAGGAAGCGGCAAGGGTCTTGTTCCGCGAGCAAGTGGAGCTAGTGGGCAAATGCATGTGGAATGAATTTCCGGAAGCGGTGCATCTGCCATTCTATGAACAGTATCATAAAGCGATGCGCGAACAAGAGAAGGTGGAGTTCGAGGCGTATTATCCGCCGCTCGCGTCTTGGTTTGAAGTGAGAGCGTATCCATCGCCTGACGGGCTAACCGTCATTTTCCAAGATATAACACGCAAGAAGGGAGCGAGGCTGCAGCAGGAGCTCCACTATGAGTCGCTTTTTAAATATAATCCCGAAGCTGTTTTCTCGTTTGATCTCGATGGGTACTACCTCAGCGTGAATCCGGCTATGGAGCAATTGCTGGGATACAGGGAAAGTGAATATTTGAACATGTCGTTCATCCCATTGATTCAGCCCGAGGAATTAGAACTGACGATAAAGCGGTTTACCCAAGCGGTCAAAGGAATTACCCAGCATTATGAAACGAAAGCGATACATAAGAACGGGAAAGTTATCGATGTGAAAGTCACCAATATGCCCATCATCATGAACGGTGAAACCGTAGGGGTGTACGGGGTTGCGCGAAACATTACCAAGGAGAACAAGAATGAGCAGCTGCTGCTCGAATCGGAGAAATTGACGGCGGTCGGGCAGCTGGCCGCTTCCATTGCGCATGAAATCAGGAATCCGCTTACTTCGCTCAAAGGGTTTATCCAGCTGATCGAGAAGAATGTGCGGGGTGTGAATCCGGAATATTTCAACATTATGACGGACGAGCTAACGCGGATTGAAATCATTACGAATGAGCTGCTATTCCTTGCGAAGCCGCAAGCTCAGGAGTTCAAAAGCGAGCAGGTGGGCAAAATCATTCATGACGTCGTCATGCTCCTTAGCTCCCAAGCTTTGATTAATCGTATTGAAATTAAGGCTGTCGATGTCGACGATTTGCCCGCTGTCGCTTGCGTTGCGGCCCAACTGAAACAAGTCTTCATTAATCTGATTAAGAATGCGATGGAGGCCATGCCGGATGGCGGGGAAATCCGGATTGCAGCCGCGCGACCGAATCCGGATACCATCCTGGTTCAAGTGATGGACCAAGGCAAAGGAATTCCGGAAGAGGCGATCGCCAAGATCGGCTCTCCCTTTTACACGACCAAAGAAAACGGAACGGGGCTCGGCATGATGGCGACCATGAAAATTATTGAATCTCACGGCGGAACGGTTCGAATTTCAAGCAGGGAAGGTAAAGGGACAACCATCAGTATTCATCTGCCGATCGCCGGTTGATGTAAACGAGCATTAATCTATCGGTTCCTATGCTATAATGAGTAATAAAAAAGGCAGGGGGGCGGCTGGATGAAGCAGGCATACTCGACCGGTGAATTAAAACAGGAATTCATTAAGATTTATAATTCGATCAATCAGGAAATTTTCGGAACCGGCATCAAGTCGCAGAAGATAGAAATATCCGGAGACAAAGTGTTTATTTTTGCCACGCATAAGCGTATACCTGCTTTGAAAGTACTGGATGCATCGAACCGGAGTCTGACCGCCAGTGTGGACATTCTGCTTATGGAAGCTAATAAGCGCATGCTCAAGCAACAGATCGAGAGTAAGCTCGGACTTGAGGTCAAGCTGGTCCTGAAGGATTACGATCCCGAGACGGAATTCTCAGGAACAGTGATTGTGCTTAAAGAGCCGCTGGAGTGATATTTGTGTTATGTAATATCACATGAATTCAAAAAACTAATTGAAATTTTTATATTTTTGTTGACCAATACGCTAGATTCATGTTATTTTAGATGACATAGAAGTTGTCATAAATTTTTGTATACAATATGCAATTAGTCAAGCATTTTTGGCAAATCTATGATATGATGGCTATGGAAGCGTTTTACAAAGAGGGAGAGCGTTACGGATCGAATCCTTGTGCAAACAAGAGACGGGATGCCATAGTGCTTGACTTCACTCATTTAACCTCTAGCAGGTGCTAAGGAACTCCGGAATCCTGGAGAGCTTTACAACCGCTACTATTGACACTATCGGATTTCTTCATGGATTCCGTATGCGCATAGTAGCGGTTATTTGTTGTTGGACCCGTTAGGCCAAGCAGGCCAAAACAGCAGGAGAAAGGAAGGGCGAGAGATGAAGAGGATACCACCGCAAGCCGATGTAGGAGCCGTCCTTGAGGCGCTGAATCACATTTCCAGAGGCAGGATGGTGATGGATTGGAATGAAATCACTTCGGGAACGAATCCGTATGTCGTGATGAAAACTTCGAACATTCCGGGCAAAAGCGTGATCGAAATTCCCGGCCTTATATTCGGCGATAAGCAAAAGGCCGTGAAGAAGATCGGCGTCGGCATGACGCTGACGGAATCGGTGATAGAGCTGGCCTCCGCCATGGAGCTTGACTTGATCGTCGTGCATCATCCCGTTGCCGACGCTGCAAGCTCGGGAGGCGTGCCTTTCTCGGATTACCTGCCTCTGTACAATTTGGCGCTGATCGAAATGCATGAAGCGTTCCACGGGCTCCATCCCGGCATGACCTTCCTGCACGGCCACCGCAAATTGAAAACGGACATCGCCTTCGGCGGCGTCCCCGGCAACGTCCTACATAAAGGGATCGCTCTGGAAGAGATCCGCACGGCCGGCGATATTTTAGCCCGCATCGACCGGCTCATGGGCAGAGACATCGATCATGATATTCTCGAGGCGGAGCGGGGCATTCGCGGAGAGATGAGCCTGCAGGAAGCGACGCTCGCCAATCCGGCGCGGCTGCTCAGCGGCACGGCGGATAGTCCCGTCGAACATGTGCTGCACTTCTTCCCGCACACTGGATTTACGATGCACAATTTGGAAACGGCTCTGCAGATGTATCCCGAAACCGATACGATTATCGCCAGCATCTCCAGGGTGAGAGAGGATCATGACTTCGTCCGGCTGGCCAAACAGCGGGGACTCAATTTCATCGTCGGCAATTCGCATTCCGTTGAACTGATGGAGAATGGCCTTCCGCTTGCTTATGCGCTGGAAATGCTGCTTCCGGGCGTCGAGGTGTTCTTGCTCAGAGAGCGAATAACCGCTGTTCCGCTGAAGGATGTCGGACATTCGGGCATGGTTCAATATGGCAAGGAAATGGCCGAATCGCATTTGGTGTTTAAACAGCCCCAGGCTGCTCAAATACTTTAATCAACCTGAAAGGATGATCGACCATGTTGACAATGAGGAAAACCGCTTCGCTTGTGCTCTCCGCCATGTTAGTTACGCTTGCCGCCGGGTGCGGCCAGGCAGCCACTTCGCCGGCTGCATCAACCGGGGCTGCAGACAAGAAGCCCGAGGCGCTGCAAACGGTCAAGTTCTCCGAAGTGATCCGTTCCGTCTTCTATGCGCCCCATTACATTGCGATGGAGAAGGGCTTCTTCCGAGAGATGGGGTTGAACGTCGATATGAACACGGCGCAGGGCTCGGATAAAGGAGCTGCGGCACTCATCGCCG
Source organism: Bacillus sp. 3255 (assembly GCF_031456485.1). Taxonomy (NCBI): domain Bacteria; kingdom Bacillati; phylum Bacillota; class Bacilli; order Caryophanales; family Bacillaceae; genus Bacillus; species Bacillus sp. 3255. The sequence goes on from NZ_JAVDUS010000006.1 coordinate 329,193, forward strand.
GTGTCGCCGACATTTCGCTGGTCGGACCGGAAACAGCCATCTACATCTATAACCAGAAGGGGGACAAAACGCTCAAAATCTTTCATCAGCTCACCATGAGAGACGGTTCCTTCCTGCTCTCGCGCAATCCGGTTGCTAATTTCAAGTGGAGCGATCTGGCCGGCAAGTCGGTTATCGGCTGGAGGCCGGGCAGTGCGCCGCAAATGGTGTTGAACACGAAGCTGACGCAGGAGAAAGTGGCCCAGACGGACGTGATCACGAATATCGCTTCGACCGCGATGGCCGGCGCTTTCACCAGCGGCAAAGGAGATTTCATCCAAGTCTTCGAGCCGATTGCCTCCAGTCTGGTGAAGGAAGGCAAAGCGCATTATGTCGCTTCCGTCGGTCAGGAATTCGGCGCATTCCCGGAGACGTCCTATGTCGCAACCTCCGATTACATCAAGAAAAACCCTGCCGTGATCCAGAAATTCGTGAATGCCGTGGCCAAAGGCAGAGAGTGGATGCAAACCGCCTCTCCGGATGAGATTGCGGGCGCGTTGACGCCTTATTTCGAGGGGACGCCGAAAGATATTCTGATTCAATCCGTCGACCGCTATCTGAAACAGGATACTTGGCCTGCCGTTCCTGAATTGAACGCCCAGCAGTTTGCTGCGCTGCAGCAGGTGCTGATTGACAATGGCGTACTGAAGCCGGCCGATCGAGTGGCTGATATCAATGCCGTTGTGGATATGACCTTCGTGAACAAGATCGGAAAGGCGGAATAACGATGGCCCAAATCGAGCTCAAGGATGTTTGCTTAAGCTATTTCACGCTCAAACAGGAGACTGAGGCGATTCGCCGGATCAATATCGCCATCGAAGCGGGTCAATTCATCAGTATCGTCGGGCCGAGCGGCTGCGGCAAGAGCACGATGCTCTCGCTCATCTCGGGGATGTATCAACCGACGAAAGGCAAGGTGCTCATTGACGGGCAGGAGGTGACAGGCACCTCCCCCAAGGTGGGGTATATGCTGCAGCATGACCATTTGTTCGAATGGCGCGATATTTTGAGCAACCTGTTGGTTGGCGCCGAGATTCGCAAGATGGATCTGGGGAAGGCGAAGCGCAAAGCGCTGGAGCTGATGGACCGTTACGGCTTGGGCGGCTTTGCCCATCATAGTCCGGCCCAGCTGTCCGGCGGGATGCGCCAGAGGGTCGCGCTCATCCGGACGCTCGTGACGGAGCCGGATATTCTGCTGCTGGATGAACCGTTCTCCGCCCTCGATTACCAGACGCGCATTACGCTGGCGGATGAAATTCATAGCATTATTAAAGACCAGGGCAAGACGGCTGTGCTGGTTACGCACGATATATCCGAAGCGATCAGCATGGGCGACCGGGTTATGGTGATGTCCAAACGGCCGAGCACGATCTCTGCCATTTATGACATTGATTTGGGGCAAGGCGCGCAGTTGACACCGTGGAACAAACGGGAAGCCGCCGGGTATAACGATTACTTTAATCACATTTGGAGGGAGCTGGAAGGTCATGTCGTTCATGCCGGTTAGAGAGCCTAGCATCAGTTCGGAGCCATTAAAAGAGCAAGGGATCACCTTAGTCCCGGAGAAGGCGGTATCTGCGCAGTATGCCGACTATTTGCGGGTTCAGAAGCGCAAGCTGTGGACCGTTCGCCTGTCCCAACTGCTTGTCCTGGTGCTGTTCCTCGGGTTATGGGAGCTGGCCGCCAATTGGAAATGGGTGGACGCGATGCTGACCTCCAAGCCTTCGCAAATCGTCAGCTCATTCCAAGAGCTCGCCTTCCATGGCGATCTGTTCAAGCATACTTGGACGACGGCGCTGGAAACCTTGATCGGAATCGCCGTATCGATGTTGATCGGCACTTTCGTTGCCGTTCTCTTCTGGTGGTCCACTTTCGCGTCGAAGGTGCTGGAGCCTTATGTGGTCGTCTTAAACGCGCTGCCTAAGGTTGCGCTCGGTCCGATCTTTTATATTTGGCTGGGAGACCGATACTCGATTTATGGCATGGCGATGGCGATCTCGGTGATCGTCACGATCATGATGGTCGAAAGCGGGTTTAAGGAAATTAGCAAAACGAAGCTGAAATTAATGGAGTCCTTCGGCGCGTCGAAGGCGCAAATGCTGCGGATGGTGCTCCTGCCGGCGAGCATTCCTAATCTGCTGGCCACGTTGAAGGTTAACGTAGGGCTAACGTTAGTGGGCGTGATCATGGGAGAATTCCTCTCATCGAAGGCAGGGCTTGGCTATTTAATTATTTATGGCGGCCAGGTATTCCAGATGAACATGGTCATGGTGAGCATTGCGATGCTGGCGCTCCTCTCCATTGTCTTGTACGGAATCGTGAACGCGATCGGCCGGTTCGCCAAGAAAAAGTATCATTTTGAGGCGTAAGGCCGGCCTGTGAGAGAAGCCCGCTTCATTGCTTAACCGGCGGGCTTTTATTTGGGGCTTGACTTTTCGAAATGTCCTTATGTATGATTGTTCCAAGAAAAGTTGAAACTCATAACAGGCAATGACCAAAGACATGATTTCCTTCACGAACTGTCCAGAGAGAGAAGTTCCAGCTGAAAGCTTCTCCAGTTACCGGTTGTGAAATTACCCCTTTGCAGCCGTGGCGCCCAACCCAGCCAACCGATGTTGGCGGCAGTAAGCGGCACCGGTTTATCCCCGATACCGGATACCAACAAGGACCTTGCATCTTCAGTATTTGGCGTACAGCCGAGCGGAAGAGCCTGGTCGAATTAGGGTGGAACCACGAGCCGAACGCACTCGTCCCTTCTAGGGAGAGATGCGTTTTTTTGCGTTCAACGAAACAATAACGAATGAGGAATGGAGGCTAAATCATGGAGATCAAAGTAACATTGCCGGATGGAACAAATAGGAGGTATGCGCAAGGCACGACCATTGAACAAGTGGCGGCGTCGATCAGCACGGGCTTGAAGAAAAATGCGGCGGCAGGCAAGATAAACGGCAAGCTCGTTGATCTGAACCAACCGATTGAGCACGATAGCCTTATTGAAATTGTTACCCTGGACAGCAAAGACGGCTTGGATATTTATAGACACAGCACGGCTCACATCTTGGCGCAAGCCCTCAAACGCCTATATGGCGGGAAGTCCGTTAAGCTCGGGATCGGACCTGTCATCGAGGACGGATTTTATTACGATGTGGATCTGGAGAAACCGCTGTCCAGCGAAGATCTGTCAGCCATCGAACAAGAGATGGCGAACATTATCGGCGAGAATCTGCCGGTCATCCGCAGAGTGGTCAGCCGGGCGGAAGCGGTCCAGGCATTCGGGGAGCTTGAAGAGCCGCTTAAACTGGAGCTCATTCAAGGATTGCCGGAAGATGCCGTCATTACGATGTACGACCAAGGCGAATTCACGGACCTGTGCCGGGGACCTCACCTTCCTTCGACAGGCCTGGTCAAGGCGTTCAAGCTGATGAGCGTGGCGGGCGCCTATTGGCGCGGAGATTCCAGCAATCCAATGCTGCAGCGCATTTATGGGACATCATTCCCGAAGAAGGCCCAGCTCGAAGAGCATCTCCACGTCCTGGAGGAAGCCAAGAAGCGCGATCACCGCAAGCTTGGCAAAGAGCTTGAGCTGTTCATGTTCTCGGAAGAAGCGCCGGGGATGCCCTTCTTTCTTCCCAAAGGGATGACGATTCGCAACGAGCTCGAGAACTTTGCCCGTGAGCTGCAGCGGCAGCGGGACTATGCAGAGGTGCGCACGCCGCTGATGATGAATAACCGGGTATGGGAGCAGTCCGGACATTGGGATCATTACAAAGACAACATGTACTTCACGAACGTAGACGATACGAAGTATGCGCTCAAACCGATGAACTGCCCGGGACATATGCTCGTCTTCAAGAACAGCTTGCGCTCCTACCGGGATCTGCCCCTGCGCATTTGTGAATTCGGTCAAGTACACCGCCATGAGTTCTCGGGAGCCTTGAACGGCATGATGAGGGTTCGGACATTTTGTCAGGACGATGCGCACCTGTTCGTACAGCCTGAACAAATCGAGGAAGAGATCGGTCGTGTTATTTCGCTTATCGATCACGTGTATCAAGTACTCGGGTTCTCGTACAAGGTCGAGCTGTCTACCCGGCCGGAAGATTCCATGGGCTCCGAACAATTGTGGACGCAGGCGGAACAATCGCTGCAGAACGTACTGGAGAAGCTCGGAATTCCTTATCAGGTGAATGAAGGCGACGGAGCGTTTTATGGGCCTAAGATCGATTTCCATATTCTGGATGCGTTGAAGAGAAGCTGGCAGTGCGGAACGATCCAACTCGATTTCCAGATGCCTGAGAAATTCGATCTCTCCTATATCGGCGAAGACAGCCAGAAGCATCGTCCTGTCGTCATCCATCGCGCGGTATATGGTTCTATCGAGCGGTTTATCGGGATATTGACGGAGCATTTTGCCGGGGCCTTCCCGCTCTGGCTGGCGCCGGTCCAAGTCAAACTATTGCCGGTATCGGAGAACTATGCCGACTACGCTTTGCAAGTGAAGTACAGCTTGGAGGAGGCTGGCATTCGCGTTGAAGCCGATGTGCGGAACGAGAAGCTGGGATACAAAATTCGCGAGGCCCAGCTTGAGAAAGTCCCTTATATGTTCGTGCTGGGCGAGAACGAGAAACGCTCCGCAGCGGTGTCCGTCAGAAAGCGTGGCGAAGGCGACCTTGGCTCGAGCGGCTTGGCGGAGATCACGCAGCTTATCGCCCAAGAGATACGCTCTAAGAAGTCATAACCAGGCGTTATTCGGCGGGTAAGGCTCGGGATACGGCATTCCGTCCCAGCGCTTTGGCTTGGTATAGCGCTTGATCGCAAGTGCTGTATAGCGCTTCAAATGTCGTATCGCGGTCCGGTATAACCGTCAAGACGCCGATGCTGATCGTATAGGGGATGTTAGCGGACATCGCGACGGACTCCTCCACCGCTTGCCGAATGCGTTCCGAGCGCTGTGTGGATGCCATTTCATCCGTGCCTGGAAGTAAAATGGCAAACTCATCCCCGCCGTACCGGGCAAACAGATCGTCCGTACCCATATGCCGTTTCACTTGCGAGGAAAGGTCGACCAGGACGCGATCGCCCGCATCGTGGCCGAACGAATCGTTAATATGTTTGAACTGGTCGATATCGAACAGCAGCAGGCTGACCGGTTCCTTGACCCTGGCATGAGCCGTTAAGCACATCTTGGCGCGTGAAATAAACGCTCTGCGGTTCATGGCGCCGGTCAAATCGTCATAATGGGCCAGTATGTACAGCTCACGGTCTGTTCGTTCCTTCATTAATAGTACGAAACCCGTATTCCCCGAAATCATGATCAAATATTGGGCAAGCAGCATCACGGTCTGATTGGCGCCGTGGCTGAATAAGCTTAGCGGATTGTTGAAAAGAAGGGCCAAAGCGATCCTGCCCAGAAGCGTAACGATAACCAGCGTATAGAAATAGCCCATGATCTTCGCGAGATTGGAACCCGTTCGCCCGCGAAGCAGCCGGTATGCGGGCAGGACTATCAGCGCCGCTATTCCTGCGGAAGCAAAAATAATCCGTAATCTCTCACTGTTGAAGAAGAGAAGGATCATATGGAATCCGGCGATATTCACGGCAACCAGTGCGATGTACAGGAACTTCGTTAAACGGCTGAGTGCCTGCCGGCAATGGACGATGGAAACGGCTTCGAAGGCGTACCCGATGAATAGCAGCGAGTTCACCGAAGAGACCGTCAACGGGTCGGTCATGCCACCGCGCAGCATCAGAACGAACCAAGCTGCGGCTTGGGCGCATTTGGCCGTGATGAAGAGTTGAACGGTCGTATCGTTCTTCTGCCCGCGCAGATAAGCGGCTATGAACATCACCGTGAAGAGGTGCCCGATCACAAGCGCAATCAGCATCGTTGTCAAATCCAATTGTACGTTCATAGGGAAGCTCCGTCTGAAAGTGATGGAACGGTATTACTCCGTTCGGCCAAGCAGCTTGCGGAATTCACTCGGTCTTACGCCAGCTTTGGAATGGAATAAGTTGGAGAAATAGTGCGGATCGTCATATCCCAGCTTATACCCGATATCGCTGACGGTCAGCTGCGTGTCCAGCAGCATCAGTTTGGCGGATTCAATCTTTTTGTTGATAACATAATTGTATAGCGTCGTACCGGCTTCTTGTTTGAACAACCGGTTCATCTGTTTGTAGGAAAGGCCGATATGGTCCGCGAGCTTACCGGAGTCGAACGGATGAAGAATATGATTGTCCAGAAATTGTTTAATCGCGCGAACCGTAGGGGTAAGCGTGTCTCCTCTTCCGCGAAGCGATTCCGACAGGGAGACGACGATACGCATCAGGACGATTTGAATATAACTTTGCATGTCTTCAATCGTTAGGGTCTTAGCGCTTTCGATAGCATCTTGAAAGACAGGCTCAAGACCGCTGTCCTGTACCGTGATATGATCAAGCAGTTTATAAGCCTCCAGCATGTTCAAGATCCACGAGCCGCTTATGTTTAACCAGATGTAACTCCATGTGTCGGAATGATCCGGGTCTGCGGTCACTTCGTGTCTGCAGCCTGCCGGCAGGATGAAAATATCCCCGCGCCGGGCAATGCCTGACAAGGGACCGGCTTGTACACGGCCTTGGCCGGCAAGCACATAACCGATCACGGTAATTCTGGCCAGCGTTCGAACGTTCCGGTAATGAGGTTCACAGTAATTGACGCCAATGAATTGTACGCTTAACGGTGGCGGCTCTCCAAAAGGAGGCAGATGGTAGATAGGCCCTTGTTTCCCCGGGGTATTCGACATCGTCCGCAGCTCCCTCTATAAGTCGATCCCGATGCTTGTCATTTCTTGTCATTATATTGTAGCATGGCGCGAAGAAGTAGGACAACAATTGACAAAAACGGCTTTGGAGTGAAGGAGATGTCCATATTCCTCACCTGTTCTTCCGGTTTCTCTATTAAGCGTAAGCCTAACGCGCGTTATACTATTCTTAAAAACACACACTAGGAGGCGCTACTTGTGAAGAGCGACTTTCTCATCAAACCTCCGCATCCCGAAACGGAATGGTCCGCATGCACGGGCTATTCGGACACGGCCGTCGTCATCCGCCCGATTATGCCGGTCCCGCTGGAAGACGCGAGTATCTGCAAGGGACCTGACGGAACGTACTATTTGACCGGAACGACACAAGGCACCAGCCTGCAAATATGGACTTCCCCGGATTTGAAGGCATGGACGGGACCGGAAACGGTCTGGCGCATGGAAGCCGAGGGAACATGGCAGCAGGAGAAGGGGAGCGGGCAGGGCGTTCGTGCGCCGGAAATCCGCTATTTGCATGGCACGTTCTGGGTCGCTTACGGGTTAACCGAAGGAGGGACGGGCTTGCTGCGGAGCGAATCCGGCTCCGTTCATGGCCCTTACCGGGATATGGGAAGGATGACGGCGGACGGCCGGGACGCCTCGCTGTTCGAGGATGAAGACGGGGCCGTCTACTGGGTTTACGGCAATGGCCGAATCGCCCGCATGAAGGACGATCTGACCGGCCTTGCGGAGAGTCCGATTACGGCCGAAGTGCAGCCTTGGAAAGTACCGGGACGTGAGGACCGGCCATCCTTCACGAATCAATGGCAAGCGGGCTCGCACGGGGCTTGTTTGTACAAACGGGACGGGTACTATTATCTGTTCTGTGCGGACCGGCTCGCTCGAATGGGCAGCGATGCCGTCGATACGTTCGCAGCGGTAAGCCGGTCGATCTATGGCCCCTACAGCCGCCGGTATTTGGCGCTGCCGCACGGCGGGCAGATCAGCTTGTTTGACGGCCCGGATGACCGGCTGTATGCTTCTTTCACCGGGTGCGGCAGCTATTCGCCTGTCGAGCACTACCCCTCCATCGTTCCGATGTCCGTGACGGAACCGGGCTTCATCCGTCCGGATGAGGAAGCCGTGCTGGAGAAAGGGGCCGTGGGCAGCCTGAAGCCGGTCGCCGGCTTCCCGATTCGCGACCCGCATATCAGCGTCGGACCCGACGGGACGTATTATATGACCGGGACCTCCGATAAGCCGTACAGCAATTTCTGGGACCGCAACAATCAGCTTCATGTGTGGAACTCTGCCGATATGCAGGAGTGGCGGCATGTGGCCAAAGTATGGGACTTGGCCGAGAACGGCACCTGGGAGAACAACATTTATGAAGACCCGTGCCTATGGGCACCGGAGATGATCTATTTGTACGGCACGTTCTGGATCACATATTCGCTGAAGGGCGGGGGGACCGGATTAATCAAGAGCGCATCCGGCAAGCCGGAAGGACCTTATCTCGATATGGGCCGGATGACGAATACGGATATTGATTCCAGTCTATTCCAAGATGAGGACGGCCAGGTGTATTTCGTCTGGCAGGACGGTAAAATCGCCCGGATGAAGACAGATATGACGGGCTTCGCGGAAGACCCCTGCAAGCTGCTATGCTCGGACGGACAGCGCGTCGGGTATGAAGGAGCTTTCATTGTCAAGCATCAAGGCAAGTATATTCTGGGGGCTGCGGAATGGAACGGCGATACGCGCGTAGACGGCACGTACGATCTTATGTACGCCGTCTCCGACCACGTGTACGGTCCGTATACGCCGAGACGCTTGGCGGTTCCACACGGCGGGCACGGCACGATGTTCACCGACCGGGAAGGCAAGCTGTGGTCAACCTTCTTCGGCAACGACCGGACCGCTCCGTTCCGCACCCGTCCGGGTATCGTCCTGCTTCAGGCCGAAGATGACGGAGAGGGGCTATGCATAACGCCCTGCAGTAGGTAATATTAGAACATGAATCACGCCTGGAGACGGGCCGGGTTCATGTTTTTTTCTAATTAAGGCGAATGGGAAAGGGGTTCCGTCCATGAAGTTTTTCTCCTTAAAGAAGTTCATTTCACCTACGGTAAGCATCCAGGGGAAAATCTTCGTCGCTTTCTCGCTGGTCACGCTGCTTGGCATCGTAGCCGTGACGAGTATTGTCTATCTGTATATGAGAGAAACGGTCAAAAATAATGCGATAACGTCCGTAACCGAAAGCATCCGGCAGGCGGATGAGTCCTTGAATCTCCGGCTGGAGGAGGTTAGCCGTCTGAATACGGTAGTCGCTACGAATCGGACCGTGCTGGATACGCTGCAGAGCAAGTCAGTAGAGCCGAGTTACGAATGGTTCCAGGAGCAGAAGAGGATCGAGGAGTTTTTGTCCGCTTTGATCGCCTATAAGCCTTACATATCGCGGGTAGCTGTCATTGGTTTGAACGAGAAGGTGTTCTTCGTCGGTTCCCCTTGGCTGGATAAGAATATTTTGCTGACACCGATGATGAAAGATTTGCTGCAAAATCCGTCGGGCCATGCTTATTTCCATCAAACCGGCGTCAGCGATTCGATCGTGACCGGGCGCGAGCTGCGCTACAACCGAAGCTTGATCGGCATGGTCATGTTCGATCTGAATGACGAGTTCATTAAGAAAATATATGACGTCAAACCGACCTCGGACAGCATGATGTATGTCGTGGACAGGAAGAATGAATTCATCTACCAGCCGCAGACGAGCGCCTTCGACAAGGAAACGATCGTTGGGCTTGGCCAGGAATTGGCGGGCACGGACGGATCGGTGGAAAGAATGATCGATCAAAAATCGTACCTGGTCGTCATGCGGAAATCCGCTTATACCGGATGGACGACACTCACTCTCGTCCCGATGAAGTCTCTGCTCACGGAAACGGCTCGAATCCGCAATGTACTGGCAACAGTAGCCATTATTGTGTTTATGTTCATCGTAATCGGCACGCTGCAGGTATCCTCGCGTATTACCCGGAATATTCGCAGATTGCGATCGATGATGATGCATGTGACGGAAGGCAACATGACGCTGCCGGCCGTTGAGATCCGCTCCAAAGATGAAATCGGCCAGCTATACCATGTTTTCAAGGGCATGGTCGAGGAATTAAAGCGCTTGCTAGAAGGGATCGTGACGACCGAGAAGGCTAAGCGGGAAGCGGAGTTGGCCGTACTGCAGGCGCAGATTCGCCCGCATTTTCTATATAATTCGCTCAATACGGTGAAATATTTGGCCAAGCTGAACGGGGTGCCGAATATTGTGGAGGTATCGGAGTCGCTCATCGAGCTGATGCGCGGTGTGCTCGGCAATACGAATGAATTTCTTACCTTGCAGGAAGAGCTGCAATATGTCCGCAGTTATGTCAATATTGAAAAATACAAATATGTAGAGCCGATCCGGCTGCTTATTGAAGTGAAAGAGGAGGAGCTTCTGCAATTCAGCGTGCTGAAGCTGATGCTGCAGCCGCTTGTGGAGAATGCAATCATTCACGGAATCTCCGCCTCCGAGCATGAAGGACTCGTGCATATTCACATTTATGTGGAAGGCCAAGAGCTGCGAATCGAAGTCAGAGATAACGGCAAGGGCATGACGCAAGCGCAGATCGATGCGCTGTTCGAGGTTCAGACGAATACGCGTTTCAGCGGGATGGGAGTCCGCAACGTGCATGAACGGATCGTGCGCCTGTTCGGAGAGTCTTACGGCGTGTTTGTTCATAGCGAGCCGAACAGTCATACCACGGTACAGATTAAATTTCCGCTCATTCCGTGGAAGGCGGCGGAGCAGGCCCAATTGCAGCAGGAGGGATGAAAGATGTTTCGTGTTTTGTTGGTGGATGACGAGGCGCTGGCCCGTAACGATATGAAGAGTATGCTGGATTGGGAGAAGCATGGGTTCACCATCTGCGGTGAAGCGCAGAACGGAGAGATCGCGCTTACGATGATGGAGCGGGAGGCGCCGCATATTGCCATCCTGGATGTGAGCATGCCCATTATGAACGGCGTGGAGCTCAGCCGGATGATCCGAGAGCGGTTCCCGAAGGTGAAGATGATTATGCTGAGCTCGTTCGACGATTACGATTATGTGCGAACCTGCTTGATGAACGGGGCGATGGACTATTTGCTCAAGCACCGCTTGAATCCGGCGACGCTTCTGGGACTGCTGGAACAGGCGGTTCAAGCGCTGCGGAGCGAAGAACGGGAGCATGAAGCTAGAAGCGCGCAATCCAAAATGATCGAGCGCTTAAGCCCGGTCATCCTTCGGGAATACGTGGCTAATTTGGCCCGAGATGCGGAGCATGCAGGGGAAGCGCTGCAAGCTTATGCGAAGGATAATGGGCTCTACGCCCATTGTGTTAATTACGGCGTAGCCGCCGTACAAATCGTTCCTTTTCTGCTGCTGACGGAGTCTTTGAACGATGTGCAGAAGAACCGGCTTGTGCAGCAGGCCACCGATGTGATGCAGATGGCGATCGGCGACGTGCAGACGCGGACGGTCGGCTATGTAGGGGAGGGGCGTTTCATTGCGCTCTTCGCCTCGGAGGAACGAAGCGAGCATACGGTCGCCAGCTCCATCCGCCAGGCGGTTAGCTCGCTAGCTCACGCGCTGGAGAAGTTTTTGAACATGAAATGCGTGCATGTCATCGGGCCTCTATGCGGCAGCCTGAAGCAGCTTGGAGGCAGCTACCGCACAGCCGACCAAGAGCTGGACGCCAAGTTCCAGCAAGGCATGAACGCCTCCATGCTGCGGGATGCCCGGTTTGCCGAGCAGCAGAAGCAGCTGCTGCTCTTCCTGGAGCAGCTGGACGGTGAGCGGATCCAGCACACGGTTCAAACGATTTTTGCCGCAGCAGCTCATCTCCCTGTCTATGCCATGACGGTGCAAGTGATCGTCAGCGAAATGCTGCATCTCGTGCAATTATCGTTGAAGCGGCATGATCCGCACATGTCGACCGAGGAGCTGGACATGGCGTCATCACGGAACGAGCTTGCCCGCATGGGGAGCGTGTCCGAGCTGGAACGGCGGCTGTTAGCGTACTTCGCCCAGTTGGTGGAGACGATCAAGAAGCAGCATGCCGGCGAACCGTATTCGCGCCATATTGCCAAAGCGGTGCAATTCATCACCGACCATTATGCTTCTAACATTTCTCTGGACAGTACGGCCGGCGCCTTGAACTTGAATCCTTCCTATCTAAGCAGGCTGTTCAAGGAGGAGACGCAGTTGACCTTCACCGAGTATTTGAACCGGGTTCGCATTAAGAAAGGCTGCATGCTGATGGAATCAGGCTCTTATGCACTGAAACAGATCAGCAGCGAGGTCGGCTTCGTGAGCTATACGTATTTCTTCAAAGTATTCAAAGGGATAACGGGAATGACGCCGCAAGCGTATATCGATCATTTGAAACAGTCAAAAAAGTAGAATGGAAAGTCATATATGTTGAACCATTGGGGAGTCGACATTCATTATAATGAGAGCAACCCTTAGAAAACGCTTTCTCAACAAGGGCTAACATCCACGAACGGAGGAAAGATAAAATGAAAAAAAATTGGGGGACTTTACTGCTTTCTACTTTAGTTGTTTCCAGTATGACGTTATCCGCCTGCAGCTCCGATACGGCTTCGAGCACAGATCAAGAGAAGAAGCCTCAGGGCGATGCAACGAAAAGCGTGTCATCCGAAGGATTCCCGATTGTAAGCCAACCGCTCAAGCTGAAGATGTTCACGCGGATTGCGCCGGCTAACGGACCTTTCAAGGATATGCCGGTGTTCCAGGATTATGAGAAGCTGAGCAACGTGCAGGTGGAATTCATTGAAGCGCCGACGGACGGCTTCGCGGAGAAGAAGAACTTGTTGTTCGCGTCCAATGAGCTTCCGGACGCTATGTACCGCTCCGGTCTCACACCTCTTGAGGCCATTCGCTACGGCTCGGGCGGGCAGCTGATTCCGCTTGAGAACTTGATCGATAAATATGCACCGAACATGAAGAAGCTGATGGACACGTATCCGGAGATTCGCTCGGCGATCACGACGCCGGAAGGTCATATTTATGCGCTGCCAGGCATTGTTTCTGTAAACGCTGCCAGAACGGACAAGCGATGGATGAACCAATCGTGGCTGAAAAAACTAAATCTGAAAGAACCGGAAACGACGGAAGAATTGTACGAAGTTCTAAAAGCGTTCCGTGATAAGGATCCGAATGGCAACGGCAAGCAAGATGAAATTCCGATGACGGCTCGTGCCAGCGGTGGACCTGGCTTAGGCATCCCGGTTGCCGATATCATGGGCGGGTCATTCGGCCTGGATAAGCAGCTTGGCTATTACATTAACATCGAGAATGACAAAGTCCAAATATGGATGGGGAATGACCGGAATAGAGAGATGTTAATGTATTTAAATAAGCTGTATTCGGAAAAGCTTCTGGATCAGGAGATCTTTTCACAGAAAGAAGCGCAATATTTGGCGAAGCAAGGATCAGGCAATACAGGCTTCTTCTTTGACCAGACGAACAATCCGATGCTGGGTGGGAAAGTGAACGAACAATACGCCGGCATAGCTCCAGTAAAAGGGCCGCATGGCGACAGGCTGCAGTTGTCAGCTCCAGTGCCACGGGATTTCGGAGCTTTCGCCATCACCTCGGTGAATAAGAATCCGGAAGCAACGATGCGTTGGATTGATTATTTTTACAGTGACGAAGGAGCTACTTTGCTGCGATTCGGCCGCCAAGGAGAGAATTATGAAATGCGCAATGGGATTCCTTATTATACGGACGCCTTCCTGGCGACAGGCAATCAGTCCAAAATCACCCCTTACGCCGGAGGCGGGGCCCCTCATCTGATTAGCGAAAAGGTAGCTTCGTTCATCAACCCGCCGCAGGTACAGGAAGCCCAAAAGAAGCTCGATCCTTATATGCCGAAAATTCTCTATGCGGCTCCGATGTTCGACGAGCAAACTGCGCAGCAAATCAATATTTTACGTAACGATATTGATAAGTATTACGAAGAACAAAGCACCAAGTTTATCGCTGGAGCGCTTAGCTTTGACAAGTGGGGCGAGTTCCAGAGCACGCTCAAGAAAATGAAAATCGACGAGCTGCAAAAGCTGTATCAGGACGCTTACGACAAGATAAAGCAGCGAAAATAAGCGGTATTTGACGGCTGGAGGGCTATAGATGAAGAGTACGGTAAATACGGCAGGCGTGGCGTCTCGAACCCAATCGAGGCGCTCCAGCCTCTGGAAAGCGGTGAGCAGCAGGTACGACCTCTATTTGATGCTGCTCATCCCCATCGCATGGTATCTTGTGTTTCATTACGGGCCTCTGTACGGGCTGCAGATTGCCTTCAAGAATTTCTCACCGGCCAAAGGCATCAGCGGCAGCGCCTGGGTCGGTCTGGATCATTTCGAGCGGTTCGTCGAGTCGTACTACTTCTGGAGGCTGCTCTGGAACACCATTTCGATTAATTTATTTTCTCTGCTGTTCGCTTTCCCGATTCCGATCCTCCTTGCTTTGCTGGTTACGGAAATTCGAAACAAGGCGTTCAGTAAAATTGTGCAAAACATTACGTATATTCCCCATTTTATTTCCATTGTCGTTATGGTCGGGATGATCATGCTGTTCCTGTCTACCCGAGGGGGACCGGTCAATACGATTATTGAAGCGATTGGCGGTACGCCGGTTCGGTTTCTCGATTCGGCAGGATGGTTCAAGACGATCTTCATCGGCTCTAACATCTGGCAAAATATGGGGTGGCAATCGATCATCTATATTGCAGCCCTGAGCGGCGTCAACCCGCAGCTGTACGAAGCGGCCAAAATGGATGGCGCAAGCCGGCTGCGGCGCATCTGGCACGTATCGATTCCCGGAATTTTGCCGGTCATCGTCATTTTGTTAATACTCGACGTCGGTCATTTCATGAATGTCGGGTTTGAGAAAATTTTGCTTATGCAAAATAATTTAAATCTGGAGTCCAGCGATGTGATCTCCACGTTCGTTTACTCCGCAGGTATTTTGAAAGGCGAATACAGCTACACGGCTGCTATTGGCTTGTTTAACTCTGTCGTTAATCTGGCGCTGCTGCTGCTCGTGAACCGGTTCGCCCGGAAAAAGGCGGAGACAAGTTTATGGTAAGGAGGGGCCTGTCGTGCAGGAAATAACGCGCAAGAAAAGGAAATCGGACGAGAAGATATTCGATGCCGTCGTGAACATATTGGCCGTCCTGATCGTGGTCGCCGTGCTGTACCCGCTCATCTTTATCGTTAGCGCATCCTTCAGCGATCCCGCATTGGTGCTAAGCGGCGAAGTCGTCTTACTGCCTAAGCAAATAACGTTGGACGCCTACCGGAACGTTTTTGAGAACGAGCAAATCTGGAACGGCTACGGCAATACTATTATCTACACACTCGTGGGTACGCTGATCAATCTGCTAATGACGACGCTCGCCGCTTACCCGCTGTCAAGACCGGATCTGCCCGGACGCGGGATCATTATGTTTTTCGTAACGCTTACGATGTTTTTCAGCGGGGGGCTCATTCCGTCTTATCTCCTCGTGAAAAACTTGGGGATGGTGGACACAATGTGGGCGCTGGTAATCCCGGGCGCTATTGCCACCTATAATTTGATTGTGATGCGCACTTATTTTCAAACCAGCATCCCTTGGGAGATTCAGGAAGCAGCACATATCGACGGGTGCTCGAACTGGAAGCTGTTGACGCATGTCATTTTACCCTTATCCAAACCGATCTTGGCCGTCATGATCCTGTTCTACGCGGTCGGTCACTGGAATTCTTATTTCAACGCGCTGATTTACATTCGCAGCAAAGACTTGTATCCGCTGCAGCTCGTGCTGCGTGAGGTGCTGATGGTCAACTCGGCGGATGCGGCTGACAGCAATGTAGGGCTGGAGTCCAAAGTGCTGCTTGCCGAAAGCATCAAATATGTTGTGATCATTATTTCCAGCCTGCCGGTGCTAGTTATGTACCCGTTTGTTCAAAGGCACTTTGTGAAAGGCGTTATGATTGGTTCATTAAAAGGATAACAGGGGGAGGAAGCGTTTAGACTATGGTGCAATCAAAAGCTAGAATCCAGGTCATGCCGAATCGCGTCGGCACAAGTAAAATTAATCCGTTCTTGTTCGGACACTTCGTCGAAGACATCCGCGATCATATGGATGCCATGTTGGCTTATCCGCTCAAAGATATGGACTTTGAAAGTATGGACGTCACGTACAGAGGGATTTCCGGTGACTGGCGTCCCTATACGAACGGCAAAAGCACCGTTTATGGGCTTGAGGCTGCGGCCGCCCGCCATTCCGGGCATAGTCAGATGATTCGCATCTATAGCGATGATGAGGCTTATGCGGGCATAAGCCAAGCGATCGCAGTGAAGCAGGATTCGCAAGGCTATGATTTGGCGCTATATGCGCGAGCTTCTGTGGAGATCAAGCAGGTCACGGCGGAGATTGTAGACCGGGCAAGCGGCGAAGTGCTGGGCCGGACGAATATCGAGCTGATCAGCCACGACTGGCGGCACTATGAAGCGGTGCTCACCGTTTCACGCGATTGCGAGCAAGCAGAGTTCCGCTTGTATGTGTCTGCGGAGCATGAGCGCTGGCTGGATCACGTATCCACGGGGATGCTTTGGCTGGATCACATTTCCTTGCTCCCTTCCGTACGCACAGGCAATGTCCGCCAGGAAGTCATGGCGATGACGAAGGAATTGAATGCCGGCATGATGAGACTTGCGGGCAATTATATCAGCGCTTACCATTGGCAGCAGGCTATCGGGCCGATGTATGAACGCCCGTGCGTGATGAATGAAGCGTGGGGCGGCTGGACGAACAAATATTTCGGAACGGATGAGTTTATCCGGTTTTGCCGTGAGCTGAACGTAGAGCCGCTCATCTGTGTCAACGACGGGTCGGGAACGCCCGAGGAAGCGGCCGCATGGGTGGAATACTGCAATGGCGATGCCCATACGCCGATGGGCAAGCTGCGTGCCGCCAATGGCTATCCTGAACCATATGGCGTGAAATATTGGGAGATCGGCAATGAAGTGTGGGGCGGCTGGCAGGTCGGTCACTGCACGGCGGAGCAGTTCGCAGAACGTTATCTGCAATTCGCACAGGCGATGAAAGCAACTGATCCGGGAATCGTGCTGTTGGCTTGCGGCGATGTGAGGATGGATTGGAACGAGCCGTTATTGGAGCGGGCTGCCGAGTATATCGATTATTTGACTTTGCATCTGTATCATGGCGCCAACCGGTTCGGGATGAATGCCCGTACGCCGCAAGAAGAGCGGTTTCAAGCTATCGTCACTTATCCGGAGTGGACGCGGGAAACCGTCAGACAATTAAGGGAAAAGTTCGGGTCCTCGGACCGTTACGCCCATCTGAAATTGGCTGTCACCGAATATAATACGATGTATTATGCGAATACAATCCGCAAAGGGCTTCCGAATGAGCATACGCTGGAGGCGGCGGCTGCGAATGCGGCGAATCTCAACGAATTCATCCGCAATAGCGATTTGATCGAGATCGGCAGTTTCTCCGACCTTGTGAACGGTTGGCTTGGCGGCTGCATTCGGGTGGGAGATTTCTATGCGGACCAGTTCCGAGGGAAATCTGCCGGCAGAAGCGAGAACCGTTTGACCGTGTACGGCACACCTTCTTATTATGTCATGAAGATGTATGCAAACAGCGACTTGGGGTACGTTGTGGAGAGTCAGACCGATTGCGCCGTTTTTTCGGTTCAACGTGCAGAGGGGACGGTACCCGCGCCGCAGTTGAATGATCTGCCGAACCTGGATGTCGTCGCTTGTGTGAATACAGCCGGCGATAAATTGACGGTTCTGATCGTGAACCGAAGTCTCGAGGATACGATAACCGATGTGGAGTTGGGCGGGTTCGCTGAATCGGGTACAGCCCGTTTGCTGGAACTGACCGGCGATCATTATGAGAGCATCAACAATGCGCTGAACCCGGAGAATGTGGTGTGCGTCACCCGCGAATTGCCGGTTATGCATTCACAAGTGACTTGTCAGCTTAGGGCTTCTTCCGTTTATGCGCTGGAAATTACCCTCTAGAAGAAGAGATAGATGGATAAATGCTAAAGTTGGGGATAGAAGGTTAGATAAATGCCAAAGTCTGAATAGAAGGACAGATAAATGCTAAAGTCTGAATAAAAGGCAGATAATTGCTAAAGTCTGAATAAAGGACAGATAAATGCCAAAGTCTAGAAAATCGTGGTTGCTTATTATTGCTGCGAGTGCAATTGTGCTGGTGGCGCTGGTATTGGTTACGCCGATGCTGCCGTCGGATGGAAAGAAGGGAGCGAACAGGATGGAGGTTGCTTTGGGACAAACGTACCAGAATCCGTTCGT
Organism: Bacillus sp. 3255; assembly: GCF_031456485.1. NCBI lineage: Bacteria > Bacillati > Bacillota > Bacilli > Caryophanales > Bacillaceae > Bacillus > Bacillus sp. 3255. Next base: position 347,448 of record NZ_JAVDUS010000006.1, read on the forward strand.
GCTGGATCAGGAGTGGGAGGATTATGGCATCGGAGATCCTTATGTGCTTCGGTACGATGGCCTATATTATTTGTATTGCAGTACGAAGGACCGCAGAGTCGGCATTAAAGCATGGAGTTCGGACGATCTGGTGAACTGGCGCTATGAAGGGTTGGTTACGGAGGAGCCCATTAGCGTAGGCGCCTATGCGCCGGAGGTGGTTTATTGGAACGGTTCGTTCTATATGTATACGTCGCCCGCAGGCAAAGGACATTACGTTCTCCAGAGCGACAAGCCAACCGGACCGTTCGTTAAGAAGACGGACAATCTCGGGTTCACGATCGACGGCTCGGTGTTTATCGACGACGATGAGAAGTGGTATTTCACACACGCCAAATTCGGAGGCATCATGGCGAGCCCAATGTCCGATCCGTATACGATCGGAGCGGATACGCAGTTGAACGCCTCGCTCGGTCATTGGACGGAAGGCTCGATGATCATTAAGCGCAATGGGCGGTACTTCATGACGTACACCGGGAATCACGTATTCAGCAAAGGGTACCGTGTCAATTATGGCGTGAGCAAAGAATCTCCGATGGGGACCTACCATATTCCCGAGAACAATCCGATCCTGATTTCCACGGCGGCTGATTTCAACGGATTGGGACACAGTGCGACTGTAATGGGACCCGATCTCGATTCCTATTATATCGTCTACCATAACCTGATCGGACGCTCTGCGGAAGGACCTCCCGTCCGCAAGCTGAATCTGGACCGGCTCGTATTCAACGGGGATAAAATGTCCGTTCTCGGGCCGACGCACGGGACAGCGCAAGAAGCGCCGGCGATGCCGGTGTTCCGGGACGTGCCGGGTGCAGTGCCAGCCGTGGAGAAGTGGGAGTCGGCTGAGCTTGAAGGCCGTGAGACACTTTTGGCGCGAAGCCGTACAGAAGAGAAATATACCGTAGAGTATAACTTCCGGTTGGGCGATGCCGGGGGAAGTTCCTCGCTGGATGCTATATTCGCCTATGCGGATGAGCGCAATTATCGTTTAGTCCGTGTGAACGGGGCGGAGCTGGCGCTGGTCGACCGTGTGAACGGCGTCGACACGGTTGTTGCTGCGAAGCCGCTGCCTGCGGGGACGGATATGGCGAAGCTGCATACGATTCGCGTCGAGTCGGGGAGCGCGGGCACGCTGCTTTACTGGGACGGGCTGTCCAGAATCGAGCAGGCGGGTATGGCGGCTAAGGCCGGCCGGATCGGCTATGCATGGCCGCAGGGAGCGAAGCCGGAGCTGCGCTATACGGCATTCGCGAATGATGCGAACGGCAGCAGCGATATGAAAGTGATCAAGCCGCTGCCCGGCGCGATGGAAGCTGTGCATGGGCTGCGAGACGGCAACCCGGACGTACGATCCGGTATAACGCCCGACGGCAGCGATGCCGTGGTCCTGTCGGGCAAGGGCGACGGGATTTCCTTTCCCGTGAACGTTCGCCAGGACGGGAGCTATCTGCTTGCGGTGAAGGCAGCCCGATCGTCAGCAGGCTCCACGCTCTCCGTCGCAATCAATGGCAAGAGCGAGGAGGTCAAGTTGGATGCCTCCTTATTCGCAGCCGATGCGGAGTGGACGACGGTCCCGCTGGGCGAGTTCGCGCTAACGAAAGGGCCGCAGTGGCTGTCACTGAGCCGGGCGAAGGGAGAGATCACGCTCAGGTACGCGGAAGCGAGTTTGACGGCGCCTGTGCCCGAGACGACGGTCGTCAAGCCGGCGGCGGTTGGCATCTTCAACCGTTTCGGCGGCGATTGGGGCTGGACGGACTACGACGTCAGCTTCGATCTGACGCTCAAGGCCGATGCGGCTGAAAGCGCGGAGGAAGCGGGCATCCTGCTGAGGACGACGAACGAGTCCGAGTTCAAGGATCAGGTGAAGGATGCTTTCATGGGGTACGGGCTCGCGTTCTATAACGGCAGGGTCGTGCTGCGGCGAATCAGCTACGAGAATGCCGTTCAGGCAGCCTCCGGCACGCTGGCATTCCTCCCTGGCCAGACCCGCCGGATCACCGTGAAGCTGCACGGGCCGACCATTGCTGTTTTCGCAGAGGGCAGCCAAGCTCCGGTTGTGAAATGGACGGACCCGAATGCGTTCCTGCTGGGCCGTGTCGGGCTCCGGGGGGCATCGCCGGCGTGGACGATTTCGCCGCTGACGGTTGCAGCGGCAAAGTAACTGTCTGCACCTGTTACTAATGAAGTGACTACAGTAACTGCATGTACCTGTTGCGCCTACGTACTGACCGTACCTACTGCAACTGACTTACCTCTGTACCTGCTGCGACTGCTGGATGCACCTGCCGGAACTGTAGTAACTACTGGTAACTGGTGCACTGTTGCAACTGCCGCAAAACTGCTGCACTTGCTGTAAATGCTGTAAATGCTGTAAATGCTGTAAATGCTGTAAATGCTGTAACTGACTGCACCTGCTGCATGCGACTGCCCGAACTGTTGCACCTGCAGCAACTAAGTAAAACTAGCTGCAAGTGGATGCTAACTATACCTTACTACACCTACCAGCTACTTTTGGCTACCAACCGCGAGTGCTTGCCCGGTGATAACTGGAATTCCTCCCGTTATTTCGCCTTAAATGAATGGCTTGAGGGGAAATTACTGGAATTTCTCCAGTTATTTTCATTGAAAATGCGAGAAGTTCTGGCATGAAGGAGAAAATAACGGGAGTTTTTCCAGCTATGAGTCTGTTTAAACCATTAAAGGTGAAGAATAACGGGAGAAATTCCCCTTATTCCAAATCGGGCTGCTCTCCTACCAAACGCAAAAGTCCAATGGCTAATACGAAATTAGCTCATTGGACTTTGTGCGTTTTATTTGGAGACTATTCTACTCTAGACTCGTGCTCATGTTGGGGTTCCGCCTCCGACTCGTACAGGTCGGGATAAAGCTTCATTTTCTCACCGGAAGCTTCGTAGGCGGATAGTATAGATGTTAATAGTCCGGGGAAACGTATGTCTAAATCCTCGGATCTAAGGGAAATAAGACGTTGGGTGCCGTGGATGCGTACGTTGATGACACCGGCTTCTCTTAACGTGCGAGCATGGTGTGACATCGTGGATTTCACAACGGGAACTGCGAAGTCGCCGCATGCCCGTTCACATCCTTTGTAAAGCTCCGAAACAATTAATAAGCGAACCGGGTCACTCAGTGCATATAGAACGGTGGATAATTGAATGTCTGCGCGATCTGGATGAAATAAGTGCTTCACTCGAGCATCCCCCTTACTTTTTTACAGTATATGATTGAATTATAGCACAACCCGTGTTATTATTCTATTGTTCGATTATTATCGAAATAACGAATAAGGGAGCGAGGTAATATCCATGCGAAAAAAGCATGATCCGAAGCATAAAAATACAATTCAAACCAGCAAGGCCCATATTGGCCATATTAACCGCGAGGGCAGTGATAGCGGTATGAGAGAAGGCGTCGTCACCTTGCTGCTCGGAATTACGATCGTCCTTGTCATCATGAACACGATGATGTTCAATTTGGCTCTTTCGGACGTGGCTAAGGAGTTCAGTCTTACGGCATCGGCTACCTCTTGGATCGTAACCGGATATTCCATTGTATTTGCGATCTCATCGATTACGTACAGCCGGCTTGCCGATTTTATTCCCATCAGGAGACTTTTCATTATTGGGATATTATCGCTCAGCCTAGGTGCTATCGCGGGACTGTTCAGCAACAGTTTTGCTATGCTGCTGATCGTGCGTATTGTGCAAGCATCCGGAGCAGGCTCGATTCCAGCATTAGCACTAGTTTTATTATCTCGGTACATTCCTATTCAACGTCGTGGGAAAGCTATGGCTATGATCATGTCTTCGGTCGCTTTCGGACTTGGTTTCGGTCCCGTCGTTGGTGGAATTGTCGTCGAGTATCTCGGTTGGAAGCTTTTATTTGTCGTTACAGCTGTCACTTTAGTGCTCGTGCCTTTCTATATGTTAATGATTCCGAAAGAGGAGCCGCGGAAAGGGTCCTTTGATGCTATTGGCGCTTTTTTCATTGGAGTTGGAACAACAGGGCTGCTCTTATTTTTAACGAACCATTCGGTCATCGCACTTCTGGCGGGACTGGTTTCCATTGTTCTATTTATTATACGCATTCGCTCGGCCAAAGATCCCTTCGTACTTCCGGCGTTGTTTAGCAATCGTTCATTTTTAATTTTAGGTGCCGTTGGAATTGCGGCGTATTTATGCAGTTTTGCAACTTTATTCCTGATGCCTCAAATATTGGTCAAACAATACGGGCTGAGCGCCATCCAAGCTGGTTTGGTCATTTTCCCAGGCTCAGCATTGGCAATGATCGTCTCACGCAAGGTAGGACGGATTATCGATGCTCGCGGGAACAGCTCGCTCATTCGTTACACGCCGCTGTTTTTGCTCGCTTCCGTTATTTTGTTCGCGCTGCTTGAGGGCGTTTCTTTCTTGGCGATCCTGTTCATTTATATGCTGATGAGTGTTAGCTACACCATTTTGACGAGCAGTATTTCCAACGAAATCTCCAGATTGCTGCTCCCTTCACAGATCGCTTCTGGACTTGGACTGTATCAGTTGCTGCAATTTTTTAGCGGTGCTTTCGGGGTTGCCGCAACGGCAAGCGCGCTTGTATGGCAGAAAGATTTTCCTTTGGCGCACGCCTACAGTAACATTTATTGGGGGCTTACGTTGGTTGTGATCCTCTCCATTATATGTGCAATCGGCTATCTTCGGGCCGGCATGCCTAAGCCGCAAACAGTTTCCTAATTCCAAGGAAATTTCCCGGGGAATAAATTTTTGCTTGCTAAACGCGGAAATTAGCCTCATTTCAATTCTAGCGGAGACCAGAGTGCTTATTTGCTTTTATTGGGGGGAATTGTCGCCTGAATATGAATACGCAAATAGCAGCACTGGCATCCGTTAAAATGTAAAGAGATTAAAAAAAGTGCCAAATAATGTATTATCTGTCCCTTAGCGGGGTAGGTGAGATGATTTCAGCGATGTCCTCGCAAGGTGCATGGTTGTGTGGCACTACTAAACTTTGCGGGTGTGACTTTGCGGTGCGAAGTGCTAGGGTTACTTAATCCATGGACGGTAAATTACATCCCTCAGTGCTAGCCCATTAGCAGCGAGCGGTGCTTTGTTAATAGCGCTTGTGCCATGAACGGTGCAATGTTCACAGTATTACACGCACGCACTTTCACACCGGATAAACCCGCGGCGCAGGTTGCCACTGAGGTGTATCCGCCCCCGATGCTGACCTGTGCTTTTATGATTATCTACTGCTTTAGCATTATCTACATGCTGAGAAGCCTTGATTTGACAAGGTTTCTCGGCATTTTTTGCGTTCAGCAGTGAAATAAACAAGCGAATGGAAATCATTTTATTTACGAGAGGTGGAAGCGCTTTTATGATGAAATAGGAACCAACGCAAGCTCAAAAGGGAGGAACAACAATGTCAAAGAAGCTGATCAGCGCTGTAGCGGGAATTGCGATGATGACTTCCGTACTGGCTGCCTGCAGCGGGAACGCGGGCGTCAATCAGACGGCCACTCCAACGCAAGCATCGACCGCACCGGCAGGTAAGCCGGCAGAGACAGCCAAGCAGTATGGCGACACAGGAGGGTTGAAGCTGCCGCTCGTCGATCAACCGACCACGGTGACTTGGATGCTGCCAAGCAATTCCACCAATATTAAAGAAGATAAACTGGTCGTTCAGGAAATTTTGAAACGCACAGGCATTAAAGTCGAGTTTCAGACATATTCCCCTCAGACCTATCAAGACAAGCTTAAAGTTATCGTAGCTTCCGGTAAGCTGCCGGACATTTTCGACGGGCTAAAGCCTGCGGAATTAAAGAAAATCGGGAAGCAAAAAGGGGTCGTTGCGATTAACGATTATGCGGATATGCTGCCGAACTTCAAAAAGCTGTATTTGGAAGAAAACAGCTGGGTTGTGAAATCCTACGGCGACGAGAACGGCAAGCTGTACACGTGGCCCATTTACAATTTGAACCGGGATGTCAATCATGGCTTCATGTACCGGAAAGATATTTTCGATAAGCTCGGCATCAAGGAGTGGACCAATACGGAGGAGTTCTACCAGGCGCTCAAAAAATTGAAAGAAGCGTACCCGAACTCGTATCCCTACGCGTCCAAAGGGCTGGTCAACGTATTCAAAGACTGGTCATACGGTTGGGGGATAGGCAGCGACAGCTATCCGGCCTACTACGATGAGAAGGATAAAACTTGGAAGTTTGCCGCAATTCAGCCCGTGCATAAAGAAATGCTTGATTTCATGAAGAAGCTGTACAATGAAGGGCTGATCGATCCTGAGTTTTTGACGGATACGCAGGATTCCTGGACAACGAAGATGACGACGGACAAATCGTTTGTGACGTGGGATTGGATCGGCCGTCTGGACTTGTTCTACAACCAGATTAAAGCCAAAAATCCGGATTATAATTTGCGGTATGCGTATCCGATCGGTCCGACGGGCAACGTCAGAACGCTGCCGAAGGTATCCGATTTCAGCGTGACGGTAGCGAATAACAAAAACAAAGAAGCCGCCTTGAAGCTGCTTGACTATTTGACCAGTCCGTCCGGCAGCGAGCTGATGACGATTGGGGTGGAAGGCGTTAACTTCGAATGGGGCAAAGACGGCGTTCCTGTATACCCTGAGCTGAAGGATCTGCCTCTGGTGGATATCAGCGTGCTGGAAGACCGGTATGCCATGTGGCTGGAGAGCGCCTATCTGCGGCCGGACCGCCGAAGCGTGTACTACAAATTCTCCGAGAAGGAACAAGAGGCGCAGGACAAAATTCTTAAAGGAAATAAGCGGGAAGCGGCTGATCCGATTCTGAACTTCACGGATGCGGAGATCTCCACGCTGGCCGAGCTGCAAACGACGCTGCAGAAAGCGGCCGAAGAGTTTAACGCCAAGTATGTGCTGGATAAAAAATACGGCGACGAGCAATGGGAAGAGTGGAAGAAAAACATTGCCAAAAAAGGCGTGGACGCCTATATGAAAGTGTACAACGACGCGCAAAAGCGTTATGACGCTGCGAAATAAGGAAGAAACCGGGAGTGGCGCCTTCATGGGGGTACGGTGATGACCGCCTGACCTACTGCTGCGGGCGGTTGCATGACGGCACCGCCGGCATGCGGAAGGCGCCACTCGTCCGGATCGGAGGGAGACCCGCCAATGCAACAACCAATCATTGGGGCGGAAGCCCCGGCACGCTCCAAGAAGCCAATGAAGGCCAGACTTGCCGCTGCTCTGCGGCACATGAAGCGGGACAGGCAGCTTCTGATTCTTTTCGCCCCTTGTTTGCTGTTCTACATCTTGTTCCGCTACGGTCCGCTCTATGGCTTAATCATTGCCTTCAAGGACTACAGTGTGTTTACCGGAATCTGGGGCAGCGAATGGGTGGGATTCAAGTATTTCATTCAATTTTTCACGAATCAAGATTTTTGGATGTTGTTCAGAAACACTTTCCTACTAGGAATTTACACCCTTGTTTTCGGATTTCCGTTTCCGATCCTGCTTGCAATTTTGCTGAACGAAGTACGTGTGCAATGGTTCAAGAAGTCGGTTCAAACGCTGAGTTATCTGCCCGCGTTCCTGTCCGTCGTCATCATATCCTCGATGATTATTGACTTTCTGTCTCCGGGCAGCGGGTTGTTCAATCAGTTTCTGGCGGCGCTCGGCTTCCCTAAGAAATATTTCCTGATCGATCCGGGCTGGTTCCGCTCCATCTATGTCATCTCGGATATATGGGAGAAGATCGGGTATGAGGCAATCATTTACTTGGCGGCAATAGCAGGCATTAACCCGACGCTGTATGAAGCGGCGAAGGTTGATGGCGCAAGCCGATTCGGCATGATGCGGCATATTACGCTTCCCGGTCTGCTGCCAACCCTGCTGGTGATGTTTATTTTGAAAACCGGCTCCATGATCCGCATCGGCTATGAAAAAGTTTTGCTGTTGTACAATCCGATGACGTATGAGGTCGGCGACGTCTTTTCCACTTATGTGTACAGGAAGGGGCTGCTGGAATCGAATTACAGCTATGCATCGGCGGTCGGCATGTTCGAAGCGCTCGTCGCGATGATGATGCTGCTCGGAGCCAACTATATAAGTAAACGGATCGGAGGAAACGGGTTATGGTAGGAAGCCGCAAAATTACCTTGTTCACCATCCTGAACGCGCTGCTCTTATCCTGTGTAGCCGTAGCAACGCTCTATCCGGTGCTGTATATTTTGGCGGTTTCTTTGAGCGATACGTCAGCGGTCATTCAAGGCAAAGTATTTTTATTTCCGAAGGGCTTGAACTTCGACGCCTATAAGGAAGTGCTCAAAAACGATAAAATTCCGAGAGCTTATCTCAATTCCGTTTATTATACGGCGCTCGGTACGTTCATCAATTTGCTTTTTACGGCGGTAGCTGCTTACCCGCTCTCCCAACGCACGTTTTTCGGGCGGAAATGGTTTATGCTGATGATCGTCATCACGATGTTTTTCAATGCGGGCATCATCCCGACTTATATGGTCGTGCAGCAGCTCGGACTTCTCGATACGGTGTGGGCGCTGGTGCTGCCGAACGCGATATGGACGATGGAGCTCATCATTTTGAAAAGCTTCTATGAGAACATGTCCACGCAAATTCGCGAAGCAGCGCTTATCGATGGCGCATCCGATTACCGCATTTTGTTCTCCATCGTCATTCCGCTCTCCAAGCCGGCGCTGGCTTCAATCGGACTGTTTTATTTCATGGGACATTGGAACAGCTTCTTCCTGCCGATGATTTATTTGAGCGATAAGGATATGTACCCGCTGCAGGTCGTGCTGAGGGATATGCTCATCTACAACGCGGAGAATGATGCAGGGCTTGTCGACCGGGCCGCACTGGCGCCGCAGGCGATGAAGAATGCAACGATCGTGCTTTCGATGATTCCAGTGCTGCTGATGTATCCGTTCGCGCAGAAATATTTCGCCAAAGGGGTGATGCTCGGTTCGGAAAAGGGTTAAAGCGACGACTGTTGAATTATAGTTGGATGACATCGTATGAGGTGATAAGGTGACGCCGATCAATCGTTTAATGGCGAGCAGGGGGCTCCTGCAAATTTTCTGCGCATTGCTGTTAGTCATCGTAATTATGGTCGTATCCAACTACATCGTCTACAAAAATTCGATTTCCGGCATTTATGATAAAGTGACCCAGAATAACCGGCTTGTCATTAAAAATATTATTCAGTCGTTCGACAGCTCCTTCGCTGCGGTGAACAATCTGATTTTTGCCGTACACGGGCTGCCTTACGACCTTGAGTCGCCAGACAAGAGCATCGATATGGCCAAAGCTTATACGCTTCAAGAGCATATCGCAAGGCTGGCATCCTCCATCGATTATATTGAAGATGTGATCGTTTTTTACGATAATCTGGATTTGACCGTTACGGCCAAGGGAACGAGCGACTTCAACGTCTTGTTCGACAAAAAGTATAAGCACGATACGTATAGTGCCAAATATTGGCGAATGTTTGCCAGCTCCAAGCATGAGCAGACGGTGTTTCCGATTACGGATTTCGCGGTCATGGCGGACGGATTAACCCGCAGAACCCAGCAGCTGATGGCTGTGTCGGACGGCAATAAGGTGCGGTTATCCAATAAAAACGTGATGGTGCTGCTGAATGCCGAGCGGCTGCTCAAGCAGATGGACCTCAAGTCGATGATTCCGGGTGCTTCCTTAGTCGTGCTTGATGCCAACCGGAATGTTGTGCTGAGCACCGACAAGTCGCAGGACCCGAGCGATATTCTGGATGAGGTTTATTTCAGTCCGGACAAAGAGGCGACGCTGACCCGCAAGAATTTCGAGTATAACTTCTACAAGTCGGAGTACAACGATTTTATTTATATCAACAAAGTTCCGTACCAATTTCAAAATATCGGTTCCGTAGAAGCCGCCAATCACATGATTATGATTTCTGCCATCATCAGTGCGGTGCTGCTGTCCGCTTTGCTTAGTGTGTATTTGTACCGGCCGGTTAAAGATATTTTGAAGCTGTTTGGCGGCGGACATGTGAAGGGCAACGATTTCCGGAAAATATACAGCGGCATCGTCAAGGTGCAGGCGGAGAACGAATCGCTGAGAGCAGCGATGGATTTCGCGGATAAGGAGCTGCGCAGAGGTGTTTTCCTGCAAATGCTGGACGGCTATTCGTATTCCAGGGAGCTGGAAATGCAGCTGCAGAAGCATTACGCATTCTTTTTCCCGGAAAGGCAGTTTGTGATGGCTGCGCTGCAGATGAAGCCGCCGGCAGCAGGCGATTCGCAGCCGGGAAGGCCGATAGAAGAAATCGCGTCCATGATGGATGAGGGGCTGCGTACCGCGGGACCTGCCGCCGTCTTTTACACGGGACATCTGGAATTCGTGGCGCTCGTTGCGATTCGCCAGCCTTCCATGCGCAAAGTCGTCATCGAATGCCTGGAGAACTTCGTGAAGCGGGCGGTCAAGGAAGAGCTGCAAGGGCACGAGCTCTGGGCCTGTGTGAGCAAGCTCTACGATGCCAAGACAGCCCATTGCCATGAGGCTTACCAAGACATTAAGAATGCCCGGCTATACCGGAATATCAATGCAGAGCGGTCGGTCGTTGATTTGGAGACAATCCGGTACGTGTCCCAAATTCATTTTCCATTCGAGAGAATCGAGAAGCTGTCGAATACGCTGCTTAGCGGCAAAAGTGATGAAGCGATGAGCATTTTGCTGGAAATCGTTCAAGAGAATACGGAACGCGGCATCCATCTGCACCAGTTTGCACACATTGCCAAAAGCATCTTTTACTATCTGATGAAGCATACGGATTCGTCGGCTGCCTCGAGCAAGGAGAGTTTTCAACTGGAGACGGCCTTTTGCCGGAAGGTTGACAATGCGTACAGCTGCGGGGAAGTTACGGAAGCGCTGCAAACGGTCGTGCAGTGGATCGGAAGCAGACGGCTGCAGGAGGGCAAAAGCAAGCTGAATCCGGAATTTATCACCCAATACATCGAGCTTCATTATATGGATAATCTCTATCTAGACCATATGGCTGAAGTGTTGAATACGAGCCCGAAATATTTTTCCAACTATTTCAAGAAAACGTTCGGCGTCGGCTATGTGGATTATTTGAATAAGATAAGGCTGTCCCATGCCAGGGAGTATCTCAAGCAGACAGAGCTAAGCGTGGCGGAGATCGGGGAGAAGACAGGATATCTGAATGCTTCCACGTTCACCACCACATTTAAGAAATATTATGGCATTTCGCCGAGCGAGTTTCGCAAGAAGCCAGGAGGTTAATTGCCGGAGGAAATGAGGAGAGCAAGGATGAAAGCTGTTGCCGCTTTAAAAGGGAAGATTACGATTACCGAGCTGGAAGCCGGCCCGGTGCCGCCAGGGCATGTGCGGGTGCGCACGGAATATTCGGCCATTAGTCCGGGCACGGAAATGACGTTCATTCGCCGGGCGTCCGAACAGCTGGCCGTGCTGGGCTATAGCGCCGTGGGCATCGTTGAAGAAGCGGGCGCGGATGTCCGTCATTTGCAGGTCGGCCAGCGTGTTGCCTGCTACGGAGCGCCGTATGTCCGCCATGCGGAGCGGCTGACGGTGCCGACGAACTTGACGGCAGCGGTCCCCCCGCACGTGCAGCCGGAAGATGCCGCCTTCGCGGGGCTGGGAGCGATCGCTATTCATGCGCTGCGCACGGCCGATCTGCGATTCGGCGAATCCGCCATTATCGTGGGGCTCGGCATTCTGGGGCAGCTGATCGCCAGGATCGCCTCGGCAGCGGCCTACCGCGTGGCGGGCTTCGATACGAATCCGCACCGGGCCGAGCTGCTCCGGCAGCGGGGCGTCGAATGTGCGGTTGACAATCAGGCGCAGCTGGAGGAGCGGCTGGCAGAGCTCACGGGAGGCCATGGCGCCGACAGTGTCATTTTATGCGCCGGAGGGCCGGGGGAGGAGCTGATCGACAGCTCGCTTCGCTGGATACGCGACAGAGGGAAGATTGTGATCGTCGGGGACTTGTCGACGTCGTTCTCACGAGGGCTGATGTTCGGCAAAGAGGCGCAGGTGCTGATCTCCAGAGCCGGCGGACCAGGCCGGTACGATGCCGGATATGAGCTGGAAAACAAGGATTATCCGATCGGCTTCGTGCGTTGGACGGAAGGCAGGAACATCGCCGAATATATCCGGCTGCTTGCCGAGAACCAAATTTCCCTGGAAGGACTGATTTCAGACACGTATCCGATGGAGCGGGCGCAGGAGGCCTATGAAGGGTATGCGCAGTCGTCTAACCGCATGGGGACGCTGCTGAGTTACGGCAAAACATCGAGTTAAACGCCAGGGACACGGGAATGTGGAACACGGACTTGTGTAAGTTTGAAAGCGTTTTCAAAAATGAAGAGTTCATTTCAAGACGTAAATCTAACTGAAACTTGAAGGAGGCCATGTCATGATAATCGCAAAGTTTCGTGTTTTTATCCTTATGATGTGCTGGCTTGTCGCAATGGCAGGGTGGGGAACGGGGACGTTATCTGCGGCGGAAGGCAGCCGCTTGTCGCAGAAAACGTACGGGAGCCCGGAGGAGCTGCTCATCCCGAACAATTATACGGTAGCAGTGTTTAACGGTACGGTCGGCAAGGAGGAGGGCCGGTATGTGCTTTATGCTACGAGCAAAGGAAAGCCCGGCCACCTCAACGTTATCGATCTGGAGGACTATAAACTGCTGAGAAGCATTCCGCTTGCTCCGTCGGAGAGCTCCTGGGCACACACAGTCGCACCGGACGGCACGCTGTTTCTTGCCGCAGATGGCGGCGGAGCCAGGCTGTGGAGCTATTCGCCCGTCACACATACGCCCGTTCAAGTTGCCCAGTTCGACGGACAATCCGTGCCGAACAGCATTACGACGGATGAGCAAGGCCGCGTGTACGTGGGAACTTATCCCGGGGGCAAGGTGTATCAGTATGACCCTGTTACGAAGCTGACGAAAGATTACGGCAGAGTGATCGGCGCAACCGATCAGGAGTACGTGCGCTCGATCGCTTACCAGGGCGGTAACGTGTATGCCGGAACCGCGCATAAGCAAATCGTCCGGGTCAACCTGGCGACCGGAGAGAAAACGGACATCGCCGCTGCCCTTCCGGTGAAGAACGATACCGTTTACGATCTGGATACGATCGACGACCGTTATTTGTTTGCACGATACACAGACGGCAGCGGTATTCCCGGAGAGGCGTATATTTACGATACGCAGAGCGGCTCTTGGCTGGATGTGGAGCTGGAGAATGTGACCGGGCTGCACGCGACGGACTCGGTGGATGGCAAGATTTATTATATGTCCGATAAAAAGCTCAAAACATTCGATCTGGCTACCCGCGAAGTGGCGTTGACGGGGATGGAATATGCATCCGGCTTGCGCGGCGCGGATTGGGCGGAATTCCCGAACAACCCTGAGCTGCCGGGCAAAACGCTCGTCACCGTGCGGTACGACGGCGGCGTGACGTTCATGAATATCGCAACGAAGCAAGTGATTCTGAAGCCTCCGGTCATCCCCGGTCTCCCGGGCGTAGTGAATCGGGTGGCGGCGGTTTCTCCGACACAGCTGATCACAACCGGCTCGCAAGCGCGTTCGTCGCTCGTCGATTTGACGACTAACACGGCGAAGCCCTTCAGCATCGGCCAGGCGGACAGCGTCTATGCAGTGGGCAATAAAGTATACATGGGCGTGTATCCGGAAGGCGGGCTGTACGAGTACGATTTGAGCGCCGAACCGGGCGAAACGAATCCGAAACGCCTGGCAGTACTGGGCAACGATCAGGAACGGCTTGTGAATATAACGGGGGCGGAAGGCAAATTGTTCGTTTCCACGATTTCGGGTTACGGAACGCTGGGCGGATCGCTCACGGTTTATGACCCGGCAACCGGAGAAACCGACGTTCACCGCCATGTTGTGGAAAATCAAAGCGTGCTCAGCACGGCCTACCTGAATGGCAAAATTTTCGGCTCGACGACCATTCGCGGCGGCTTAGGCTCTGAGCCTACGGCGGAGGAGGCTAAGATTTTCGTTTGGGATGTCGCCTCCGATCGCAAAATCGCCGAGTTTCCGCTCCGCGTTCCCGGCTTAACGAAGCCGATCTTCATCGGCGACCTCGCTGCAGGACCGGACGGCCTTATTTGGGGCGCATCCTATGAATATATTTTTGCGATTGATCCAGTGACGTACAACGTCGTGAAAAGCAAAAAAATATATCCAAGCCTCAATTTCAGCCAATGGGCCCATCATCCGCTCCGCTGGTCCGACGACGGCTTGCTCTATGTTCTCTTCAATAATAAGCTGACCGTTATCGATCCGGAAACGCTTGAATTCCGTACGCTTGCGGACACGTCCAGATTCGATTTGGGCATGGACGGCAACTTGTACTTCACGGATCAGGCAACGAATACCATTTTGTACCGGATGCAGGTAGACGGCGACATTGTGGAGCCGCCGCCGGGACTTCCCGTCTCCGTTCGCAACGCAGGGTTTGAGGAGCCGCTGAACGGGAGCACCATCCCCGGATGGTCCTCGCTTTTCGCAACGGGTGCCGATTACCGCTACGAAATTAGCGATAGCAAGCATTTCTCCGGGACGAAAAGCTTGAAAATCACGGATAACTTAAGAACCGCGTCCGTCGCACTGCAGAGCGCCAAGTTTCCGGTGAAAGCAGGCGACGAATACAAAGCGAGCGTGAACATCTATATTGAATCCGGCCAACCGGGCTTTATGTTCCGCTTCTTTGACCAAAACAACGCAACGATCTCGACGCTCGAGATTCATCTCGACGAATCCAGGTTAGCGCAGTGGCAGAAGGTTGCGCTTCAAGGCAAAGCGCCGGCGAATGCCGTCAGCGCCAGCCTGATCGCCGTGACGAGCCGATACAACATGGCGTCCGCTTTCTATGATGACTTCGCTGTGAGCGTGAAGGATACCGCCGTTCCTGTTTCTACCATCAGCATGAATCCGCAGCCGAATGAATATGGATGGATCAACCGGGATGCGGGGATAACGATCCAATCGACCGGCGCCTATAACATCACCTATTCCGCCGCCGGCTCGCAGGTCATCGACAAGACGACGGTCCAGGGCAATACGGCACAGTTAGCGATTACGGCGGAAGGCGTCACCACGGTGACCTATGGTGCAGCCAACTTCTCAGGCTTGGCGGAACCAAGTCGGTCCTTCGACGTGCGGATCGATAAGACGGCACCTCTCGTTCAATTCACCGGGCAGCCTGCCTATACCGTTCAGCAAGCGGTCTATATCGGCTGCGCAGCTTCCGATACCGTATCCGGTTTAACGAATAACCCATGCTCCGAGCAACTCATGGGAGTGCCGGCTTATACGCTGGAGCCCGGCAATCATGAAATCGCAGCTACGGCTACCGACCGGGCAGGGAACACGACGACAGCGGTTTATACATTCCGAATTGATGTCACGTATGATGGCATGTGTGAACTGATACGTCAATTCCTGGGCTCGGATGCAGAAGGCCTCTGCAAGCAATTGATGCTGGCGCAGGAAGCGGACCAGCGCGGGAAGAAGAATATAAAGGAAGCTATGATCCACGCTTTCAACGTCGAGATGAGCGCGCTAAGCGGCAAGAAATTGACGGCCGAACAAGCGCAAACTCTGACAAGGTTGGCTGCGTATTTATAATCGGCGAGGAGGAAGGAATTTGGAGTTAACCGTTATGACGTTTAACCTCCGTGTTCATGTTGAGCAGGATGGCGAGAACGCCTGGCCGCACCGCATAGAGGCGGCGGCCGAGGCCGTGCGTGCGTCCCGGGCGGCTATCATTTGTACGCAAGAAGGCAAGCATGCTATGCTGAGGGATTTGCAGGAGCGGCTCCCCGAGTACGCATGGCTGGGCGAAGGTCGCAGCGGCGGGGAAGATGGCGAGTATTGCGCCGTCTTCTACCTCCGCGAAGACTTCGAGCTCATGGAGAGCGGGACGTTCGGTTTATCCGAACGTCCTGAAGTGCTCGGATACATGAGCTGGCAAACCGCCTGCCCGCGCATATGCACATGGGCGCGGCTGCGGCATAAAGACGGTCGCTCGTGGCTCGTCTTCAATACGCATTTGGATCATATCAGCGAGGAAGCCAGAAGAGAAGGGGCCAAGCTGATCGTTCAGCGGATGGAGGATATCGTCAGTGACGGATCGGCGGAACTTCCCGCAGTGCTGTGCGGCGACTTTAACTGCGGACCGGGGAGTGAAGCCGTTCGCATTCTGCACCAGGCGGGCATGCGCAGTGTGTACGCCGTCATGGATGAACCTCCCGGCCTGACGTTCCATAATTTTAGAGGCGGTGAGGCGGGGGAGCCGATTGATTATATTTTCATCTCCGCGCAAGCGGGCATCGTCTCGGCGCATGTCGACCGAAGCTTATATGGTGGCGGCCGATATCCGTCCGACCATTACCCTGTATGTGCGCGAGTTGAGCTGTAACAAGAATGAAGAACCGGAAGCGATTCCGGTTCTTTTTTTTGTCGGAGACTGTTTCTCCTGCGCTAACGGACACAGCAGCCGTTATTTGGCGATTTGTGGCTCTCCCCAGGCTCTAACGGACACCAGAGCCTCTATTCCCCTGGAATAGGGCAGAATTAGTCAGAAAATGGACAAATAGCGTCTCCCCTGTCCGTTAGAACTAGACATCAGGCCAAAGTTCACAAATAACGGTCGTGGTGTCCGTTAGCTCTTCCGACCCTCGCCCCTCTACCTCTGCGGATGGCCCTGCTCAGGCCACTATCCCGTCGGCTCATGAGCCGAACCCGCTCGCCCCCGCACGGATGGCCCTGCTCAGGCCACTATCCCATCGGCTCATGAGCCGAACCAGCTCGCCCCCGCACGGATGGCCCTGCTCAGGCCACTATCCCGTCGGCTCATGAGCCGAACCCGCTCGCCCCCGCACGGATGCCCTGCTCAGGCCACAATCCCGTCGGCTCATGAGCCGAATCCGCTCGCCCCCCGCATGAATGCCCTGCTTAGGCCACTATCCCGTCGGCTCATGAGCCGAATCCGCTCACCCCTCGCATGAATGCTCTGCTCATGCAACTATCCCATCCGCTCATGAGCCGTATGCGTCTGTGTTTGTTGTATGTGTGTCCAGCAGCCCCTCGCATGCAAGTCCTGTTCAGGCCACTATCCCGTTGACTCATGAGGAGTGTGCGTTCTGACTTTTGTGTTTGTGTGTTCGCCTGCCCCCCGCATGAATGCCCCGCTCATACCACTATCCCATCGGCTCATGAGCCGTATGTGTATGTTAGCTCATGAGCCATGTGTATGTGTTTTTGTCTGTTCCGCCCGCATACCCGGCAAAGCCCGATATCCCTAGCCTGTGCAACAATTTGCAATGATTTGCAACGAAATCTAAGCCCGCAAAAAAGTGTAATCGGGCCATTTGGCCAGCTGCAAGAAATGATTCTTGCCGGGAAGCGGGCACGCGCATAAAGTTGGGATACAAAGTTGCGAGTATGGGGAGGTTTTACAATAACATGGAACGGTTTATGGATCCGGGTGCGGAGTATAGAGTTCAGCCGTTTTGGTTTTGGAACGGCGATATGAACGATGATGAGATTGAGAGACAGATCGAAGAGATGCACGTGCAAGGCGTAGGCGGCTTCTTCATTTGTCCCCGTCAAGGGCTGCAGATTCCGTACTTGTCGGAAGCCTGGTTCGATAAGGTGCGTTTTGCGATCGAAGCTGCGAAGAAGCGGGGCATGCACGTGTACCTCTACGACGAGTATCCGTATCCGAGCGGCATAGCGGGCGGCGAAGTGACGCTGCTTCATCCGGACGCCAAGCACCAGACGCTGGTGACGAAGACGCTCCGAGTCAGGGGCGGAGCCAAGGTGCGGCAGGAGTACCCTTGGGCGAAGGTGATCTATGCCAAAGCGGTGCCGGTCACGGAAGGCGGCGTTCGGCTGTGGGATCAGCTCGTCGATCTGAAGGACGCGATCGGCAACCTGCAAGCGGACCCCGTGTTTCAGAAGACGGGGCTGACGACTTATAACCAGAAGCGCTTTTTCACATACCGGACTGTATTCCAGCTTGATTGGCAAGCGCCGGACAGTGCGTATGAGTGGGATATTCTCGTGTACCAGGAGAAGGAGATTGAAGATTTCAAATACTACGGGACTTTCGTGGACCCGTGTCATAAGGAAGCGATGCAGACTTTCATCCATTTGACGCATGACCGTTACGCCCGATACATCGGAGATGAATTCGGCAAGACGGTCAAAGGGATGTTCACGGACGAAATCGGACTGCTCGGCTTGATGCCTTGGACGCCGAGGCTGGAGGCTTACTTCCAAGAGCGCAACGGCTATTCGATTACGGCAAACATCGCGGCGCTGTCCCACGCGGATTACCGGGATGCTGCACGGATCCGCTATGACTACTATCAAGCGCTGCATGAGCTGCTAACGCAGTCCTATCATAAGCAAGTTTACGATTGGTGCGATGAGCGCGGGCTGCAGTATTTGGCGGAGGTGCCGTCGATTCGCATGACGACCCAGCGGTTCAGTCATGTACCGGGCGGGGATAGCGCGCACGAGAAGCTTGGACGCTCGCTGGAGTGGATCTTGCGGCGGTATGCGTGCAGCTTCCGCGACAATCCCAAAATGACGAGCTCGATCGCCCGCCAGCTTCGCCGCCAACGGAACGTGGACGAATGCTTCCACAGCGTCGGCTGGTCGATGAATATGCAGGATGCCAAATGGATGATCGATCGCATGGCGGCTCTGGGGACGAATTTCTTCACGTTCCATGCGTTTTTCTATACGGTGGACGGTTTGACGCAGCATGATGCGCCGCCATCCCAATTTTATCAGAACCCGTATTGGCCGCACTTCCGCAAGCTCGGGGACTATGCCGGCCGCATCAGCTATATAATGGCGCAGGGCACCGCGGATATTCGCATCGCCATGCTGGATCCGACGACAACGTTCTGGACGCACATGGGGAACCCGCTGCACCATTTTGACTACGGCGGCGATGACGCGGTCGAGAAAGCGAAGCTGGAGCAGCTGAAGGACGATTGGCGTTCCCTGAGCGTCAATCTGCTGCAGACGCGCCGCGATTACGATCATCTCGATCCCGAACTGCTGGCTGAAGCGGAGATTCGGGACGGCAAGCTCGTGATCGGCGATGCGCAATATGCGGTTCTGCTGCTGCCGCCGATGGCGAACCTGGAGCAGAAGGCTTGGGAAGCGGCACAGCGTTTTCTTGCCGCCGGAGGCACCGTGATCTCCTTCGGTTTGCTGCCGAGCCAGCGCATCGAAGCCGGCAATACCGTGCCGGAAGAAGCGATGAAGGCGTTCGGGCTGCCGCAAGCGCCGGATAACGGCTACTGGCATGGACAAGGGCTGCCCAGCCAGGATGTGTGCAAGGGTGAGCAGGAAGCCTATTTCATCCCGCGCCAAGGCGCAGCTTCGCCGCAGGAAGCGCTCGGTAAGCTGGATGCGCTGCTGGATCGCGTACTGGCCAGAGCCGTTACGCTCGAATGCAGCCGGCCCAACCGCTCTTTCCTGCTGCAGGGCAGATATATATCCGAGTCGGAGTATATCGTCTTCGCGAGCAACCAGGAAGGCGAAGCGTGGGAAACCCGGATCACAGCGGATCTATCGGAGATCTGGCCTGATGCCGGACCTGCGACTTACGCAGCTGCCGAGCTGCTTGAATTGGAAACAGGCGGCAGCAGCCCTGTACCGGTAGTAACAAGCGATGAACGCAGTACGCTTACGATGAGCTTTGCACCATATGGCTCGCGTATGATTCGTCTGCGCAGGCAGGAAGCAGCGGCAATTCCGGCGGCAGAGCCGATTGATGCGATGGAGCGCCTTGCGGTGAGTGCGGAAGGCCCGTGGGAGCAGCAAGCGCTGACGCCGAATGCGGTACGCTTCGAGAACTTCCAGCTGTCGATCGGAAGTCAGGAAGGCGCGGGCGAGTGGGTGCAGGCGAAAACCTTCATCGATCAATGCGCCGATTTGGCGGATAGCTTCAAGCTTCCCGTATCGTTCGCGCAAATCTTCGGCACGCCGAAGAAGATGAAGCTGGCGTACCCGATTCCATGCCGGTATACCGCCAGATTCTACGTGGAGCGCATACCGGAGCAGTGCGAGCTGCTGATGGATCAATCCGCCATTCTGGGCGATTGGAAGCTTGCAATTAACGATAACGTCTACACCGAGACGGATTTCAAGCAGCGAATCGTTTATGATCATGCGAACCGCTTATGCGATCTGAAGGAGAGCCTGGTTCAAGGCTGGAACGAGCTTACGGTTCATGTTGAGATAAATGAAGATTGGCAAGGCGTCGTCGATGCGCTCTACTTATACGGAACGTTCGGCGTACAGCTCGATGAAGAATCGAAGAGCCCGGTCGTCACGGAGGCGCCGGGCGCAGCAGCCAGCCTTTCTACGGACAGCTACTACCCGGGATATCCTTATCTGGCCGGAACACTTGCTTTCAGCCGCGAATGGGTGCTGGAAGCTCTGCCGGCAGGGGAGCGCTACGAGCTGGCCTTCGACGGCTGGAACGTTCACGATGTGGTGGAAGTGTTGGTGAACGGCAAGTCATTAGGCGTAAGGCCGTGGTCCCCTTACACGTGGGAAGGCGATACGCCCGGCTTGCAGCAAGGCGTCAACCGGATCGAAGTGCGGGTGACCGGCACACTGATCGGCCTGTTGGAAGGCAAATATTTCGATTACCGGGAACACCGCATAGATGACATACACAGCGAGAGGAGAATACCGTAAATGCACAACACAGTGAAGCCAACGATCTCCCATTCTCCGGGGATTTCGGCCCGAGAGGCCGGCAAGCGCAAGAAAAGCGGCCTGGCCAAAGAAATTTTCAAAAACCGGTATTTATATTTATTGGCTTTGCCGGGGCTGCTCTTTTTCCTGATTTTCAAATACGTTCCGATGTTCGGCATCGTGATTGCGTTTCAGAACTATTCCCCGTTCAAAGGGATGTGGCACAGTCCATGGGTGGGGTTCGCCCATTTCGAGCGCTTTTTCTCCAATCCGGATTTCTTGATCATTTTCCGCAATACGATGGGGATCAATTTATTGAACTTGATTCTGTATTTCCCGCTTCCGATTCTTATCGCGGTGTTCTTGAATGAGCTGCGCAAAGAAATCTACAAGAAATTCGTGCAAACGATCATTTATATGCCGCACTTTCTGTCGTGGGTCATTATCGCGGGCTTAACCTTCCTCCTGTTCTCCAAAGGGGACGGGCTCGTCAACAAAGTGATCGAGTCGTTCGGCGGGGAGAAAATCGACGTCTTGACGAATCCGAATGCGTTCTGGCTCATGATCGTCGTGCAGTCGATTTGGAAAGAAGCCGGCTGGGGAACGATTCTCTTCCTGGCTGCGATCGCCAGTATCGATCCCGGCCTATACGAAGCTGCACGCATGGACGGCGCAGGCAGACTGCGTCAGATCTGGCACATTACGCTGCCGGCGATCCGAAGCGTAATCGTCGTCTTGCTCATTTTGCGCCTCGGTCAAATGATGGATGTCGGCTTCGAGCAGATCTTCCTGATGTACAACGGTGCGGTTTCCCAAGTTGCAGAAGTATTCGATACGTACGTCTACACGGTCGGGATTAAGCAAGGGCAGTTCAGCTACAGTACGGCTGCGGGCTTGTTCAAATCGGTCGTAGGCTTGATCCTGGTGGTTCTCTCCAACAAACTGGCTAAGAAAATGGGCGAAGATGGCGTCTACTAAGGAGGCTCTCATATGAAAAAAAGTACAAATGACCGCATCTTTGACGCAGTCAACATCACGATCATGGCCTTGGTTGCCCTGATTACATTTTTCCCGATCTACTACGTTTTCGTTGTATCGTTCACGGATCCGACGGAGTTCCTGCAGAAGAAGTTCATTATCTTCCCTGAGAACTGGTCGCTGGATTCCTATAAATACTTGCTCGGCACCAAAGCCTTCGTGCGTTCCCTCGGCAACAGCGCCTACCTGGCAATCGTCGGCACTGCGCTAAGCCTGATGGTTACGGCGGCACTCGCTTATGCGATTTCGCGGAAACGGCTGCCTGGAAGAAAAATGTTTTCGCTGCTCATTCTGCTGACGATTTTGTTCAGCCCGGGCATCATTCCGAACTATTTGCTCGTTCGCGACATGAATTTGATCAACAACACCTGGTCGCTCATTTTGCCCGCCTTGGCGAGCGGCTGGAACGTCATTCTGATGCGCAGCTTCTTCGCCGGCATCCCGGCGGAGCTGGAAGAATCGGCGGCGATTGACGGATGCAACGATATCACGACGTTCTTCCGCATCATTTTGCCGCTGTCGTTACCATCCTTGGCGGCGTTCGGCTTGTTCTACGCGGTTGGCTACTGGAACGCCTACTTCTCGGCACTGTTGTATTTGAACGAGGCGGATAAATGGCCGATTCAAGTGCTGCTCCAAAATATGCTGCAAAATGCGCAAAACAGCGACCTCGGGCAGGATGCTTTCGTTGCTGCACCTCCGGCGGAAACGCTCAAGATGGCGGCGGTTGTCGTCGCGACAATTCCAATCCTGTTTGTATATCCGTTCCTTCAAAAGCATTTTGCCAAAGGCTCGATGGTAGGGTCGGTCAAGGGCTAGGCTTGCAGAGAGAGCATGGTTTCGATGGAAATTTCCATCGAAATCATGTTTTTATTGCGTTATAATGGATGAATATCATCAGAGATCTGCATGGAAGGTGGACATGCTTTGCCGAACCGAAGAGGAAGCTTTTACCGGAATAGTTTGGTCTTGATCATGTTAATTGCCGCCATTCCCGGCATCGGGATGGGGCTTGTTACATATTGGACCGTGACGAATAAAATCGAGGGCGAGCTGCAGCGCCTGCATCACAATAAGATTATTCAACAGGAGAAAAATATCGAAGCGCAATTCGCCAACCTGGAGATGACCTTCTCGCACTGGGCGTTCGAGCCGAATCTGGGAGCCAAGCTCAAAAATTTGAGCTTCGCGGCCGATTACGAGCAAGTTCACGAGCTGTACCGGACCTTGTTGATCATCGAAGGCTCCAGTCCGTTAATCGAGAGGGCTTCTCTCTACATGGGAAGTCCCCGTCCGGTCGTTATGAATAAGGAAGGCTACGACTACCAGACGAATCAGGAAGCGCTTGATCAATATCAGGCCTTAATGAAACGGGACAAATCGATTTATTGGATGGATGCTGCGGGGATTCCGGGCACACCGAAGAATACGAACGGGACGACGCTGGCTCTGGTCAACAAGCTTCCCGGCGGACCGACGGAGCCTTATGGGCTGCTGATTGCATCACTGAACAAAAACCGTCTGGAGGAACAGCTGAAAACGCTTAATCCTCTGGGTGAAGGTTCGACCCTGCTGTTAAGCGGAGACAACCAGTGGAAAATCTCGTCAGGCGGCCAGTGGACAGACCTCGACGCCGCATTGGAGAACGAATATCAGAGCCGCGGCTCCAAAGAGGATTCCTTCCTGTTCTCCTATGAGAAATCGGTCTATTCCGTCTCCATCAGCCAATTCACCCGGCTGGGAACGACGTGGGTGTTCCTCTCGGCAGCACCGCTATCAAGTATTACGTCGCCGGTTTTGTTAATCTCCAAAGTTATTATTTTCGTCAGCCTCGGCGGCCTGCTGCTGGCGCTTCTCCTGTCGTGGATGGGTTCGCGGCGCATCTATTCCCCCTTGGAGCGATTGTTCGGCAAGCTGAGCGGAGGCCATGGCCGGGACGGGAACCGCAACGAATTCGAGTGGATCGAGATGAAATGGGACTCCCTGACGAAGGAAGGCGAGAAGCTCCGGAGCAGGCTGGATCTTCAGCTTCCTCTATTGCGGGAAGGCTTCCTGATGCAGCTGGTTCAGGGATATTTGTTCGAGCTTACCGAGGTCGAAGTTCAGGAGCGCTCCAAACAGCTTGGCCTTGATATGGAGAACAAGCAGATCGGGGCTATGGTTGTACAGATGCGCGGCTTGAACTGGGAGAAAGGCGCGAGGTTCGCCAAGGGCGACGAGGAGCTGGTTGCCTTCGCCGTAGGGAATATCGCCGCGGAATTGGGAGAGAATATGGGCATTCGGTGCGATGTTCTGAACTTCCACGATTGCTCGCTGGGGTTGTTCTTGACCATGCCGCAGGAGTGGGAGGCGGAGCGCAGCAAAGCGTGGATGCGGGAATTCGGGGATGAGATGCTGCAGATCATCCAGAAAATTTTGAAATTGCAAGCCGTCGTCGTGATGGGCAATACGACGACCCAGATCAGCCATGTGCCGTATTTATTCGATGAAACGAGACAATTGCTGAATTACTGGGACCTGCACAACAGCAACGAGCTCATCGATGTGGTGCAGTTCCACCAAACCTCCAGCCAGCTGGCGTTTCCTTATAATTTTATGCTGGAGAAAGAATTGATTCACGCCATTCGGATCGGCTCTGAAGAGGAAGCGCTCAAGCTGGCGCGGCAATTCATGGACGAGCTGACGTCCGCCGGCTTGAAGAAGCTTGTCATTCAGCAGGGGATCAATCAATTGCTGGGAAGCATTCAGCATACGATGCTGCAGTCGGGTATTAATCCGATCCCGATGTTCGAAGGCGCGAACCTGTTCCAGGAGTTGAACGCGCTTAATGAGCCTCATGAGATGCTCCGGTGGTTGGAAACGCGCGTGGTCGGCACTTATGTCCGCGAGCATGCGGGCAGGCAGGATCTCCAGATGAAGCAGTTCATTGAGAAGGTGATGCTCTACATTCAGGAGAATTACCGAACGAATCTGTCCCTGGAGTCTTGTGCCGAGCATTTCAACACTTCCCCGTATACGCTTAGCCGGGCTATCAAGCAAGTGTCGGGCATTAATTTCATCGATTATTTGACCAATCTTCGCATCACGCAGGCCAAAGAACTGCTGCGTACGACGACGATGAAGATCAATGAGATTGCCGATCAAGTCGGCTACCAGAATACGTACTTCAACCGTATTTTCAAGAAAGTCGAAGGCGTATCCCCAGGTCAATACCGAGAGATGATACAGAAAGACCAATAGCCGGTAATGCCGCTTACAAGCCTGTTACGAACCGCAAAACAGCCGCTGTAGGCGGTTTCTGCTGTCTGCGCAAGGAATGAATACCGTGCAACAAAGGATAATTCCCCGATTACGAGGGGCTGCAAGAAAGTTTGGTTGTCGGGAAGAGGAACATCCCTTAAAGTGTGAATCACAGCTCGGAACCATTTTATAGAACATGATTAAGGGGATGAATCAGAATGACATTTCAAGTCAAAAAGAAAGCTGTGCTCGGGTTGAGCGCCATGCTGATCGCCGCAACGGCGCTTACGGCTTGCGGAGCCAAATCTAACAATACGCCAGCGGCTGGAGCAGGCAGCGATAATTCACCGCTCGATGTCAGCATTATGACGATTTTGCTCAGCGCTAACCCGCCGGCAAATGACAACGCTATCAAGCAAGCGATCGAGAAAGCAACGAATTCCAAAATGAACATTCAATGGGTATCGGCTAACAGCTATCCCGACAAATTGAACGTTACACTCGCATCCGGGGACATTCCTGAGCTTATTTATATTCCCGATCCGTTCACTTCCGTATTCCGCGGGATGGTCCAGCAGGGAGCGTTCTGGGATATCAGCGACTACATCAAAGATTACCCGAACTTGAGCAGCAAGATTTCCAAAACCGCTTGGGACTTGACCAAAATGGACGACGGCAAAAACTACTCCATTCCGCGTCCTCGTCCTACCGAAGGCGATACGTTCTTTATTTTCCGCAAAGACTGGCTGGATAACCTCGGGATGAAAGTGCCGACGACGACGGATGAATTGTACCAAGTGTACAAAGCGTTCACGGAGAACGATCCGGACAAGAACGGTAAGAAAGATACGATCGGTCTTGCGATTAATGCGACGAACGGCGGGGATAAAGTTTCCGATACACTGGGTCAAATTGAGAACGCCTTCGCCGCCTCTAATGGAGACTGGAAATGGCAGAACGACCAGATGGTATTCAAATCGTTCCTTCCGGAAGAGCGCAAAGCGTTGGAATTCGTCATTAAGCTGTATCAGGAGAAATTGATTCCGGAGGATTTCGCCGCTCTGAAACCGAGCCAAGTGAAAGATATCGTGAAAGCCGGTAAAGCAGGCGGTCTCGTCGATAAAACGGGAACGGTCGTGTCCGACTACTTGAACGATCTCAAAAAGATCGATACGAAAGTGAAAGAGACGGATTTCTACCCGGCTACGAACATTAACGGTTACAATCCGAAAGGTCCAGGCTTCTCCGGCGTACTGGCGATTCCGAAAACCGTTAAAGAAGATAAAATGAAGCGTATTCTCAAAATGGTCGATACTTGGATGAACGACGATGTATTCGCTATCCAAACTTATGGAATTGAAGGTGTTGACCATACCGTGAAAGACGGCGTGAAAGTCGTTGACTCTAAGAAATTGGCGGATGACGGCGGTCCTGATTTCAACCAAATCGTGTATGTAGCGGACCCTTACGCAAGTACAGTGAAAAACTTCTTCCAGAAAGATACGCAAGAATTGTACAAAAAAGTGCAGGACGAGCGTGCCAAAACGAGCCAAGCGGATATCAGCATCGGTCTGTACTCCCCGACTGCTATGCAATACTTGCCTGAGCTGCAGAAGAAAGTGCTTGATATGAAAATCAAAGTCATCCTGGGCAAAGAATCGATCGCCGGATGGGATGAATTCGTGAACAAGATGAAAGCGGACGCGAATGTTGTGAAAATGAGCCAAGAACTGACGGATGCTTACAAGAAGCGTCTGGCTGCCGCCAAATAAAAAAAGCTCGACCGGCTCCCGCGCTTAGGTGTGGGAGCCTTTGTCTTACAGAAGAGAGGAGAAGTCTGCCATGACGTATTTTGAGCCGAATGAATCCGTATTTAATAAGCAGTTTCACGATGTGGAAGGGACGCTCCGCACGATCGCGCAGCGCTATATCGGGGCGAATCCCCCGCATCCGTATGTTTATCGGTTATTTAGCAAGGATGGTTTCACGCGTATTCACGATTACAGATATGTGATGGACTTCCAGGACCGCTGGGACCAAATGCGCTTAGGCGAGTATGTGTACGCTTGGGCCAAGCTTTGGAGCGATCAGCCTGCGGAGCTTAATTTCGGCATTAGCTGTTATAGTTCCACGCATATTTATGTGAACGGAGTACGCGTATTTGCCTCGAACATATCCGATGAAATGGCGCCGGAACGGAAGAACGTCTTCCGTGCGCAAATGAATAAGGGCTGGAACGAGTTCCTGCTGCAGTTCGAGAAAACGGCGAATGGCTGCGGCGGTGTGTTCGGCACGGGCTCGTACAAAAATTTCCCGCTGCACTTCATCTGCCCGACGCCGGGGCGGGACGGCCAGGAGGGCTGGGTGTACTCGGAGCCGACGATGGCGGATGCGCAGCAGATGCTGGCCGAGGGATTAAAGGAATCAGGCGGACTTACCCAGTGGCTGCCGAATCTTGGCTGGAGCGAGGAGGCCCGCCAAAGCGGCGTGTTCGCGCGGCTGTTCGGTGCGGAGAGCGGCCGCACGGCCATTGCCTGGACGAAAGCGCGCAGCACGGTAACGCGCGAGAAGCCCGCCCGCTGGATAGGGAAGCACGACGGCGCCTTGAAGCTGTATGTCAACGGCACCGAAGTGTATGCCGCTGCTCAAAGCGCCGAATTCCAGGTGGATATCCCGCTGAGCTTCGGCGATAACGACATCGCCGCATATAGTGTGTGTACAGGCGGCAAATGGGGATTCGAATTGGAGCCTGCACAAGAGGAATCGGGGCTGTCTCTGACGCCGCCTTTTCCGGTTGAAGGCTTGAAGGACAACTGGCTGTATCTGGGGACTTTCGCTAATGAGCACATCCCGGCTGCGGAAGAGCTCCCGGTGTTGAACCGCGTCTATAACGACGGCCGGGAGGGCACCTATTGGAGAGCCGATCTGCCGAATACTTGGGTTAGGCCTTATTTGGAGAATACGTTGTTCGCCAAATGGAACTACCCGCTTGGGGTCACGCTGTACGGTCTGATGCAGACGGGAGCGGCCATCGGGCGCAGAGACTACATCGATTACGTGCTTCGCCATGTGGAGCAGAGCGCATCGTTCGACGAATATGCACTGTGGGACGGCAAGCAGTATGGCGCGGCAGGCATCAACAATCAGCTGGCTCTGATTGATTCTTTGGATGACTGCGGCTCCTTCGGCGCTACGATGCTCGCTGCGCTGGAGTACGGGAAGGTCGAGGGTTCGGAGCAGGTGGCCGCCCGAATCGCCGCGTACATCGCCCGCGTCCAAGACAGGCTGCCGAACGGCGCCCTTTACCGGGTGCGCGGCAGCGTCGATTTCATGAAAGATACGCTGTGGTGCGACGATCTGTATATGAGCGTTCCGTTCTTATACAGGTACTCTGCGTACGCCCAGGATGCTTCTTACATGGAAGACGCAGTCAAACAAATTCTCCTGTATAAGGAGTATTTATATATGCCGGATCAACAGATCATGTCGCACGTGTACGATTTCAAAAGCGATCGGCCGACGTTGGTTCCATGGGGCCGCGGCAACGGTTGGGTGCTGTTCTCGCTTGCCGAGCTGTTAGGCGCACTGCCTCAAGAGCATGCGCACAGGGAAGCTCTGCTTGTTTTCTACCGCGAGCTATGCGAGGGCTATCTGCGGCTCCAAGGGGCAGGCGGGCTATGGCATCAGGTGCTGACCGATCCGACTTCGTATGAGGAGACCTCTTGCACCTCCATGTTTATGTATGCTTTCGCCAAGGGTATTCGGAACGGTTGGCTGCTCCAGCCTGAAGCTTATGTCCATGCGGTGATGAAAGGCTGGGAAGGTCTTACGAAAATAAGCATCGATAAGTTCGGCAATGTATACGGCGTTTGCCGAGGCTCCGGTTATTCGTTCTCCGGACGTTATTACCGGGACGAGCTGCCGTGGCTGCTGAACGATACCCACGGTATCGGGATCGTGATGCTGGCCGGCGTGGAGGTTATGCAGGTGCAGCGTTTCCTGAAAGAGAAATAGAAAGAGGAAAAGAACGAGAAGAGGAAGGATAGGAGGCATCTACCATATGATCAAACGAATGATGTACCGGGCTGAGTGGGTGCAAGGTCAGGAGTCGGCCGGTTTGGAGGCATTGAAATCAAGCGCCCAGGCCCAAGAGCGCGTAGCGAAGGGGGAGCTCATGACGGCGGCGGCGTTCTCATGGCGTAACAATCTGTTCCTCTACTACGAATGCATAGACGGCGAACTGCCGCCGGAGGAGGTTGCCGGAGCCGCTACCCCCTACTTGAAGGACTGGCCGGGGCAAGCCGAACCGCGCAAGTGGATTGGCATGATCGACGTATTTCACTTCAACGAGCCGGCAAGCACGGAACATTGGCTGCGCAAGCAGCCGGTCGAACGCCGGGCGGGCCGGGTCGCTTTCCTGAAGCCGGAAATGATGAGCAGCTACATCTATTATCATTATCAGCTTCAAGAGGAGCGGGCTTTCTTCGGAGACAAATATGAAATTATCGCTATGCACGAGAATTTGCTCTTCGGCTACCAGGAATTTCCGAAGGTCGTCGAAGAGCCGGTTGTGCCAGGGCGGCTTCATACGAAAGGAACGCCTGAGAACTGGAACGATTCGCGAATGGATCTCCATTTCCAGCCATGGGAAGACGGATATTTATATTTCAAACAGATCGATCAAGTATTTGCGTATTATATCGGCGATGCAGGCAAAGAAGGGGAATAGGGGAAGGAGACTGTGTAAGGCATGATCGTGAACATTAAAGATTATGGCGCTGTCGGCGACGGCGTCGCCAAAGATACGGCGAGCATTCAGCAAGCGATTGATTATTGTGCGGAACAAGGCGGAGGGACGGTCGTCGTTCCGAAAGGGGAGTTTCTATCGGGGACGCTGTATCTTCGCTCCTATGTAGAACTGCATCTGACACCGGCGGCACGGATTGTCAGCTCCATGGAGGAAGCGGACTTCATTCTGCCGTCCGGAGCGGAGGCGCTTGAACTGAGCGAGGGACAAGGCAGCCGGGCACTCGTATGTGCGAGGCATGCGGTGCATATCGGTGTCACCGGTCTGGGCACGATCGACGGCAGAGGCGAGCAATTCCTGGAGCCGGAGGATGGCGTGAGCGATTATGTGCTGCAGCCGCTCGGCGGCTTCCGTCCGAAGCTGATCGACTTCGAAGGCTGCACGAATGTCGTCTTCCGCGACGTTACCTTGTACCGGGCATCTTCCTGGGGGCTGCATATGACCGGATGCAACCGGGTTACCGTCGACGGCGTGAAGATTCTCGGCCAAGTCCGCGGTCCGAATAACGACGGGATCGACCCCGATTGCTGCAAGGACGTACATATTTCCAATTGCCATATTGAAACGGGCGACGACTGCATCGTGATCAAAACGACCAAGTACGGCGCTGAGCGTTATGGTGCTTGCGAGAATATTACGGTGACGAATTGCACGCTGCAATCCCATGACTCGGCGATTAAGATCGGAACGGAAACGCACGCCGATATTCGCAATATCGTGGTGACCAATTGTGTGATCCGCAATTCCAACCGTGGCGTCGGGATCTGGGTTCGCGACGGGGCGACCGTAGAAAATATGCTTTTCTCCAATCTGCTGATCGAAACCCGATTGTTCAGCAACGAGGAGGAAATTCAGCGTACGCTCCGTTGGTGGGGCAAGGCTGAGCCGATCTTCATGACGGCGGAGCGGAGGAACGTGCCGAACGCGCCTGCGCCTGGGAAAATTCGCAACATTCGCTTCGATCAGGTGCTTGCCGAAGCGGAAGGGTGCATCTACATCGAAGGGTCCGAAGATAGCGTCATTGAGGGGATTTCGCTCCGCAATGTGAAGACGACCTTGCGCAAGCTCAGCGGCTATACCGGTGGTGTGTTCGATACGCAGCCATCTGCGCGCGGGGTGTTCCCGCATCCTATTCCGGCGATCTTCCTCCGGCATGCGCAGGACGTCGTACTTAGCGATGTGGAAGTGAAGTGGGGAGATGACCGCAATGTCAATTGGTCCAATGCCTTGTACGGTGAACACCTGGAGGACCTGCACGTCCAAGGGTTCAAGGGGAAAGCCGCTAATGAAGATCTGTCCGTGATGGAGCTGCATCATGTTCAAGGCTTCGTGCTCGAAAGAACGAGAGCTTTGGCTGGGACCGGCACGTATTTAGTGCTGCGGGACGTCGATGCTTCGATGAGCAGCATGGAAGGTAACGATTTCTCCAAGGCCGCAGCGGGCATTCGCGTTGTGTAAGATTCGGCCCCTAGCCATTTCTTGGCTTAGGGGCCTCTCTTTTTTCGCCGTCCGCCCTCATTCCTTGGAAAATGGCTTACCCGCATCTTGGCCGGAGTTCGTGACCTGTACCTTCACCTGGATGTCGAACCGGCTTTTCGCGAAATGCTCCTCCCAATCCGGTTTCAGTTTAAACCATACGGCGGGATCTTTTCTGTATATCTTGTTCCCGATTCCGATCAAATCGAGTTTGGCCTTTTGCAAATCCGTAATCGTCTTGCGCAAGTTATTCTCCACATAGTCGCTGATCCGTTGCTCCAATCGTCGGCCGTCTTCTTTGGTTGCCATAGGCGAGCATCTGATTTCTCCCAGAGACCCCTTAATCTTAATGGAAACTCGGGAGAGCACTTTGTCCCCTTTGACCTGCGGCGTCACTTTTCCATTCAAGGCAATAACCTCAAGCGCCTCGTGTATGTTATTTTCCGGCTCTCCGCAAGGATATTCGATAACCCCGCTTTGATATTTATTCAGCATCATCAGGAGCGATTCGACATCGGCAGGAGTCATGAACTGATTCGTCATTTTCTCATCTTTAATTGCCGCAATTCCGGCGACGGACGCGATGTTGGGTTTATTATTAATTTGAATTAAGGGCAGCATGGCGACACCTGTTTCGCTTTTTAATTGATTGGCCAGATCCAGCAGCGGCACTCGGGTAGTTTTGGCGGAATAATGGGCGGCGGAATCGACCATGCGCCGGATTTGCTGGCCGATCGTGCTTTCGATAAACGGCTTTATATTGAGCACTTCCTTGGCCGGACCTTTGGCAATGAGGACAAATACCGTTTCTCTGGGCTCGTGGTCGCGCATGAAGTAATCCATTACTTCCGTAATGCCTTTCTCTTTGGCAAATTCTTCTCCGAACAGGATGGCCCGGAAATGGTCCCATTTGGCCTTGCGCCCGAAATGAATCGGAATATCGCGGACCGCCTCGAAGGCAGTATCGCCTACCGTCTGAATGCTCACCCCTCTTTGTCTTGGCGGTGTATTACTCACCGCTTCACCGCCGGAGGGCAAATAGAAATGGGTGGTCAGCTCGATCTTCCCTTCTTTGCTCAGATCAACGGCAACGGCTTGGACAAAGCCGAATTCCGTCAATTCCGCTTTATTCCAGCAGCCGGTTAACAGGAACAGCAGCGACAGGCAGGTCATCCCCGCGATACAAGATTTCATCGGCCTTTCCCCCTTTCCCCGTTTTTCTTATGAAGGTGCCGGTTGCGCGGGTTGTGAAGGAGCATTTTGCGGGGAATACGGATGAAAACATCCCGCCATTGCTCGACTCGCAGCGGGGCAATAGGGGTGAAATAAGGCTGCCCCAGGGAACGTAAACAGCATAGATGGAGCAGTATCCACAAGATACCGGCCATGACCCCAAAGCCGCCTAAGGTAACGGCGAGAACCATTAACGGGAACCGCAGAATGCGCAGGGCGATGCCCATGTTGTATTGCGGCAGAGCGAAAGAAGCGATGCCGGTTAAGGACACGATGATGACCATGACGGGCGAGGCGATTTTGGCTTGAATCGCAGCCTGCCCGATAACAAGCGCCCCGACGATGCTGACGGCCGAGCCGATCGGCCGCGGCAGGCGGATACCGGCTTCCCGCAGCAGCTCGAAGAAAAATTCCATCAGGAGCGCCTCGATAAAGGCAGGGAAGGGAATGCCTTCTCTGGTATCCAAGATAGCGAGCAGAAGCACCGTCGGAATTAATTCGGAATGAAAAGTAGACAGCGCGATATACGTACTTGGCAGCAGTAAAGCGATGAGAAAAGCGACGACGCGTATCAGACGAATCAAGGTTGAGAAGATCGACCGATGGTAATAGTCTTCGCTGGAAGAGAAGAACTCGAAAAAGGTAACGGGGCAAATTAAAACCGTTGGCGTACCGTTAACCATGACGATGATTTTGCCGTCCATCAGCGCAGCAACGGCCGTATCGGGACGTTCCGTATAGCGTACGGCGGGGAAAGGAGAAAAGGTGCCTTCGCCGATCCATTCCTCCAAATAGGAGGTTTCCAGAATTTCCTCCTGATCGATATCCGCTATTCGCTTCTGAAATTCGCTTAAGGTCTCCGGGTCGACGGCTCCGTTCAAGTAACAGTAAGCGATGTTCCGTTTGGACTCTGCCCCGACCGTCAACATTTCAACTTTGAGATTGGCAGATTTCAACAAATTGCGAATGAGACCGACATTGCTATCGAGATCCTCGATGGTGCTCACATGAGGTCCCTGTACGACCGGTTCGGTGACGGGCTCCGTAATTTGTCTGGACGTTAGTCCAAGCGCTTCATAACTCAGCGCCTTGTCCCATTGATCGAAGAAGATGATTATATTCCCGCTTAGAATCCGGCTGACGGCATCGTCGAAATGCTCAAGTACGGAAGCGCTTTGCGCGGAAACCCCATTACGATTGAAGAAATGCATGATCTGCTCAGGAGTTACCGTATCCGCCGGTCCGATTTCGTGATCGACAAGATCCTGAAGAGACTCTTTCATATAATTGACTTGCTTATTTTGAACCAGCGTTCCCAAATAGACGGACAAAGCGGTATAAGCCAAATTGGGTCCATAGCTCCAGGTATGATAAACGAGGTCATAACAATTGAGGAAATATTCCTCCACTTTTTTTCGATTTAAATCCAAATTTTTGGAAATGGATGGCATGATACCGTTACTTTCTTGTGCCGGTTCCATTGCCGCTTGATTGGATTGGGACGAGGTGTATGACCTTCTCTGATTGAAAAATTTCAGTTTCATCTTAGGTCCCTCTCTTGCTGTGTTGTGGTCGGGATGGACTCAGGTTTCCAGCCCGCTGCGCTTGGTGAACCGATTCTTCACACAAGACACGAGTGCAAGGAAGAGAAGCGGGACGGTGGAAACCGTGATGCTCATCAATGGCCGGGTGACGGAAACATTTTCAGTGAATTCGGATTGATTGGCGTACATTGTAAGAGATAGAAAGAAGGCCGTCCAGGCTACCGGATAAGTCAGGATGCGGTAGTCGCGGAGTCCTGTCAGTTGAGCGATTCCCAGTGTGAGGCTGAACAGGATAATCGAAGTCTTCATGTAAGAACCGACAATTAAGGTGATGCCGACCAGCATTTCGACCCTTTCTACGACGTCCCCTACGCTTATCATGCGTGCCAGTTGGTAGAGGGAAAACTTGATATGCCCTGCCACATTCCCCAACACCATTGTGCTGCAAAGTGTAACAACGATTAGGCTGCCAATGGCCAACAGATAAGCAATGGCTGCCGTGCTGCCGAATCGGCTGCGGTTCTCTTGGCGCATGAAGGGAAGAAGCATCGAGAGAAAGATGACATCGGCGAAGGGAAAGCTGGACGAAATATAGACGCCGTGAAGGACCGGCTTCCACCCCTTGGGCAGGACGGGAAGCAAATATTCCGGATGATACAGCGGTAAAACCAAGAACAAGACAATGACGACCGAGATGCACATGACGATGAGCAGGAAAGTGAACATGCGCGCCATCACTTCGATGCCGGCCTGCACGGTCATGGCGGCCGTAAAAACGATAACGATATTAAACGCATACACCGGCGTCTCCTTCATCATCGTCGATGTGAAGAAATTGCCGATATCGGCGACCATATTCGGAAGCAGGATCAGAGGCATGCACAGGAAAGGGATGAGGATGATAGTTCCTATCGGACGTCCTAGAATTTGTTTTGCATATTCAACCAAAGTCATTTCCGGATATTGCCGATGCAAATAATAAATGCAAGCAAGGCCCAGCCACCCGAACCCGCTGGACATGATAAGGGAAATCCAGGCTCCGTTATGGGCCACGGCCAAGATAGGCTGCGGGATATTGACGATTGCTGAGCCGGTTATCGTTATGATGAACAAAAACATCAGCTGCCATAGAGAGATTTGCTCTTTTTTGTTCATGTCATACTCCTTCGACAGGGGTTAGGATGGAGCTTTGAGGTATTCGACAATTTTATGTGCCGGAGCCGAGAATACCAGATTGAGCAAATCGTTAAAATTGAACCAGTCTTTCCCGAATATAAATAGAAAGGCGAGATAGCCAGCCGCAAGCGTCGCTGCGGTATAGACGATCGTTTCCCGCCGCGACGCTTTTTGCAACTTGCCGAAATCGGCCGACAGAAGCTGCGCTGTAATGATCAGCAAGATGATAATTCGTTCAAGCATTGGGCATACCCGCTTTACAATGGTAGTTTGCATTTGTAGTTCTGGTTATCATTTCCTTGGAAGGGCTGGAATATTCGACAACAAAAATTATCAAAGCCAAGCACAAATTGTATCATTTGAAAGCGTGTCCATTCTCACTACAATTGGATTATTACGTAATGGGGGAATGCATCCTATGAAGTTCTGTTTATACGACACCAAATATGACCGGATCATCCTCATCGAAAACAAATTTGCTGCCGCTTTATCCATGAAGGAGAAGTTCGGGATGAGTGTGGATATAGCCGTTCTGCCGCTGCTGTCCAAGGATCAGTATCTGGCAAGTCCACCTTCCTTTCGCGGGGAAGTGAACGGGCGGTTTTATTTGTTATACGATATTCCTGGCTTTACCGAGAAAAAGTACGGTCAAGTGATCATTCACGAATAGACAGATCCGTTCGCACATTGCCGGCTCATCCGAGCCGGCTTTTCGATTTGCCCACCGCAAAGTAACGGTATTTTTGAGCAAACTAGCGTCACAAATGAAAGCGCGTTCTTGGTATGCTTAGAGCAACCAATAGAGATGGAGTGTGAAGACCATGTTAAAGGTAGCCATTATCGGCGCAGGCGCGATCTCCAAAGCGCATATTGAAGGATATCTGCAATTCCCTGAACGATGTCAGATTGTTGCGATAAGCGATATTTATGTGGACAAGGCGCAGGAGCGCATCGACCAGTTCCAGTTGTCCGCACGGGCGGTCAAGGACTACAAGGAGCTGCTGCAGGAGGAGATCGACCTCGTTTCGATCTGCACACCGCCTTATACGCATGCGGCATTAGCGACGGAGTTCCTGGAAGCGGGTTCGCATGTCATGGTGGAGAAGCCGATGGCTTCGTCGCTCGAAGAATGCGACCAGATGAATGCGGCAGCTAAGCGAACAGGCAAAATCCTGTCGGTTGTGGCACAAAACCGTTTCAAAACGCCGATGATGAAAATGAAGTCGGTTCTCGATAGCGGTCTGATGGGTACAATCGGGCATGTGCAGGTGGACTCCTTCTGGTGGCGCGGGCATTGCTACTATGATTTGTGGTGGCGCGGCACTTGGGAGAAGGAAGGCGGCGGCCCTACGTTGAATCATGCCGTGCATCATATCGATGCGCTGCTATGGATGATGGGCAGCCCTACGGAAGTTCAAGCTTTCATGAGCAATGTGGCTCATGATAATGCGGAGGTTGAAGACTTGTCCATCGGCATGCTGCGGTTTGCGAACGGCTCCTTGGGACAAGTGACTTCCTCTGTTGTGCATCACGGCGAAGAGCAGCAGCTCATCTTCCAAGGGAGCAAAGCGCGTGTATCCACACCATGGAAGGTCAAGGCATCCAATTCGACGGCCAATGGCTTCCCGGAGCCGAACCGTGAGCTTGAGGCCGAGCTGCAGGCCTTCTATGACAACCTGCCGGAAGTGGTCTATGAAGCGCATGCCGGCCAAATCAATGACGTGCTGACGGCGATTGAGACAGGCGTGCCTGTGCTCATCGACGGAATAGCCGGACGCCAAACGCTTGAACTCATCACAGCGATTTATAAATCCGCTAGCACAGGGGAACTCGTGAAGCTTCCGTTAACGAGCGAAGACGCGTTCTACACAAGAAGCGGCGTTCAGGCGAACGCGACACACTTTTATGAGAAGACAACATCCATCGAAAACTTCGCGCCCCAGACGATTACGACGGGCAGCAATTACAAATAGAAGAGGAGTTCAGCAACTATGCAAAAGAGTGACGGAATGAACTACGCACCACAAGGAAATTTCAGGACCGTTTGTGAGCCGGGGGAATTTGTTTTTGCTGCAGCATGCTTGGATCACGGCCATATTTATGGCATGTGCAACGGACTGCGGGAAGCGGGAGGACAGCTGAAATGGGTGTATGATCCGGATCCGGCGAAGGTGGACAAATTCGTCAGCACGTATCCCGAGGTTCAAGCGGCCGGCTCGCTGGAGGAGATTCTGCAGGATGAGCAGGTGAAGCTTGTAGCGGCTGCGGCTATTCCTTCGGAGCGCGGACCGCTGGGGCTGCGCGTTATGGATAGCGGCAAAGATTACTTCACGGACAAGGCGCCGTTCACAACGCTCGAGCAGCTGGAGACGGCGCGTGCGAAGGTGGCTGAGACCGGGCGCAAATATGCGGTTTATTACAGCGAGCGCCTGCACGTAGAGAGCGCAATTTATGCCGGGCAGCTCATCGAGCAGGGCGCGATTGGACGCGTCGTGCAAGTGATCGGTCTCGGACCGCACCGGATGAATGAGAAGAGCAGACCGGATTGGTTTTTTGAGAAAGAGAAGTTCGGCGGCATTCTATGCGATATCGGCTCCCACCAGATCGAGCAGTTCCTCTTCTTCACCGGTGCGAAGGATGCCCAAGTCGTACACAGCAAAGTCGCCAACTACCAGTACCCGCAGTATCCGACATTTGAAGATTTTGGCGATGCGACGCTAGTCGGCGACAATGGTGCTACCGGTTACTTCCGCGTAGACTGGATGACGCCGGACGGTCTATCCACATGGGGAGACGGCCGCATGACGATCTTGGGTACCGAAGGCTATATCGAGCTTCGCAAATATGTGGACATTGCCCGCGATCAATCGAGCAACCATGTTTACCTGGTCAATCGGGACGGGGAGCAGCATTTTGCAGTGAACGGGAAGGTCGGCTTCCCTTACTTCGGCCAGCTCATCTTGGACTGTCTCCACCGCACCGAAGTTGCGATGACGCAAGAGCATGCCTTCAAGGCGGCTGAATTGTGCCTGATTGCGCAGCGCGATGCGATGAATATTACAGACTTGGCAAGGCGGTAAAATAGCAAAGAAGGCTGCTTCCTGACGAATTGGAGGCAGCCTTTGGTCGGTTAGGCGGGATTCACATTTTCATACACTATCTCCACATTTCAATACCCTATCTCCACATTTCAATATCCTATCTCCACATTTCAATAACTAACTCAACTCCACATTTCAATACCCCATCTCCACATTTCCATTTCAATAACTAACCCATCTCCACATTTCCATAACCCATCTCCACATTTCCATAACCCATCTCCACATTTCCATACCCCATCCCCTTATAATTTGGTATGATAAGAAACATGGAACGATAACCATTCAAGGAGACTACAGAGAGATGTCAGACCGTACTGTTCTATGGAAGCTTTGGGGAGTGTCGCTGTTATGGGGCTTCAATTATGTTGCAAGCGCCTATTTGCTGCGGGATTTCTCGCCGATTTTTTTGTCATTCGCCCGTTTAGTCGTCATGTCGCTTTTTCTAATTTCCGTGGCTCTAATTAACAAATCGATACGTAGGCCGACCTCCCGGGAGTGGGGATTGCTGCTGTTCGCCGGTATTTTCGGCACGCTGATCAACCAGCTCTTCTACTTCACGGGGCTGCAGCACTCAACTGCGGGTAATGCCGCACTTATCATCGCTTTATCGCCGATTGCCACGACACTGTTATCCCGTCTGTTTCTAAAAGAAGAAGTAACCGCAACGAAGCTTACAGGAGCGGTTGTTGCGCTTGCAGGTGTGGTGTGCATCGTGCTATACGGCGGGAAATCGCTGGGGATTTCCAAAGGAGATATTTACTTGCTGTTGGCGATGCTGGGCATGTCAGCCAGCTTGCTGTTCATCCGGAAGCTGACAACGGGGATGAGCTCGTATGAAGTGACCATCTATTCAACGGTGATCGGGACCATCATGATGTCGCCGGCTGTCGGAGTTGAGGCATTTCAAGGGAACTTTCATTCTAGTCACCAATGGCTGACCTGGCTGCTGCTCATTACGGTGGCCGTCATCGGCCAAGGTTTGGCGGGCTTCTGGTGGAACCAAGGCATCGCCGTCGTCGGTCCGTCCACGAGCTCTATGTTTATGAATATTCCGCCGTTCATCGCGATTATCGTCAGCTTTTTCCTGCTCGGCGATCCGATTCGCGCTGCTCAGATCGGCGGAGGCATCCTGATTCTGCTCGGCGTCGCCATCGCCAATATGAAGCGGCGTCAGCCGGTGGAGGCACGAGCGCGGACTTTGTAATTGTCGGTAAAGAAGGAGCTAAGCTGTTTATACGGCTTGGCTCTTTTTTGATCTCTGCCCCGTAAGCTCCCGCGTTGCGTTGCACATCCTATCGGTGAAAGGGAAATACAGTTCGCTATTTCACCAAGAACCACCCATTCTGCGGATGAAGAGGAAATACGATTCGTTATTAAGCGGTTTTTCGCAGAATTTGAAGGAATAACCGCGAAATAAGGTCTTACACTTCCGCTTCCTCCCCCAAATCTCCTTCTTGAGGCTAAATAACGAATCGTATTTCCGTTAACTTGCTGGTGAGGGAGGTGCGGCCGTATAGCTGCAGCTGTACAGCCGTGCCGTTGCTGCACTGCGTTGCGCTGAGCCGCGCGAGCGGCGCAAAGCTGCACAACATTGAGCTGCGCCGCACAAGCTGAGCAATCTGCACCACATTGAGCTGCGCTGCATAAGCTGAGCAATCTGTACCACATTGAGCTGCGCTGCATAAGCTGAGCAATCTGCACCACATTAAGCTGCACAACTAGCCGCACTGGAATAACTGGAAAAACTCCAGTTATTCCAGTGTCCAGGCAGCCCACTGGACGGAATAAAAGGAATCTCTCCATCTAAAATTAGCGATTGACGAGCCTTACTGCAATTTCTCGTGAAATTAGCAGGAGAATTTCCAGTTATCGCCTCAGTTGAAGGGGGAAATGGAGGAAATAACTGGAGAAATTCCAGTTACGCTTCATGCGGCGCTCGCTCCGCGCCCCCCGCACCCCCGCGCCAACCACAAAAAAACTTCCCTCTAGGTCCATAGGACCAGAGGGAAGTCATCTAACTCGCGTCTCAACACAAAAGACGCAGCTCCGTGGAGCTTTATGGCTAGGCGATACGGAAACGGGAAAGAATTTCCTGCAGCTCCTCCGCCATTGTGGACAATGACTGCGCAGCAACTTTCACTTCGCCGGTCGTTTCCAGCTGATCGACGGCAGATTGCGAAACGCCCTGCGAGGAATCGGCCGTTTGTCTGGCGATGGACGCGACTTGCTGGACGGAAGCCGTAATCTGCTGAGCGCCTGCCGACATCTGCTCGGAGGTTGCGGCCATCTCCTGAATTTGCGACGCCACCTGATTGGTGGATTGTACGATTTCGCCGAAATTTTGCTCGGTTTTCTGAACGAGCTCAATGCCCGTTTGCACTTCGTCTTTCACCTGGCTTAACGCATGGCCGGAGTCGTGCACGGTTGTTTGGATGTCCGCAAGCAGAGAGGAGATTTCAGCCGAGAATTGGCCGGATTGCTCGGCCAACTTGCGCACTTCGGAGGCGACGACGGCGAAGCCGCGCCCCTGCTCGCCGGCACGTGCCGCCTCGATAGCGGCATTGAGAGCGAGTAGATTCGTCTGCTGGGCGATCTCTTGAATCGACTGCAGGATATGCCCGATTTCTTGCGATTTGCGCTCAAGCTCAGTCATGACCTGATCCGTCTGGTGCACGGACGCGTGAATCGATTCCATCTGCTGCACCGTGCTCTGCACGTACGTTCCGCCGGCCTCGGCTTGCTGCTTCGTCCATTCGATCGACTCGGCGATGGACGAGGCGCTCTCGGCCATCCGGTAGATGCCGGAGCCGACTTCTTCCATGGAGCGGGACGTTTCTTCCATCGTCAACGTTTGCTGATCGGCGCCGGATGCGACTTCTTTAACGGTCTGCGTGATCTGCTCCGATACCTCCTGCATGTCGACGGAGCTTGCGCGCAGCTGCTCTGCCGAGGTGGAGACACTTTGGGCATGCCCGCTTACCGTTTGAATCATGGTCCGCATGTGCTCGGTCATTTGAGCGAAGGATGCGTCAAGACCGCCGATCTCATCCTGTCTTTTCAATGGCACATAACGAACGGACAGGTCGCCTTCGGAAATGCGCTTCGCCGCGGCACTCATCGAGATAATCGGTTTGGAGACGTGGCGCGCGATCAGGAACGAGATGATCAGTCCCAGTGCGATAGCAATCAAACTAAGCGTCATATTCCAAGTCACGCCG
This sequence comes from Bacillus sp. 3255, assembly GCF_031456485.1. Classification (NCBI taxonomy): domain Bacteria; kingdom Bacillati; phylum Bacillota; class Bacilli; order Caryophanales; family Bacillaceae; genus Bacillus; species Bacillus sp. 3255. Next base: position 389,132 of record NZ_JAVDUS010000006.1, read on the forward strand.
TCTTGATAAGATTGATCGACTTCGGCAGACCAGCCTTCCGCATTCTCTTGAATACGTTTGGTGAACGATTCAATCAGCAAGGAACAGCTGCCGAGATTGGTGTCCGCGAGTTGAATCATCGCCATGCCTTCGGCGCCATGCTTCTCAGCCGCTGCGAGCGTTGCCGGAAACACACTTGCATATTGCTGCCATTGATCTTTGAATACTTTCAGCATCTGAAGGTCCTTCTCGCTCTGGAAAATCCCGTCCAGGAGTTGGACTTGCTTTTGAATGTCATTGAATAAGCTCTGTGCCCTTTCGGTGGGCGAGGATGTCGTTTCTTCCTCCAGCATCCCGGTTCCGCTTAGGTTCTCCTTCGTTTTATCTTCCATATTGAATTGAAGACGCAGCATTTGATCGTCGAGACTTTTCAAATCGAAATTTAAATTGCCAAGCAGGATCACAGAGGGAAGCCCTTTTTCGGTCGTTTGTTTAGCTGCCGCACTCATCGACTTCATTCTCAATTGAGAGGACACGCTAATTGCCGTAAGAAGCAATAAAACAACGACAAAACTGCAGAGCAGTTTCTTGTAAAGCGTCATTTTGGTCAACCTTGTCAAACTGGTGATTCTTGTGAATTTCGTCAAATCCATTTCTGTCCAGCCTCCGAAGTTTTTCTTTTTTTTGTAAGGGTCATGTTTTCCCTTTTGGGTAAATTATCCTATGTTTAATTTCGGCGAATAAAGTCGAAAATGTTATACCTAAAAAATAGATTGACGAATAAGGGGAATGTTGGTAAATTAAAACCAAGTAAAAACATCAGAATAATTATGTATCGACCGGACCACCGGAGACACAGGCTAATCATCCATAACGGGATTGCTGTGTCTCTTTTTTGTTCTGGTTAGATTCAAATAAAGAAAAGGGGTTTTGCACATGAAAAAACATGCATTCGTTACTTTCGCCTTATCCGCTCTGCTCGTTACGGCGTTAACCGGCTGCGGATCAGGCGCCAAGCCTGCGGCAGGCGCGGCCGATTCCAAGGCACCTGCGGCGGCGAAGGCCGAAGAAGGAAAAGGTAAAAGCACGACGCTCCGCATCGGCTACCAGAAATACGGGACGGTGAACTTCCTGAAGGCTAACGGCGAGCTCGATAAAGTGCTGAAAGAGAAGGGCATCTCCGTGCAATGGACGGAGTTCCCAGGCGGACCGCAGCTGCTCGAAGCGATGAATGTCGGCAGCATCGATGTCGGTCATACCGGCGAGGCGCCGCCGATATTCGCGCAGGCGGCAGGCACGCCGCTCGTTTACTTAGGGCATGAACCGGCGAGCCCGGCCAGCGAGGCGATCCTTATCCCGGAGAAGTCCGACATCAAAACCGTTGCCGACCTGAAAGGGAAGAAAGTCGCCCTGAACAAAGGCTCCAACGTGCATTATCTGTTAGTCAAACAGCTGGAGAAGGCGGGCTTGAAATATGAGGACATTCAAGTGGCTTTCCTGCCTCCGGCAGATGCACGGGCTGCGTTCGAGAAAGGCAGCGTGGATGCTTGGGTCATCTGGGATCCGTTCTTCGCAGCTGCCGAAACATCGGCGAAGGCGAAGATTTTGGCGGACGGCAAAGACACCGTAGCGAACCACGAATTTTATCTTGCCACCCGCTCGTACGCGGAGAGCAACCCGGATACGGTGAAAACGATTCTGGAACAACTGGCCAAGGTCGACGCCTGGTCCAAGGATCATCCGAAGGAGCTCGCCGAAACGTTGTCGCCGCAGTTGGGGATTGACGTTCCTTCCTTGGAGCGTGCAGCTAAACGGAGAACGTACGGGATTCAACCGATCGATGAGGCATTGCTTGCCGAGCAGCAGAAAATTGCCGATACGTTCTTCAAATTGGGCTTGATTCCGAAAGAAATCAAAGTGAAAGACGCCGTATTGCCGGCTGCGAAATAGTTTCGAGCTTAAACTAATACCGATAAAGGGAGACGATGAAGATGGAAGTATTCTGGTTTATTCCGACACACGGAGACAGCAGATACATGGGGACTACGAAAGGGGCGCGCGCAGTCGATTACGACTACATGAAGCAGATTGCGCAAGCGGCCGACAGACTCGGCTACGGCGGCGTTCTGCTGCCTACGGGGAGATCCTGCGAAGATGCTTGGGTTGTCGCATCATCCTTGATCCCCGCAACGGAGCGGCTGAAATTCCTCGTTGCCGTCCGTCCGGGCTTGATGTCGCCGACGCTTTCGGCCCGTATGGCCTCCACCTTCGACCGGCTTTCGGGCGGCCGGCTTCTAATTAATGTCGTGACCGGCGGCGATGCGCAGGAGCTGGAAGGCGACGGCTTGTTCCTGGATCACGATGCCCGTTATGAGTTGACGGATGAATTCTTGCACATCTGGCGAAAGGAGCTGGCCGGCGAGCAAGTGGATTTCACCGGTGAGCATTTGCAGGTCAAAGGCGGCAAAATCGTCTATCCGCCGCTTCAAGCGCCATATCCTCCGCTTTACTTCGGCGGTTCGTCGCCGGCAGGTATTGAGGTTGCGGCCGACCATGTGGACATGTATTTGACATGGGGGGAGCCGCCGGCTCAAGTGGCGGAGAAAATTAAGACCGTGCGCGAAGCCGCTGCCAAACGCGGCCGCACGGTGAAATTCGGTATCCGCCTGCACGTCATCGTGCGCGAAACTTCCGAGGAGGCGTGGGCGGATGCCAACCGGTTAATATCTCATTTGGATGATGAAACGATTCGCTCCGCGCAGCAAATATTTGCCCGTATGGACTCCGAAGGCCAGCGCCGCATGGCGGAGCTGCATGGCGGAGACCGCACGAAGCTGGAGGTCAGTCCGAATCTGTGGGCCGGTATCGGGCTCGTTCGCGGCGGAGCGGGCACCGCATTAGTCGGCGATCCGGAAACGGTAGCCGCCCGCATGAAAGAATATGCGGATCTAGGGATCGAGACGTTCATCTTCTCCGGCTACCCGCACTTGGAAGAGGCTTACCGGACGGCGGAGCTGCTGTTTCCGCATCTGCCGCTGAAGACTGCCGTGAACCGTTCGAAAGAAACAGCCAATTACGTTAGTCCGTTCGGTGAGCTCATTGCTAATACGGAGCTGCCGAAGCCGGCGAAGGGGGTTTCATCCGATGCCAACCAGCCTGTCAAAGTCTCTGGGTAAAGGGCTGCTCCCTTGGGCGCTGCCGATCGTGCTGATTGCTTTATGGCAGCTGTTGGGACAATTCGGGATTATTTCCACGCGCATTCTGTCCACGCCATCGGCTGTTCTTGCAGCAGGTATTCATTTGGCCGAAAAAGGGACGCTATTCGATTATATCGGCGCCAGTTCCAAGCGGGCTTTCCTCGGCTTTGCCATAGGCGGCAGTATCGGCTTCGCACTTGGTCTGATCAATGGACTTCTTCCTATCCTAGAAAAAATTACGGATACCTCCGTCCAAATGCTGCGCAATATCCCGCATCTGGCGATGATTCCGCTGGTCATTCTGTGGTTCGGCATCGGCGAGGAAGGCAAGCTTTTTCTCGTGGCGTTTGGGGTGTTTTTCCCAATCTATCTCAATACGTTTCATGGCATCCGGTCGGTCGATCCCGGGCTCATCGAGATGGGCCGCGTCTACGGGCTGCGCCACATCCATTTGTTCCGCAAAGTCATCGTTCCCGGCGCGCTGCCCTCGATTTTGGTGGGCATACGCTTCTCCTTAGGCATTATGTGGATCACGCTGATCGTGGCGGAGACGATCTCCTCCAGTTCGGGTATTGGCTATATGGCAATGAATGCCAGGGAATTTTTGCAGATGGACGTCGTGATTCTTAGTATTCTTGTGTATGCATTGCTCGGCAAATTGTCCGATTATATGGCGAAGCTGTTGGAACGCGCTTGGCTCCAGTGGCATCCTAATTTCTTGAAACCGTAGAGGAGAGTGGACACCATGACGGAGACTAAAGGCCTTCGGCTGCAAGTGAAACAGGCGGCGAAGCAGTTTGGCGCAAAGCAGGTGCTGCACGAGATCGAGCTTGACGCAGCGCCAGGCGAGTTCATTGCGATTGTCGGGCGCAGCGGATGCGGCAAAAGCACGCTGCTGCGGCTGATCGCAGGATTGGATAAACCGTCCGGCGGTCAGATCGAGCTTGACGGACAGCAGGTGAAGGGGATTCATGCGGATACGCGCGTGCTGTTTCAGGACGCCCGCTTGCTGCCTTGGAACCGAGTACTGGCGAACGTGCAAGTAGGCGTAAGAGACGGCTCACGCTGGAGAGCGGAGGAGGTTCTTAAGCAGGTGGGGCTGGCGGACAGAGCGAAGGAATGGCCGGGGGTGTTGTCCGGCGGGCAGCGCCAACGCGTCGCTCTGGCCCGCGCACTGGCCGGGCAGCCGAGATTGCTGCTGCTCGATGAGCCGCTCGGCGCGCTGGATGCGCTGACCCGTATCGAGATGCAGCAGCTCATCGAGCGCCTCTGGTTTCAGCAGAAGTTCACGGCATTGCTTGTGACGCATGACGTGTCGGAAGCTGTGCAGCTGGCGGACCGCGTCATTTTAATAGAAGAAGGCAGGATTGCCTTGGATGTGAAAATTTCGCTTTCGCGCCCGCGCGTGCGGGACAGCGGGTTCGCTTATTTCGAACAGTTGATTCTGGATCGCATTCTGGTGAAGGAGAATCGTCCCGAATTGGCGGAAATTCCTCCAGCGGGCAAATATGCCTTCTCCATCTAGGCGATATGAACACGCTAGTGCGGCAATATGCTGCGTTAACGTGTTTTTTCGTGTTAATTTGGGAAAAAGCAGGAAAAAAACGGGAGCGCGGGAGGAATTCCTGATTTCAGCACGAAAAGTATCCATGAGATCATAAAGGAGGGAATCTGATGAAGTTACACTTGTTTCACGCCCTTTGGGGCATGACCGGCTCGCTTCGCGAGCAGTTGAACCGTGCGAAGGATCACGGCTACGAGGGCATCGAGGCGCCATTGCCAAGTGTTGAGCAGGAGAATGAGTTCAAAGAGCTGATGGAAGAGCTTGGGCTTGCTTACATTCCGCAAATTTTCACGGCGAATGAGGAATCTTTTGCCGAGCAGGTTGAGAGGGCCAAGCAGTTCTCGCCGGTTATCATTAATAGTCACAGCGGCAAAGATTATATGTCCGAGGATGTGCAGTATCGTTTTTTTGAGCATGCGCTGCGTGTCGAGAAAGCGTCCGGCATTCAAGTCGGCCATGAGACGCACCGCGGGCGCATCATGTTCACACCGCGAGCGACGGCCGGCGTGCTGAGACAGTTCCCGGATCTGAAGGTGACGGCTGATTTCAGCCATTTCACCTGTGTGTGCGAGTCGATGCTTGCCGACCAGGGCGAGGACCTCGCGCTTATTATGAGCCGGGCGCTGCATATTCACGGCCGGGTCGGCTTCGAGGAGGGCCCGCAGGTGCCTCATCCTGCAGCTCCGGAGTTTGCCGGACATTTGCAGCAGTTCGAAGCATGGTGGAATGAGATGTTCCGCAATAGCATTATCACCGCGCAGCCCGTCGCAACGTTCACACCGGAGTTCGGTCCTCCGGGCTATATGCCGACTCTGCCATTTACCCGCCAGCCTGTTGCCGACTTGTTCCAAGTCAACCACTGGATCGCGGAGCGCATTCGCCGTACATACGCGTAGAAGGATCCCCAGCCATGTTTGTGGCTGGGGTTTTTGTTTGCGCGGGGGCGGTGGTGCCTGCCGCGAGTGACGCTGCGCGCGAAGGCGGGGAGAGCGTGCCGGCGGGCGCTCGTGCTGGAGGGGCGCGAAGGCGGGAGAGCGTGCCGGTGGACGCTCGTGCTGGAGGGGCTGGGCGAGCGCTGCGCGCTAACGGACACCACGGCCGCTATTCGCGCGCAAATCGGCGCGACGCGATTCTAACGGACACGGGAGCCCTTATTTGCCGGTTTCGAGGCAAATTCATGCCCGATGACGCCAAATAGCGTCGCCGGTGTCCGTTAGAATTCCGCGCCGGCCCGAATTCGCGGAATAAGGTCCGCTGTGTCCGTTGCTCGCCGATGAGCGGGCGGATGGCAGCTGTGGCCGTGCGGACTGGGAGCGAGCGGCCACAGGGAGTCGCTGCGTTGTTGGCGCCGCCCGCACGGGTGCCGTTCCCCGCCGCGCCCGCGCTAACGGACACCACGGCCGCTAATTGCGCGCAAATCGGCGCGACGCGATTCTAACGGACACGGGAGCCCTTATTTGCCGGTTTCGAGGCAAATTCATGCCCGATGACGCCAAATAGCGTC